>DATDLS010000572.1:0-104654 GCA_036519195.1 Occallatibacter sp. | reverse complement strand
GCTTCTTCTCGGCGCCGAGATTAATAGCGAGATAGAATCGGCGGTCATCGAAAGCAGTCAGAAAAGGAAGCAAGTTCTTCCAGATGAAAGCGAAGACAAAAGTCTTTTGGTGAAGTGATCTAACTCGAAGTTTGCTTTTGCGGCTGCACATGTTGGGCAGCCGCAAGAGGATTATTGCTGAATGGAGAGATTCAAAATCCGATTGAGGCGCTGAACAAATACCGCCGGATCCTGGAGCGGCACGCCTTCCATCAGCAGAGCCTGATCCAGAAGCAGCCATGCCGCGTCCTCTGATACGGCGTCGTCCTTTCGCGCCAGAAGCTTTTTGACGATGTCGTGATCGGGGTTAATCTCGAGCGTCGGCTTGGCGACAGGAATGTTTGCCTGCCCCATGGCGCGCAGCATCTGCTGCATCTGCATCGAAGGTTCTTGCTCATCACTGACGATGCAGGACGGGCTGTCAGCCAGTCGCACAGAAGCGCGGACATCTTTCACCCGATCGCCAAGTGTGGCCTTCAGTTTTTCGAGCAGAGGCTTGAGCGGTTCCGTCTTGTCGGGCTCGGCTTCGTCCTTCAGATCCTCGCTGGTCGATGCCTTGTTGACGGCTTTGATATCGGTTTCGCCGTACTTGTCTAGGCCGGCAAAGACAATTTCATCTACGTCGTCGTCCAGGATGAGGACTTCAATGTCCTTTTTCTTGTAGATCTCCAGCAGAGGCGAAGAGCGCAAAAGCGTCTCCGTGCCGCCGGAGATATAGTAGATGCTCTTCTGGCCGTCTTTCATACGCGCCTTGACGTCTGCAAAGCTGGTCAGGCCTTCGGCCTTGGTTGATTTGAATCGGACCAGTTCGAGCAGTATCTCGCGGTTGCCGTAGTCGCTGTAAATCCCTTCCTTGATGGGGCGATTGAATTCGGTAATGAACTTCAAGTACTGCTCAGGGTCATTGCTGGAGATGTTTTTAAGCTCAGTGAGAATCTTCTTCACGCTCGCTGAGCGGATGCTGGCTAACACCCGATTCTGCTGGAGAATTTCGCGGCTTACGTTGAGAGGCAGGTCTTCACTGTCAATGATGCCGCGTACGAAGCGCAGGTATTGCGGGAGCAGGTCCTTGGAGTCGTCCATGATAAAGACGCGCTTGACGTAGAGCTTGACGCCGACTTTGTACTCGGTCTGATAGAGATCGAGCGGCGCTTTGGAGGGGATGAAGAAGAGCGTCGTATATTCCAGGCTGCCTTCAGCTTTAGTATGGAACCAGAAGAGTGGGTCTGCCCAGTCGCCGGAAATGGATTTGTAGAGTTCCTTGTAATCCTCATCCTTCAGTTCGCTCTTAGGCCGCTGCCAAAGGGCGCTGGCCACGTTCACTTGTTCGGTGACGCGCCTCTTGAGCGACTTCTTCTCGCTTTCATCCCACTCGCTTTTTTCGTAGGTGAGGAAGATGGGAAACGCGATGTGATTGGAGTACTTCTTCACTATCTCCTGCAGGCGCCATCCGTTGGCATACTGCTTGCCCTCATCATTGAAGTGAATCAGCACGGTCGTTCCGGCTTGGGAGCGCTCGGCAGGTTCGATCTCGTAACCGGTGGTGCCGTCACTGGTCCAGCGCCAGGCGCCCTCTTCGCCGGCCTTGCGTGAGGTTACTTCAATGCGGTCGGCAACCATGAAGACGCTGTAAAAACCGACGCCGAATTGACCGATAAGATTTGAGTCGCGCTTGGCGTCGGCAGAAAGTTGGGCGAGAAAGATCTTGGTGCCTGAACGGGCAATGGTGCCGAGGTGCGATACGAGGTCGTCCTCATTCATGCCGATCCCGGTATCGGCGATACTGAGAGTCTGCTTGGCCTCGTCCAACTCCAGATCGATGCGCGGACTAAAGGGAAGAGATTTCAACGCATCGTCAGTCAGCGTGAGATGGCGGAGCTTGTCGAGCGCATCAGAGGAATTTGACACCAACTCGCGGAGAAAGATCTCCGGATGGGAATAGAGAGAGTGGATGATGAGTTGCAGGAGTTGACTAACTTCAGTTTGAAATTCATGTTTTGGCATAGTTCTTGATGCTCCAATTTAGGTCGATTCTAAATGAGCCCTCGGGGTGGAGTCGAGTCGACGTCCTGTTGCCGGCAGGGTTGATTGCATTGGGAGCATCATGAGAGTCGCGTGTTCCTTCTGGGCTCATCGGCAATCCCTTGCCTCATGCACAAGTCGATTGAGGCGCCGATGCCGATGGCAACCCAATAGACGAGGATATCCCATGCGGAAAAGACGCGGCCAAGAAGAAGGATGCCGGGAACCGTGAGGCGAAAGGCATTCAGCGCCGGGGCTTGATAGAGCTTGAAAAATTCAACCACTGTTGCGGCGGCTCCGGCGATGATGGCGGCAAGTAAGACTTGCCACCGGCGAAGCAGCGTTGAAACCACCCAATAAATCATCAGTGCCCAGAGCATCGATCCGCCGTATTTGACGACCGAGTGCGGAAGGCCAAGCGGGGCAAATCGCACCGCCAGACCGGCGAGAACCGTCCCGCCCATGAGCGAGGAGGAAAATGCGAGACTACGGGACGGCTTGATGCTCATGATTATCGATGGTAGTTGGGATAGGCCGGCCTTTCCTGTTGTGTAGGCGGTTGCTTCCCCAAGTTTTCAAGAGCGATGGAAACCGCCATCTCCAGTTGCGGGTCATGACCTTCACCCACAGCCTTGGGGTCCTGATCGACCACTACATCTGGATCGACGCCGTGATTCTCCACATCCCACTCTCCTTTGGGTGAGAAGAAGGCGACACTGGGCGAAGTCACATGCCCTCCATCCATCAGCACGGGAATTTCGCTGATGCCGACCAGGCCTCCCCACGTACGCTTGCCTACCAGGACGCCGAGTTTGGCCTGTTTGAAGAGCCAGGGAAGGGCATCGCCGCCGGAGCCGGAAAATTCATTGGCGAGCATGACTTTGGGGCCGTAGATGCCGGCGTTTGGAGTGTGTTCGATGTTCCCGTAGCGAGGTGCCCAGTAGGACTCAATGTGACGGGCCAGTACCTCAACAAAGTAGTCGGCCACCTGGCCGCCGCCGTTGAAGCGCTCGTCGATGATCGCGCCCTGCTTTTCCGTCTGAGCAAAGTAGTAGCGATTGAAGTTTGTAAAACCGTCTTGGCCGGTATCAGGCAGGTAGATGTAGGCCAGCTTGCCGCCGGAAAGCTGGTCAACCTTTTCCTGGTTGCCTTCGATCCAGTCAATGTTGCGTAGAGTCGCCTCGCTGGCGACGGGAATGACAGAAATATCGCGCGTGTTTTTGCCATCGGCGCTTGCAACTCGAAGACTGATGACCTTTCCGGCCGTGCCTTCCAGAGGCTTTTGGATATCGACCGAAGCATCGAGGTCAAGTCCGTTGATGGCCAGAATGCAATCGCCAGCGGCAACATTTAAGCCGGGCTGCGCGAGGGGAGCTTTCACGTTGGGATTGAATTTTCCGCCGGTATAGATTTTCGCAAGGCAATAGCGATTGTTATTGATCGCGTAGTCGGCCCCCAACAAACCGCCCTGGACATGAGGACCAGTCGGAATCTCGCCCCCATTTCCGCGCAAATGTCCGACCGAGAACGCGCCCAGCATCTCCTGGAAGATGTAGTTGAGGTCGGCGCGTGATGCGATCGATGCGACGTAAGGCTCAAAACGGCGCTCGTCGGCAACAGTGTCGGTGCCATGGAAATGAGGGTCGTAGAAATAAGAACGCTCAATGCGCCAGACCTCGTGGTACATCTGCATCCACTCCTCAGCAGGGTCCACGTGGACCTTGAGGTCGGCGAAGTTGAGCGTGCCTTCGCCGGGCTTGACGGGCGCGTTGGCCGGCACGATAACCCAACTCGGAGGGCCGCCGCCTTCCAAGGAGCCTGGTACGCGGCTGGAGATTGCCAGGAGCATCTTCTCGCCGTCTGCTGAAAGCTCGAAGCTGTCAACGCGGTCAGCGAGCTTTTCTGTCTTGCGGTCTTCTAACATCCATCGACTGAGCGTCGGTGCGCCGCCGGAGGTGCCGGCAGGATCCATGTTTTCGAGAAAGTAAATGCTCCCCTTTTTCCCGGCGGCAAGCTTGACGTAATCAGCGGCCGGCAGCGGCAATGCGACGATGCGTCTTTCAATTCCTGCCAGGTCAACCTTGATGGGGGCCACCGTCTTGGGAGCCTCATCGGCTTTTGGCTTTTCGTCGCCGGTCTTGGCTTCGTCCTTGTTCTTCGTGGCTTCCGCATCGGACGATCCGTCGGTTTCCTTCTTGGCTTCGTCCTTCTTTTCGGTGGAGGGCTTTTCGTCGTCCAGTTCAGGAGCGATCGGAGAAGCCTGGTCGGCCGCAAGTACGACCGCATAAATATTGGACGTCACGTTATAAAGGTCGCTGGTCATGTCCAGCCCGTCTGACGTCGCTCCGGAGTTGGTGCTGGCAATGAAGTAGAGAAACTTGCCGTCGCGGTCGAACGCCGGTTCGTGCGAGTTGGCAATTTCATCGGTCACCTGCGTGGACTGACCGCTGTCAAGCGAATAGAGGTACAGCGCGTGCAAATGGTTGGTGAGCGAACGCGGATAAGCGATCCACTTCGAATCGGGCGACCAGTCGAGATCGAATTCTGAACTGGAGAATCCGCCAAAGTCATTTTTGCCGCCGATGGTCGAAAGCTTTCCCGTTGTGGTGTCGAGCATGTAGATATTCAGACGGTTGTCGTGGAAGGCGATCTTCTTCGCATCGGGCGACCACTTTGGATCGAAATAATAGGCCGGCTCGGATGACAGTGGGAATTTCTTGATGGGCGGCGCGCCTGCCTGCGCGGTGCCGGTTTGCGGCGCCACGTAAAGGGCATAGAGGCCTGACTGGTCCGAAAAGTAAGCGATCGACTGGCCGTCCGGCGACCACGCCGGGTCACGCTCCATGATGCCGGAGGTGCTGGTGATATCGCGCGTTGGACCGTGCTTCACTGGGACGGTGAAGATATCTCCATGGGCTTCAACGACCGCGCGCAAGCCTGTGGAAGAGATAGCGATGTGGTCGATCTGATCGCCTACGCTCTCGATGCGCGGGCGCACTTCCGGCAGGTCGGCGTCAAGCTCGATTGGAACCAGTCTGCTTGTGCCGGAGGCGGTGTCGTAGAGGTGGATCTCACCGAGCTGGTCGTAGACCAGCGTATCGCCCTGGCCGGCAAGGGTACGGATATCGGGGCCGTCATTATGAAGCGCTTCCGACACCGCTTTTGTCGCTGGGTCATAACTGAAGATGCCGATGTGGCCTTTTCGGCCGGAGAGGAAATAGATCTTTCCGCCTGCATAGACGGGAGAGAAATCGGAAGCCACTTCATGCGGAATCTGGGTGGATTCAAGGCCGGGAAGTGTCGTGATCCAAAGGACGCTGGCGCGGCCGCCGCGATAATTGCCCCAGGAGACAAACGAAGTGAAGTCGAACCCGAATGCCGGTGGCAGCGGATTATAGGCGATCGCCGAGCCGTCGGGGGAAAACTGACCCTGGTAGGCCATGGGCAAAGGCAGGGGCTTGGCGATTCCGCCCTTGGCCGGCACGGAGTAAAGCTGGGTGTAGCGGCTCGCAGACTGGCGCGTAGAGCGGAAGACGATCTGCTTGCCGTCAGGTGTCCATGCGACGGCAAAATCGGCTGCCGGGTGATAAGTAACGCGGTAGGGAATGCCGCCGGTGGCCGGGATGGTGAAGACGTCGGTATTGCCGTCGTACTCGCCGGTAAAAGCCAGGGTGCTGCCGTCGGGCGAAAAGACCGGAGCGGTCTCGATGCCCACTCCGGTAGTCAGGCGGGTGGCTCGGCCGCCGTCGCGGGGCACGGTCCAAAGGTCGCCAGCGTAACCAAAAGCGATCAATTCGCGACTGAGGGCCGGGCGCTGAAAAATGTGGGGCTTTTCAGCCGATTGCGCTGCGGGGGACGCAAGGGCGAGGAAGGAGAGCAGGCATGCGGCGGTTGCCAAAGGAAGGGAGCGCACAGAACCTCCGAAAGTGGGGTGAGCAGGGACGAATCCATATTACTCGTTCGCACGACTGTTTGACCTTCTGCTGAAGCATCTGAGCATTTCACGGCACTCAATCAGGGGGGGGCGGTATTCGGGTCGGAACGGATCGATTTTGGCCGCCCCATGGGCAGAACAGCCGCGGCAGAACGAACATTCGCGGCGATCGAACCCGCTTGGCGCATCCTACCCAGGTAGAGGATCAAGGAGTTGAAACGAATTCTGAAAGTGGTTCCGCTTCTATTCTGTCTGATACTGCCATGGGCAAACGCGTACGCTTACTCACTGATCACGCATGAGCAGCTGATCGACCTGACCTGGAAGGATTCGATCGTCCCGCTGCTGCTGAGCCGCTATCCAAACTTGACGCAGGCAGAATTGGAGCGAGCCCGGGCCTATGCCTATGGAGGATGCGTGATTCAGGACATTGGCTACTACCCGTTTGGCGATATGGGCTTCTCCAACCTTACCCACTATGTGCGTTCGGGCGACTTTGTCGTCAACCTGTTTCGCAACGCGCAAAATGCCAACGAACTGGCTTTCGCCATTGGTGCCTTGTCCCACTACGTTGGCGATACGGTGGGCCACTCGGAAGCTACCAACCTGGCCGTACCGGTGGAGTTTCCCAAGCTGCGCGCGAAATACGGGCCGGTGGTCAACTATGCCCAGGGCGAGCGCCAGCACGTACAGACGGAGTTTGCATTCGACATCAACGAAGTGGCTCACCATCGCGTGGCGCCCGTGCATTACTTGCGCCACATCGGGCTTGATGTGCCTGTGAAGCTGGTGGCTCTGGCGTTCTATCAGACGTATGGAACGAACGAGGACTTCACTGGTAGGCGCGGACGTCGCATCAACGTGATTGCCTATCGTTTTGCCGTGCGAACCTTGATTCCGCGCATTGCCTATGCGACTACGCTGTTGCGTCTCCACCATGAGCCAGCCGACCCCACCACTGCCGATGCTATCGAGATGGAAAGGCAGGCCGCAGCGTTGGACACTGAAAACAACTGGCAGGCATACCGGCGCAAGGCAGGCATCGGCACGTACGCGCTGGCGGCGGTGCTGTTTGTCTTGCCCAAAGTTGGCCCGCTGAAGCTGGTGGCCGTGAAGGGGCCAACGGAGGCCACGGAAGCGGAATACATGCACAGCCTGGCTGTTTCCACAGCCGCACTGCGCCTATCCCTGGCCAGATTCACGCCGCTCGCTCCCAGTGCTGAGAACTGCCAACCACGCGTACTGGCTGCGAGTTCTCCGAGCGAACAGCTGACGACAATTCCTGGAGCTGCCGAGGACAGTCCGGCTGACCCCCACCATCCTTTGCCCAATCGCGATCTGGATACGGGGCACGTCGTACAGCCTGGAGGCTATCGGCTCACCGACTCAACCTATGCCATGCTCCTGCACACGCTGACGCGGCAGCCGAGCCGGCTGATCCCGCCAGGTATCAAGCAAGACATTCAGTCTTACTACGCCAATCCCGAGGCGCCCATCACCACCAAGAAAGATCCCCGCTTGTGGGCGCAGGTGCAGGCTGACCTGGCAACGCTGAGCGGGATTGAGACCAGCCCTGAGCCGGACTCGTATCCGACCTACGAGCCGAAGGCAAATTGTCCGATCTCGTCCAATGCGGCGACCACAGAGGATCGCGAGCACTGGAAGAGATCCGGCGCGGATCCGGGAATCGTGCCCCCGGCGTTGCGCATCGGATAGGAATGCAATTGAAGCTGGCTGAACGTCTGGGAAAACGCTACCTGAATCCTGTGCCGACCAAAGTGGGTGGTCTTTCCACAATGTTCAAAGTAGGTCCACGCTTCTTTACCGGCGCGGCAACGCGCTCTCCGCAACAACCGTTGGGTCCGTTCCAAACCGACCATCGGATCTATCAGACCGCGCCGGCGTCAGGACTGCGTATCACCTGGATGGGGCACTCCTCATCGCTGGTTGAACTGGATGGTTCTCGCATCCTGATCGATCCAGTATGGGATGAGCGCGCTGCTCCCGTTCAGTGGATCGGACCCAAACGTTTCTTCGCGCCCCCGCTTGTTCTCGAACACTTGCCGCCGCTCGACGCTGTGATCATCTCTCACGATCACTACGATCACCTGGACGAGGCAACCGTGCGGCGGCTGGCACGAATGCAGAGCCAGCGCCAGGCGCGCTGGCTGACGCCGCTGGGCGTTGGTGCGCTGCTACGGCGGATGGGCGTTGATCCCGAAGGTATTACGGAGCTGAATTGGACCCAGCAAGTGAAAGCGGGCTCGATCCAAATCACGGCGCTGCCGGCGCGGCATTTTTCCGGGCGCGGCCTTTTCGATCACTTTGAGACCCTATGGGCGTCGTTTGCGCTGGCTGGTCCAACGCGCAGCATTTACTATGGCGCGGATTCGGGGGAATGGGATGGCTTCCGTGAAATTGGTGCGAACTTCGGCCCCTTCGACCTGACTATGCTGGAAATCGGTGCCTCTGACCCGCTCTGGGCGGATATCCACATGGGGCCGGAAGGAGCCGTCCGCAGCTTTCGCGCTCTTGGTGGCCATGGCCTTCTCATGCCCATTCACTGGGGACTGTTCGATCTCGCCCTCCATCCTTGGCGCCAGCCGATCGAGCATATCGTCGCAGTCGATGGTCTCAATATCTGGTCACCCACGCCCGGAATGCCGACCGAGGTCCTGCCCGGTCACGAAATCCGCTCTGCCTGGTGGCGCTAGCTAGCCAGTTCAGAATCAAGCGGCGCCGCGGAATCGGCCTCCGTCTGGATTGGGATAGGTTAACCTGTCTTTACAAACCTGCTTGACGCGATGTTCTCCAGTTCGCGCGTTGAGCTGCCAAAGGATGGCCGACCGCCGATTCCAGGTGCGGTCCGCAAGAGGGCGGATGGCAATCGAAATTGCGCTGCATCATCGGACCTGCTACCGGTATGACAAGGAAATTTCCCTTGGCCCCCAGGTGATCCAGCTGCGCCCTGCACTCCATGGTTGCGTCCCCATTCTCAGCTATTCGCTTGAAGTCACTCCTTCCAACCACATCCTCAAATGGCAGCTGGACCCATATAACAATCGCCTGGCACGGATTCTCTTTTCCGGCAAAACGAAAGAGCTGCTGGTGGACGTGCAGTTGGTTGCGGACCTGACGCCGCTCAACCCCTTTGATTTTTTTCTGGAGCCCGGAGTTGAGCAATACCCTTTCGCCTACGAACCCCGACAGGCCACGGATTTGCGGCCGTACCTGCAGACGGAGTCCGCCGGCCCCGGCGTGAAGGCTTTTCTTGATGCTCCTGCCCGCCAAAAGAACGGAACCATCAGCCTATTACTGGACCTGAATCGAAAGATCCGCGACGAAATTGGTTATGTAACCAGGCTCGAGCCAGGGGTCCAAACCTGCGAAGAGACTCTGGCCAAGCGGTCCGGATCGTGCCGGGACTCGGCCTGGTTGCTGGTCCAGTGCCTCAGGCATCTGGGCATTGCGGCGCGATTTGTGTCAGGGTATTTGATCCAGCTCGAAACCGAGGATGGCCCCAAGCAAGACATAGGCGATTTGCATGCATGGGCTGAAGCCTTCCTGCCCGGCGCGGGATGGATTGGGTTGGATCCGACTTCCGGTCTGCTTGCCGCCGAGGGCCACATTCCGTTGGTGTGCAGGCCGGATGCTGCCCAGACTGCGCCGATCAGTGGCACGGCTGAGCCTTCTGGCGTCGAATTCATTCACTCGCTGTCGGTGCGCCGCCTGAATGATCTGCGCCGACCAACCAAGCCGTTCACTGAGGCGGATTGGCAGGGCATAAGGCAGCTCGCACACCGCATCGATGCGGCGTTGGCCGCCGAGGACGTGCGCCTCACCATGGGTGGCGAGCCGACCTATGTAGGCATCGACGATCCGGAAAGCCCGCAATGGAACATTGATGCCCTGGGCGCGGTGAAGCGAACGCGCGCGCTGGCGCTGATCCAGGCTTTGCGAGCAGAGATGGCGCCCGGTGCGCTTCTCCATTACGGGCAAGGGAAGTGGTATCCCGGCGAGCCCCTGCCGCGCTGGGCCTTGAGCTGCTACTGGCGTGCGGATGGCGTTGCCGTGTGGGAAGACGTTCAGCTCATTGCGCGGGACGAGGAGAACTACGCACGGGGCGCGAAGGATGCCCTTCAGTTCATCAAAGCGCTGACCCGCCGGCTTCAAGTGAGCTCGGAAAATATTCTTCCTGCATTCGATCCTGTGTTCGATCAGGACACCGATGGATCGCAGCCAGTCGGTTACATTCTCGCCTTGCGCCGGCGTCAACCAGGAGGACAACTTCGCTGGTCGAGCCAGCTTTGGTTTCCGCGACCGGAACGGCTGATTTTGTCGGCCGGAGATTCGCCCATCGGCTATCGCGTTCCGGCCTTGGCTATGCCCTGGGTTGCCCCGGATGAGCTTGAATATGAGTTTGAGCCTGCGCCCTTCGCCGATCGCGTGAAACTTCCGGGGCGCGCGGCCAACCGCTGGGAGCTGTTTGAGAAGGAACCGGAAGCCGATCCGCTCCCCGCTGTCTTCGGTCCTTCCGATTCCGCAGAAGTGTTGATCCGCCCATCGCTCGGCGTCGAGGCGCGTGACGGCCGTCTGCATGTCTTCCTGCCATTCACAAACATCCTTGCGGACTATCTTGACCTGCTCAGCGCAATCGAGGACACATGCCGCTATCTGAAGGTGCCCGTGTGGGTGGAAGGCTACGCGCCGCCTTCCGATCCGCGTTTGAAGTCGTTTAGCGTCACTCCCGATCCCGGCGTCCTGGAAGTAAACCTCCCGCCGGCAAGCAACTGGGACGAGCTCGAAAACATCTACACGGTGCTCGACGATAAGGCGCGCGGCAATCGACTGACCGCGGATAAGTTTCAATATAACGGCGACCAGATCACGACTGGAGGCGGCAGCCATATCGTCATCGGCGGCGCTACCATTGCCGATAGTCCTATCCTGCGGCGCCCTGATCTGCTGCGCAGCATGGTCGCCTTCTGGCAGAATCATCCGTCGCTCTCCTATCTGTTCTCCGGAATGTATGTGGGGCCTACCAGCCAGCATCCGCGTGTGGATGAAGCACGCCTGGACACCTTGTATGAGCTGGAGGTCGCTTTTGGCCAGCTCCCGGCAGCCGATTGCGCGCCCTCGATCGTCGACGGCTTGTTCCGCAACTTGCTCGCGGACATTACCGGCAACACCCATCGCGTGGAGTTCTGCGTAGACAAGCTGTTTCCCCCGCCCGGCTACGGGTCGCGATTCGGCCTGCTTGAGCTGCGGGCCTTCGAAATGCCGCCGCACGTGAGAATGAACCTGCTGCAGATGCTGCTGGTGCGCGGCATGGTGAGCATGCTTTGGAAGACGCCATTCGACGGGAGCCTGATTCGGTGGGGCGCAACCTTGCACGACCGTTTCATGCTCCCTGAGTTCCTAAAGCACGATCTGTTCCAGGTGCTCGCCGCGTTGCGGCGTTCCGGTTTCGACTTCGAGGAAAGATGGTTTGCCGCGCATCTGGAATTTCGATTCCCCAGGATCGGCGCCATTGCCGCGGAAGGAATTGAACTCGAGCTTCGCCGCGCTCTTGAGCCATGGAATGTCCTTGCCGAAGAGAGCGTATCCGGCTCAACGGTTCGCAGCGTGGATTCATCGCTTGAGCGCATTCAGGTTAAGGTGTCCGACCTGGCGCAGCAAGGGCGCTATGTGGTCGCCTGCAATGGACGCCGTGTTCCGCTGCAGCCAACCCCGGAAGCGGGCGTTGCGGTTGCCGGAGTGCGCTATCGCGCGCGCAAGCTCTCAGCTGCACTCCACCCAACGGTTCCCGTGCATGCGCCGCTAGAGTTTGATCTCATTGATTGTCTGCGGAACCGTTCCATCGGCCGGTGTACGTATCATGTGACGCATCCCGATGGACACGTCTACACCAGCCGCCCCGGCAGCAGCGCGGAGGCTGAGGGCCGGCGTCTGGAGCGCTTCCAGGAGACGAGCGCCGCGCCGGCCTCCATGGCTGCGCCTGAAGACGAAGCCAACCCGATATTTCCCTTCACCCTGGATCTTCGACGCGTACCCCCGGGACGAGGGTCGCAAGTCGAGAGATTGGATCTGGTTCCATGACCGTTGATCTTCATCAGACGCAGCTACCCTACGGTACGGCCTACAACGAGGCCTCGGGTGACGGCGTCATTCCCCGTCCGCACTGGGCGCACCTGATGGAGTCGCTTGTCGAAATCGGTTCCGAGGAGTTGGGGCGCCGCTGGGCGCGAGCCGAACGTCGCATTCGTGAAAATGGGATCACGTACAACATCTATAGCGATCCCCAGGGCGTGAACCGCCCATGGAAGATTGACATCATCCCATTTCTAATTTCGGCCGCCGAATGGCGCGATCTGGAAGAAGGCATCATTCAGCGTGCGCAGTTGCTGAGTCTTCTTCTCGAGGATATGTACGGCTCGCAGACCCTGATTGCCAACGGCCATTTCCCCGCGGCGCTGCTTTACGCGAATCCTGCATTTCTGCGGCCCATGGTGGGCGTGCGTGTTCCGGCCCACAGCTATCTGCACATGCTCGCAGTGGACCTTGCCCGCTCGCCCGATGGACAGTGGTGGGTACTTTCCGATCGCACTCAGGCTCCTTCCGGAAGCGGCTATGCGCTGGAGAATCGCACCATCGTCTCCGATGTTTTGCCCGATCTGTTTCGCAGTTCGAACGTCCTCCGTCTTGCGCACTTTTTTCGCGCCCAACGCGATGCCCTCACCGCCATGGCAGCCAGCGACAATCCGCGCATTGTGCTGCTCACTCCCGGCCCGTATAACGAGACCTACTTCGAACACTCCTATTTGGCGCGCTATCTTGGCTTTACGCTGGTCGAAGGCGCCGATCTCACCGTTCGCGACCGGTGCGTCTATCTCAAAACCGTGAACGGGCTGGAGCAGGTCAACGTAATTTTGCGCCGCGTGGACGACAGCTTCTGTGACCCGCTGGAACTGCGCAGTGACTCGCTTCTTGGTGTGCCGGGCCTGGTCGACGCAATTGTCGCGGGAAATGTGAAAGTTGCCAACGCGCTCGGCAGCGGCCTCATTGAGACGGCTGCCATCATGCCCTTTCTGCCGGGCCTTTGCCAATACTTGACCGGAGAAAAACTGAAGCTTCCCTCGGTCGCTACCTGGTGGTGTGGACAGTCCTACGCGCTGGATTGGGTGCTCGACCATCTGGATTCCGTAGTCGTGAAGCCGGCGTTTCCCTCGCGCGGCATGGAGCCGGTATTCGGCGCGGAGTTGGAGCAGGGCGCCAAAGGCAAGCTGGCCGACCAACTGCGCGCCAGACCGCATGAATATGTGGCCCAGGAGCAGATCGCACTGTCCAACGCGCCGGTGTGGGACAACGGCAACCTCTACCCACGCAGCCTAGTTCTGCGCGCCTATGTCCTCAACACAGGCAATGGATGGGCTGCCATTCCAGGTGGCTTGGTGCGGGTCGCCGAACGACAGGGGTCCGTTGTCTCGATGCAGCGCGGCGGCCACAGCAAGGACGCGTGGGTGCTCTGGGACGGCCCCGTCGACACCTTCAGCATGCTGCGTCCGCGCAGCGAGCCAGTCGCGCTACGCCGCGAAGCGCCCGGTGTGCCCAGCAGTGTAGCAGACAATGTTTTCTGGTTGGGACGCTACGTGGAGCGGGCAGAATATACCTGCCGCATTGTGCGCTCGCTGATTTCACGCGTGGGTCACGCCAATCAGGCAGAATTGGTGCCGCTACTCCGGCTACATGGCTGTTTGGACAGTCGCCATAGCAAGTTACCGAAGATGAGGAAGAAGGGCATTACGGCGCTGCAATTTGAACAGGAATTGATTGCGTTGATCGCTGACCTCAAGCGTACTGACAGCCTGGCCGCAACCCTCGCCGAGGTGTCACGCGTTGGCGGCAACGTGCGCGAGCGCTTATCGGCGGACATGGTGTTTCTTCTCGGCAAGCTGCGAAACTCGATCGACATTAAACCGCTCACAACACTCCTTGAATATCCCGCAGTGCTCACCGGCTGCCTGGAATTGCTTTCCGCATTCTCCGGAATGGAGCGGGAAAACATCAACCGAGGCGTGGGATGGCAGTTCATGAGCATCGGCCGGCGTTTGGAGCGCGCCATCTTTCTCACCCGGCAACTGCGCGAGATTGCCAGCCCGCTTGGAGAGCAGGACTGGCCCTTGCTGGAATGCCTGCTGGAAGTCGCCGACAGCTCGATGACTTATCGGTCGCGTTACTACACCACGCTGCAGCCGCTCGCTGTGCTGGACGTGCTGCTGGCCGATGAGACCAATCCCCGTTCTTTGGATTTTCAACTCTCCAATCTCGTGCATCTCTACCGCCTTTTGCCGCGCCATGCTCCCGAGGACCTCAGCGCCATGCAGGCGGCACTAACCTTGTTGCGCACTTTTGATTTGCGCACGCTCAGCTATCCATTGCCAGGAGCCACAACCATTGCAGACGTTGCCGAAGACGTGGCCCGCCTCGAACGTTTCCTGACCGGATTGGAAGCCTTGCTGCCTTCTTGGTCAAATAACCTGTCGAGCCTCTATTTCAGCCACGCGCGCACGTTGCCGATCACCATAGGCCTATGAAGTACCGAGTCATTCATCGCACCACGTTCAAGTACCGCCACCCGGTTACGATCGGCAAGCATGTAGCCTGTCTGCGTCCGCGAACCTTGCTGCGCCAGCACGTGGTCGAGAGCCAGCTGCACGTTCAGCCGGTCCCGGCAACCATGACCGAACGAACGGATTATTTCGGAAACCTGCTTTACTTCTTCACCGTCCAGGAGCCGCACAGGGAACTCGTGGTTGAAACCCGCTCCGAGGTGAATGTGGAGTCCAAACCACCGTCTTGCTTGGTCGAGTCCCTTTCCTGGGAACAAGCGGTCCAGCAGGTTCAGATGGATCAAAGCCCGGCTGGTCTCGATGCGTTCCAGTTCCGGTTCGAGTCGCCGCGCATTAAACCGCGGCCGGAATTTGCTGACTATGCATCGCTGTCGTTTACTCCAGGACGCCCGATGCGCGAAGCGCTCCTCGAGTTGACCGCCCGCATTTACGGCGATTTCAAATATGATTCCAAAGTGACCAACGTACGCACCACTCCGGAAGAAGTCTTTCGCAAAAAGCGCGGGGTCTGCCAGGATTTTGCGCATTTCGAGATTGCATGTCTGCGCGCTCTCAACATTTCCGCGCGCTACGTGAGTGGCTATCTGCGCACCCATCCGCCCGTTGGTCAGCCTAGGCTGGTCGGCGCGGACGCTTCGCATGCGTGGCTATCTGCCTATTGCCCGGGCGTTGGATGGATGGATGTGGATCCGACCAACAATCTTGAGCCGTCAGACGAGCACGTCACCATCGGCTGGGGCCGTGAATACGGCGACGTCAGTCCCTTGTATGGTGTGATCCAAGGCGGCGGCGCGCATACCCTTAGGGTTTCGGTCGACCTGGAAGCGCTGGGTGCGTGAGTGATGGCCGATGAGCGGGAAATTGCGCCGCCCATCGGCCTCAGCAGAAGGGCCCGATTCGACAAGACCTACGCCGCGTCGCGCGTACCCAGTTCCAGATCGTCAAAGCGGCGCCACTTGTAAATCGCGATCGATAAAATCCAGCTAAACGCAAACAGCCCAATGATGCCGTAGCCGAGGAGGCCAAAGTTGTCATTGAGCTTGCCAACCAGGCTCCAAAAACCGCCGGTCAGGCGCAAGCGGTCCACCAACAGCCCGAGCGCTTCGATGCCGCCCACGGCCAGCGCAACCACCACCGAAACGGATGTAATGGTGATGTTGTAGTAGAGCTTCCGAATGGGCTTGACGAACGCCCATCCATAGGCTCCCAGCATCAAGATGTTGTCTGTGGAATCGATAAGCGACATGCCCGCTGCAAACAAGGCCGGAAACACCAGGATCGACGACAGAGACAGACCCTTGGAAGCTTCAGCAGCGGAGATGCCAAGCAGGCCAATCTCCGTTGCCGTATCGAACCCCAGGCCAAACAATATACCCAGTGGATACATATGCCAGCTGGATTGGATCAGGTTGAACATGGGGCGAAACAACCGCGACAGGAAGCCGCGATTGCCAAGCAGCAGATCGAAGTCTTCTTCGACATAAGGTTCTCCGCGCCGCACCCTCATAAAGCTGCGATAAACCGACTGCAGCACGATCAGATTGACCATCGCAATTCCGAACAGAAACAACGCCGACACCAATGTGCCGATCAGTCCTCCAATTGCACGGACCGCATCGATGCGATGTTGCAGCGCCAGCGCCGTGGCGGCAATCGTAATCGAGCCCGCAATCACGATGGTCGAGTGGCCCAGCGAGAACATCAGTCCCACGGCAACCGGCCGCTTTCCCTGTTGCATCAGCTTGCGCGTGACGTTGTCGATCGCCGCGATGTGGTCCGCATCTACCGCGTGGCGCAGCCCGAAGCTGTAAGCAAGAAACGCCGTGCCAAGGAGCACCGGAAAGCGATGAAATGCGAAGAACGCCCAACACCATGCAGCCGAATTAAACCCAACCAGGAGGGAATATAAGACGGTGATCTTTGCTTTGGTGCTGCCTGGCTCGTCATTGAAAAGGGACCGCGAAAAGGAAGGCATTTGTTTCCTGGGACTGGGGGCAACCACGTCGCTTCAAACTGAATCGGACCGGTAACACGGTTTTCATAAGCGTGTTACCACTTGCGGGTCTTCAGATTCCCGGTTGGGAACCCACTCGGATCAGCGTAGCACGGTTGCCAAAAAGTTGACTACCTCCTGAGGCTTCATGCGACGAGAGCTCCGAAAATGGAGAATTCGCCGTCCGAACGGCTATTCGAGCTTTCTACTTTGTTCAAGAGGGGAACTTCGGCCAGGAAGACATGCCCGTAAACGGCTGTGTCAGAGGTTGTGCGCCAGACACAAAGCGACATGCCCTGCGACCGGGAAGTTCCGGAAGCCAGCCTGCACGATCGGTTTGGTCTAGTCTGGCGAACGGAGCGGTCGCGCAACTTTTCGTGGGCGAAACCGTAATGTTTCCTCCGGGAGCCGGATGCCTTCCGGTTCGATGGGCGGGATTAGGAACGGAGTTCGGTCTCGGGAGTGAGGCGCCGGCACAGGAAAGGGCGGGAAACAGATAGGACAGAGATAACCAACCGCGCGATTTCTCGATACTACACTTGCCCTTTTGGCGCTCCGGTCAGATTGCCAAATCAGGAAGAGCGCTACCTTGCTTGAAAGAGCGATCGAAACAACCATGGACCCAGGAGCCAATTCAGGTACTGGAGTGGGGGCTCTGGCTGGGGTGATCAGGTGGGTCGGAGAAGGTCGGGTCGGAGAAGGTCGGGTCGGAGAAGGTCGGGTCGGAGAAGGTCGGGTCGAGGCAAATTTAGACGAGGTAGTCCGGTCGAAAGTGGAAGAAAAGCTCGATACCCCGGCTCGCTGCCATCCGATTCAATCTCTCAGAGGCTGATTTCCCGCCACTTGCGGCCAGGTCGTTGATTGAAATGGTGCGGTGCGTCATCCAAACTGCCGCGAGGCCAATCAGGCGTCAGATCATCGTCCACGCCGATCAAGCACCTCGGCGCTTTATAAGCGTAATCGGCTTCGTTCGCGCGCGATCGACACTCTTGATTCCTGCAGTCATCGCCGGCGTCGCTCAATACCGTGCCCGGGCTTCTCGCGCTCCAGAACCTCGTACTGGTTGATGTGGTTCGAGAGGGAGGTGGCTACTTTTCATCGTTTGTTGACCCTGTCCAATCGCAGCGCCAGAGTATCTCCACAGGCGGGATCGTCGGTTTTTTGCAGCGTCATGCCGAATCCTGTATCGTTCCGATTCCTGGAGAATGAGGAGAAAGGCAGAGACAATGCTCGTTCGGCAATTGCCGAATTCCTAGCCGCCGATGAAGACGGGCTACTCCAGTCTGCAGGCCACTGAAGAGGTTGGATGCGCCTGCGGAGCCAGCGCACAGCGACTGGAACCGCATTCGTTCGACGCCAGGCGCGGGAGTCGATCTTGCGATCTAAATTGCCATGTCGCAACTTTTTCTCAAAATCGTAACGTTACGCTTGACAACTTTAAATTAGGAGGTGTAGAAACCAAGACGGCATCAATCACCTGGAGAAAGTGATTGCGCAACTCTGGAGGAAAGGACGTGACTTCTATGCATCGGATTTCAGAATCGTTTCGAAATCGGGGCTTGAATACTCGGGTAAGGACTCCTCGGACGTGGTGGAAGGTGAGAACGAGCCTGACCCTCTGCATGCTAATTTCTTCGCTTTGTATTGCTCGGCTCTGGTCGCAGACAGCAACGGGGTCTATTGAGGGGACCGTCGCTGATCAGATAGGAAACGTCATCGCAAACGCACGAGTCACTCTCATAAATGTCGATACGAATCAAGTTCGGGCAGCAAAAACCGACAATCACGGATACTACGACCTAACTCTTTTGCCCCCCGCCAATTACAGCCTGAGCATCGAAGCAACCGGGTTTCGTCAGTTTCTGCAGCCGAGAATCAAACTGGAGGTCGGTGATGCTCTGACGATCAATGCGGCCATCCAGGTTGGCCAGGTTTCCGAGAAAGTGACCGTTACGAGTGAACCCTCAGCACTGCAGAGCGAGACTTCTTCTTTAGGACAGGTCATAGCCAATCAGCCCATCGTGGATCTTCCCGTCAATGGACGGAACAGTTACAGTTTTGCAACTCTGGTGCCTGGCGTGCTGGCATCCTATGGGTTTACACAGCCTGCTACGGACGAATACAACGACCAGTTCGTCTCGATCAACGGGTCGCGTCCCAATGCGAACTCCTTTCTCCTGGACGGAGGAGCCAATACAGAACCGGCATTCAACGGACCAGGTTTGTATCCAAGCATTGATATGGTGCAAGAATATAAAGTTCAAACAAACAATTATAGTGCGGAGTTTCCGAATACCGCCGGTGGAGTCGTCAATGTGATTACAAAATCCGGAACCAATAAGTTTCACGGTTCACTATGGGAGTTTCACCGTTCAACTGGACTGAACGCAAATAATTATTTCGCCATCCAGGCAGGTCTTCCAAGAGCGCCGTTCCTCTACAACCAGTTTGGCGCAGCGATAGGCGGACCGGTACTTCGGAATCACACGTTCTTTTTCTTCTCCTATGAAGGGTTGCGGTGGACGCAAGCAGTCACCACCACCGCTACGATTCCTACGCAGGCGGAACGAGGCGGCGATTTTTCAGGACAGCCATTTCCGATCTACAATCCGTTCAGTACGACACTGGATTCGGCAACCGGACAATATGTGAGGACACAGTTCAGTGGCAATATCATACCGAGCGGGTTACTGAACCCCACCACGACCACCTTGCTGAATTACCTTCCGCTTCCAAACCAACCGGGGAGCGCATCGGGAGTCAACAACTTTATTTCCAACGCAAGCTCACCTATTGACAAGGATGACTTTTCACTTCGCATCGATCAACAGCTCAGGACAAAATCCAGACTTTATGGTCGTTTCTCAATTTCCGATACATCGCAGGATCGACCTCCAGTCTGGGGGAACACTGCTGATTTGGCGGTCGGTTCGCCAGTTCTCGGAGACGATACTCTACGCCAGATGCAGGCGACAATTGACGATACGACTGTCATATCCCCCAAGGCCGTGCTGGAGCTTAACTCAAGCTTTGTCCGCTATCATTTGAACAGGACCCCGCCCGGCCTAGGCATTCCTGAGACGCAGTTTGGTTTCCCGTCGTACTTCTCCCAGCTATCGAGTACGGTGCAGTGCTTTCCGTCCATATCGATCGGGGGGATTGGAGTAGCGCAATCCATAGGGAACATTGGATCGGGGCTTGCGATGGGCTCGTTTTGCTTCGTCGGCGTTCTCCGCGATGCGTATCAAACCTATAACGAAGCAGGAAACCTGACAGCGGTTGCCGGCACGCACACGCTTAAATTTGGCGGTGATCTTGGCATCGGCCTTGTCGCGACGGGAAGATTCAATAACGCAGGAGGCTTCTATAACTTTGGCCCTGATTTTACTCAAGGACCAAGTCCCTATGATTCGGGGACGTCAGGCGTCGGGTTTGCCTCATTTCTGCTCGGGGCTGGAGATTCCGGTTTTAATTACACGGGCGGCCCCGATGAGATCACCAGCAGCAAGTATTACGGTGGTTACTTCGAGGATGACTGGAAAGTGAACCACAGACTAACGCTGAATCTCGGTTTCAGATATGACTACGACACCCCGTGGAGCGAGCGATTCAATCGAATCACAGACTGGAATCCTACGGCAACCTCTCCGTTGCAGGTACCCGGCGAGGCCCTGGCCGGAGGCATGGAGTTCCCTGGAGTAAATGGGATTTCTCATTATCAATTCAATCCAGACAAGAAGACGGGCCTGCAGCCTCGTGTGGGCTTTGCCTACAACGCAGGAATGAGTACGGCTATCCGTGGAGGGTACGGGATCTTCATGGCCCCGGTGGTCGGTGGAGGCTTCAATGGGAATTCAGTTCCCAATACCGGCTTTCTCGGGAGCACTACTTGGGTGAACAGCCTGAACGGCGTTAATCCGCAGAACCTGTTGAGCAATCCATTCCCAACGGGTTTTACCTATGCAACTGGCAGCAGCCAGGGGTTGGCGACCGATCTAGGCCAATCAGTAGTTGCAATGTCTCGCAGCCGTCGTACCTCCTATGCGGAACAGTGGAATGTGGATGTTCAGCATACGTTTCCGATGCACTTGCTGGTCGACGTGGCCTACGCCGGTAGCCACGGGGTTCACTTGTACGGCGATTATGACGCAAATCAACTTCCCGACAAGTACCTCACTTTCGGAAGTCAGCTGATTTCCCAGGTCAGCAATCCGTTCCAGGGGCACATCTCCTCCGGCGCCCTGAGCGGTCCGACCGTCGCCGAAAGCCAATTGCTCTTGCCTTATCCGCAGTTCACAGGGGTGACTCTTGGCGACGGCTCTTTCTATGGCGCCTCCTTTTATAATTCGCTGCAGGCGAAGGTTGAACGGAGATTCACCAATGGGTTCGCTGTTCTCCTCTCTTATACCTTGTCCAAACTTATGGACAATGTTGGAGCAACGGAGACAGGATTCCCGGGAGGTACCTATTCAGGTGGTGGAATACAGGATTGGGACGATCTTCGTGCTGCATGGGCGCTAGGCTCGTTCGATACGCGGAATTATTTGGCGATCAACGGGACATATGACTTGCCCTTCGGCAAGAAGGAGAGATGGCTCAACTCCAACAGTGTCGCAAACTACTTTATCGGTGGCTGGCAACTGAACGGAATCAGCTACATCGAGAGCGGTACACCCCTGCAGGTGTTTACGGCCGCGAACACGCTCTTCAACGACGGAGGGACGCAACTCGCAAACTGGAACGGACAGAATCCAATTCCAAATACCCCGATCAAGGATCGTTTGAATGCGTACTTCAATGTGAACGATTTCAGCGCGCCCCCATCATTCACATACGGCAATTCACCTAGGCTCCTTGGCTCTCTTCGCGACGATGGCATGGTCGATCTCGACCTCTCCGGAGTCAAGAACACGCCTTTGTTCGGTGACCGGTGGAACCTGGAGTTTCGCGCCGAGGCATTCAACATCTTCAATCATCCGCAGTTCGGTCCGCCAGACACGGCCTTGGGAGACGGCACCACCGGCGTGGTCTCATCACAGGTGAACAATCCGCGCGAATTGCAATTTGCTCTCAAGTTAATCTTTTGAGCGGATCGCGGGTAAAACCTGGACGGCATGACACTCAGCGTCCCATTGCGGTTGAGACGCAAAGGCTGCCCCGTGCCATCACCGTGACCGGATCGAAAAACTCGCGCTGGGTGGCGCCTCGGATCCAGGGATTTTCGCGGGCGAGCGCAAAGGCAGCTTGTTGTAGGCGCTTCCCGTAGACGATGGGACCTACAGGTTGACCCTCTATTTTACTGAGAAAGATTGGGGTGGTCTCTTGAAGACCAACGGGTGGGTAGTCGAGTGTTCAATGTTCTCTGCGACGGCTCAACTCTGGTGCGGCGGCTGGACATATGCAGGGAAGTAGGTGCAGGCCACGGGTAAGTGATGGTTTATCATGGGCTGCGCCCAAATGCTCAAGGGAAGTTGGCTGTTTCTTGTCGTGCCGGACATCGATTTCGCGAGAATTCATGCGGTCGAAGTCGAGCAAGAGGAACCATCGATGATGGGACGCCGCATGCATATTGCCGGTCGCGATCGCTCTTCGATGAACTCAGCCAGCTAGGTGCTAAACGACGGCGCAGATCAGTTCCTATTGGAGGGGGCCCACCAATAGGCCTTCTTCCAAGAGCCGTGCGCCTGAGAGGCCATCCGTTCTGTTCCCGTTCCAGACGATGCGGTACTGTCGCGCAGGGTCGACGCCGCGGAAGCGGACCAGGAACTGCCGCTCGCGCGCGTGAGAGGCGATGCGAAATGAAATGGTGTCTGCTGCGACGTCGACATCGTTGACGGAGCATTGGTCAAAGCCTGCGCCGCGCCGAGCATCGAGGTCGATCAGCGCGTCGCCAAGTTTGGGAGACATGATTTCGACCGAGGTCATTGCGCTACCGGTGCCCCAATGGAAGCCAGTGAGTGCGCCGGGCTTATCAGGATAGCCTTGGTGGGCCCAGTTCTCCCAGGGCGCAACGGCGAACGTGGATCGAGCCGCGGCGATTGCGCGTTCAAGATATTCAAAGTCGCCGGTTGCATCGTAGTAGTCGGCCAGCAAAGTGGCGGCGTAGCCCTGGCGGGCGTCGCTCCATTCCTGATCGGTGTTCTGCGTCGTGAATCCGCCGAGCAGCATGGGCGTATACAGCGGATTGTTCCACACCTGCTGCGTGAGCAGCAGATAGTCCAGCATCCTGGCGCCGCCTTCAAGATATTCAGGCTTGTGCGTTAAACGATAGAGAGCAAGCATTGCTGCCGGCGCCTGAATCTCTGCCAGGTTGTTCTGCGGATATTGGGCGGTCCATGTGTCGAAGAAGCCGTATTCCTTGCGCGCACAGGAGAGGAAGGTCTCAAAGTCGAACCACCGTTGGCGCGGCAACACCTCGCGCTCGATGAAGCTCATGCCGCGCTCGGCGCCAGCGATGAAGCGCTGATCGCCAGTGATGCCGCCCAAAGTAGCAAGCAATAGTGCCGAGGCGGTTGTTTCCGCATTAAAGTCGCGAAACTCGGTACGAGGCCGAAGGTTCGATGCGTAGTACCACGAGGGGATGACGCCGGAGGACGCCTGGTGGGCGAGAAGAAACTCGCCGTAGGGTTTCACAAAGGCCAGGATCTCTGCTTTTCGTCCCGGCGTCAGATCTTCGGCCCAGCGCAGCATCCAGTAGGCGGTCCACGACATGGCAAAGGCGTGATAGCTGTCGGAGTATCCCGCCCAGCCGTCACTTGGGATCCATTGCCGCTTGTTGACGAGATAGATCGTGGAGAAGGCCCCGCTGTCGCGAGGCGAAGACAAGGCAAGATTTAGAACGCTCTCGGCCCTGGACATCATGGTCGCGTCGCGGGTGGCGCGGCCGTGCACGTACCAGCCATAGGCGGTGCGCAGCGTCTGGAACCAGGGATTGAACCAGGCGTCGGGTTCAGGGTGGTTCCATTCGCCTTTGTAATTGCGATCGCTCGACAGCGTGCCGCACGTTTTGTTCCCGCAGGCAAAGCCGATGTAGACACGATCGGCGTAGGTTTGCCAGGCTTGGTTGCGCCAGCTTGCAAACGAGTTCAGCTCGTGGTCGAGGACGTTCCGCTGTTCGCCGGAGGAAGCTAGCAACGCCGGGTGCCCCAAGCGCTCCCATAGCAGGCGTACAACTCTGCGGTATCCAAGCCTGGGCGTTTGCGCGGAAAGCACGAGTGAATAGTCGTATTCCACAGTGTTATCGATGGTTTCGAGCTTATCGTCGGGCCGGCGGCGGAAGTAGCTGTGGTTGTGCGGCTGGCTGGGGACCGCGCCGTAGGCCATCCAAGGCTTGTCATTCGAAGTGACGTCAAGATCGAGACCGCGTGTCTGAGCGTGTCGCTCATTTAAACAGGGCAGCAGCGCGGCAAAAAGCTTGCCCTGTTGCATCATCAGGGCCGGCGATTTGAAGCTGTTGGTCGGCACCAGGTCATCCTGTTCGCTCTTGATGTTCTGCGACCAGACAAAATCGAGAGGGCCGATATGTTCGTCGACCGATGTATGGCGCGGAGGCAGGAAGTCGTAGCGATCTTCAACGGAGCTCACCGATGCGCCGTCCTTGAGCTTCAGCCGCGTTGAAACATCGACAATGTCGCTTTCAGCCGTGAGAGTGATTCGCTGCACGAAGGCGCCCACGCTGCAGTTGCCGGCGAATACGAGCGCGCCTTCAATCAATTCAACTTTTGCGATGGGGCAGGCTTCCATACCGGCGCTGGTAACCAGATGCACGAGCGAGGCAGTTGCGAGAACCGGCTGCCACGCACCATCGACTTTGATTGAGAAGATTTCGCGCGTGGCATGCGCGCTATCTGCATCGATCTGGATGGCGGGGCCGCTCAGCTGTTGAGCGTGCGCGACTGATGCCGACAATGTTGCCAGGCAAATGAACGCGGCGGAGTTTCGAGCCTTCACCGTCGCACCTCCTGCATCTTCTGTTCGGAAGTTTTCTGCGCAGACGGCCGCAGCAATACCAACAACAGGCTAATGGTGAACCGGGAGGGGATCGACCTCCTTGCGACGCACCATCAAGCCGTACAGACCGACAGCCACGTATCCGAGCAGTGGCACAATATAGCCGTTCGCAATGCTTCCCGTTTGCCTTGCAACAAAGCCGAGAATCGGCGGAAACGCGGCTCCGCCGGCGACAGCCATCACCAGGAACGACCCGGCAAGCTTGGTATTGGGCCCAAGATCTTTGAGGCCAAGTGCAAAGATGGTCGGGAACATGATGGAGAGGAAGAAGCTGCTGGTCACGATGGCGTAGGCGCCGCGCATCCCGGGATTGGCGATTGCAAAAGCCAGAAGCACAACATTCGTCGTTGCATAAATCCACAGCAGACTGCCGGCGGCCACGTACTTCATCAATTGTGTACTGAAGAATCGCCCCAGCGCCATCGCCACCAATGTCGCGGTGAGGTAGCCGGCAGCTGTGCGTTCGCTTACGCCTGTGAACTGCTTCATGTACGGGATGAGGCTGCTCCACGTGGCCACCTGTGCGCCAACGTTGCAGAAGTTCGCGACTACCGCCAGCCACAACTGCGGATAGCCAAGCAGGGCACGGAATGAGCCACGATCTCCCGGCTCATTCTCGTGCTCGCTGTGCATGGAGGGAAACTCCATGCGCGAAAGAATCAGGGCGAACATCAACACAGCCGCGCCAAGGCCCACGTACGTCGGTACCACGCGCATAAGCTCGTGATGTAAATACGCAGAGTAGGAGCCGGTCTGGCGCATGGCGTCAATTTGTGGCTGCTTCAGCTCAATTCCAGAGAAGATGAAGTGTGCGCCGATGATGACGCCGGTGATGGTGCCGGGCGGATTGAACGATTGTGCGAAATTCAGGCGCCGCTCTGATGTTTCTGTCGATCCGAATTGCGCTATGAACGGATTGGCCGCGGTTTCGAGGATTGATGCACCGCTGCCGACGACAAACAGGGCCAGAAGGAAAGGCAGATACTGGCCCATGACAGCTGCCGGCCAGAAAAGAATCATTCCCAGCCCGAATGTGGACAGCCCCGCGACCATGCCAGCCTTGTATCCCCAAGAGCGCATAAACAGCGCGGCGGGAATGGCCATGCACAAGTAGCCGAGGAAGTTTGCCGTCTGCACAAACTGGGCGGTGAACTGGGTCAACTCAAATGACTTCTTGAACTGCTGCACAAGGATGTCGGTAAGATTGTTCGACATTCCCCAAAGAAAAAACAGCACCGTGACCAGGGCAAAGAGCAGCCGGTGGTCGAGGGGGAACATTCCCGGCGCGTCACGGTGATGCGCGGCGTGGGATCTCAGTTGATCGCTTTCGGAAGCTGGCATCGCGTCAGCACCTTCATTGGGGACAGCGTTGCTCCGGCTGATGTAATCGGAGGTGGACTCCATCGCAGAGTCTCAGTTAATTGGCACCTGCTGAACCAGCGGCAGGATGGTACGGTCCAGATCCTCGTCAGTGATGGCATCCAATTTCACATTACGGAAAAGCCCCCAATGCTCGACCAGTTCAACGGTCTTTCCCGGAGTCAGCTTGGTGAGCGGGCCCAGAGTTTCAATCTCGAGAAATAGGTTGTTGGTGAAGGTTTCAAATGAGCATCCGAAGTCAGGATACTGCTTTGATGGGTCGGCGGTAGTGCGTTTTACAAATACTTCGTCGTCGCGCAGGTAAGCCGCCCAGGTGTTTTGGTTGAACATGCCCAATTTCTGCGCGTCGCTGTTGTTCGGGTCTTGATGAAGGGTCAGATACTTTCGCGTAAACTTCCAGCGAGGATCAGAGAGATTGGTGTAAGCCCACATCACCAGCGGATTGGTAGCCTCGAGGTTCTGGGGGTGATGGCCGCGCGGCGGGAATCCGCTGATGACCGTGCCGCCCTGGGCCATCATGGTCAACGCCCAGGGCGCGAACTCAAGCGGAAAGAGCGAGTGATTGGTGATGCGGTGATCGACCGTAACGGTGGTTCCAGAAGAGGCAAGGCTGACCTCAATCTCCTTCTGGAGTCCCGTGAGCGGCTCGACGGGCTCGCGCGCAATGACGCCGTTGGGGGTGATCTGAACTGTGACCGGGACGTTGTCGGGAGCCCAGGTCGCAATTGGATCCTCCGGGGCCTTCCACACGCGGTCGCCGCCGCGGAGCTGGAAGTCAGTTTCTCCGGTTTTGCCGATCTGATCGGGAAACTCCTTGAGGATGTTATCGCCACCTACAAATCCGAAACGGATCACTCGTGGTCCCACGTCGCCGGTAATAATCAGCTCCACTTCGCCATTGCTGACCTTGTAACAATTCGTCCACCCTTTGTACTCCACTTTTTGTACACTCATCTCTGCCCTCATCATAGTCGTCATGCTCAAGATTGGTGCCAGAACCAACAGTTCCCTAACCATGGAATTGCCCTCACTTGAAAAATATCGGTTGCCTCGTAGGATGCGCCACGAGCAAGAGATTGGATCGGCTCATCAATTGGGCTGCAGGTGATCCTTATCAGGCAACGCCGGAAACCTCTTGTGCGGTTCAGTTTGATACCAGTACGCGACCGAAGAGATATCGTCCATGAGCGGAAGATAGCGCCCACCGCTTTGCCATCCCAGGTCCTGGATGGTCACACGCAGGTCATGATCGAAACGTATTGGGTCAGGAATGTGCCAGCGGTAGAGGCCGAAGCGTTGCTGGGACTGGTATAACCCATCCGGCTTGATAGCCTGTGCCAGGCCCGAGTAAGGCGAGGTAAAGGGCTCGTACTGGTGGGATACCTGGTTTTCGAAGTCATACGAGCCGTTGAAGTAGTCTTCCGTCCCTGTGCTGTTGATCGTGGGGAACTGGGTGTCGCCGTCCATGAAGAACTTGATCTCGCCTTCACCCCACCAGCCATTGTTGTGCACTCCCCAAGCCAGATACGTGCCCACATACTGGCCCTTGCCGTCGACGCCGTCGAGGATGGTATAGACCTGCTTGTAGGGGATGGGGTTTACGCGTCTGAACTGGGCATGAAAGTAGGCTGCATCGGGGGGGACGGCGGCCTTTGAGTAGTCGATCTGGTAATAGACCACCATGGGCTTGTCATCGAGGTTTTCAAGTGTGATGCGGGCTTTCTTCCGGAACGGCATGGGCCAGTACGAGTTAAAGGCGCTGCCGGGGTTGACGCAGATGGCCAGCGACGAAATGGGTGCGTATTTTCCCCAGCCCATGGCAAAGAAGTCTCCCACCGGGACCTCAACGGAGGGGTCGGTTTCGCCATCCCAATACATGCGCAGGATGGAAAGGCGCCAGTTGCCGGTGGGCGTCATCCACATGTGCTCGATCAGTCCCGATCCATCGATGTCAGCCAGGGTGATGGTCTGACCTGCCTTGACGTCAATGGACGGGCTGACCTTCCATCCCTGCCCCAGTTCTCGAGACGCATTAGCCCCGGTTCCTTCGGTTGCGGCTCCACCCTTGCCCTTTTCGCCGGTCGGGTTCTCGGGGCTGATGGAGTAGGTCCGCGCATCCGACATCCGGTAGATGTTGCTGAGGCTATTGGTAACGCCGTCGTACTGCGCGCTCTGGGACCAGCCCGAAGCCGGCAGTGCAAGCAATAAGCCGAGAAAAGCGAAACCGCGCATTGCTGTCAAGGTTCCTCCGTGTTTCCGCCTGTATGCGGGGAGAATTGCTGCCGGTACATGATGTGAGACTGCGAGCGAGTTTCGGTGCAGACTTGCTGCCGTGCCTGGGTCCCCCGCCTGAAAAGAGCGCGGCGGGGCGCGTTTCCGGTTGCATCCTGAGTCTGCTACCGTCAACGAAATGTGCTTCTGGCGCGATGAAGCCGGTCCGGCGCCCAGAGGCGATGCACTCGGAGACTCCGAACTCCCGCCAGGGCGCCGGTTAGCTTTCTAAATGGACCGGCGTGTGTCTGTCAAGCGAAACGTTACGAGAACCGAACGCCGGCCGCTTCCGGCTGAACCTTGCAGATCGAGTTACAGGTATCGCCGGGGCCGCAACTTGGTTATTTTTGAATCAGTTGCTTATGGAGATTCCAGGACGGCGGGCGCGCTGAACCGAGAGTTGGTAACTTTCCAATTGGAACGTTATGGGTGATACTGGAAACACAACTCGGTCGATTCAATTTGCGGGGGTTTGAAAATAGTCAGCATGGCCGAAAGAGTGAAGTACACAATGCGGGACGTCGCCCGGCTTGCTGGCGTTTCAACGTCCACCGTTTCAGCCGTCCTTAACGACTCAGTCGTTGTTAGCCCGCAGCGCAAGGAGCGCGTCATGGCGGCCATGTCGGCGCTCGACTATCAGCCCGACGCCATTGCGCGAAGCCTCAAGACAGGCCGCTCCAATGCGATCGGAGTCATCGTCCCCGACATCACGAATGCCTTTTACCCCGAGGTGATCCGCGGCGTGGAACTGGCGGCGCAGGCTGCTGGATATTCTGTGTTGTTGTGCGACTCAAATGAAGATCGCACAGTTGAGGAACGACATCTCTCGGCGCTATTTTCCCGGCGCGTCGATGGCGTCATCCTGGCGTGCTGCGTGAATTCCAGAGCGAGCGAACTCGCAGCAAGACACCATATTCCTGTCATATTCATTGATCGTTTGCCCCATTCGAACGCAATTAACAGCGTGTGCACTGACAATGTTGCCGCCGGACAAATGGCGGCAGAACACCTGGTCGGCCTGGGACACAAACGCATTGGAATGCTGGCCGGCCACCTTGGCCTGTCGCCCCACCACGATCGCCTGGAGGGTTTTCGCAAGGCAATGCAGGAGGCGCATCTGCCCATTCTCGACGAGTATCTGATTGCGGGGAACGTGCAGGTCGAGGACGGGGTTCAAGCCGGTCATCGCCTGCTCGAATTGCCCAACCCTCCCACCGCAATCCTGGCCAGCAACAACAAACTGCTGCTCGGAGTGCTGCAGGCGGTCGAAGAGAGAAACGTCGTGATTCCGAAGGATCTGAGCGTGCTTGGTTTCGACGACTACCTGTGGAACATGCATTTCAGTCCGAGGCTGACTGCGGTTGCCCAGCCCACGGGCGAGATCGGCAGAAAATCCTTCGAGCTGCTGCATCAGCTGATCCAGAATCCTCCCCAAGAGGACGCGGCTCCGATGCATGTGCTGATTCCAGCTGAGCTCAGGATCAGGAATTCAACAGCCAGCCTGTGAAATCCAGCAGAGTAGCCCGGCCGATGCCTTCTCCGAAATAGATCAAACATCGTTCCGACATAATGTAAGAATCACGCCTGAATGCATGGGCTTTCTGTAATCGTAACGTTTCTATTGCGCGAGAGAATGGCTTGCTGTACACTGGCTTGGCTTTGAAAGGAGGTCGATACTATGTCTTCGTCCGTCTTCCTGGTCGCCAGTGGAGATCTTCGCCTGTCGGCTAATCAAATGTGCTGGCCTGCCCAGCAGGCAGCCGAGAACGCTCTCACGCATGCCGTCCAGCAGTTTGGCTATAGCGTTGTGCGCGCCCATCCGGTCAATCCCGAAAAGGGGCACGGCTTTATTGATAGCCAGCGGTATGGTTTGGAGATTTTTCAGAGGATTCCCGCCAACGCTCCGGTCATTGTGATTGAGGCGGTCTGGCAATACAGCCAACATGTTTTGGGCGGCCTGATTCACCATCGCGGCCCCATTTTGACGGCAGCCAACTGGAGCGGGCAATGGCCCGGCCTGGTGGGGATGTTGAACCTGAATGCCTGCCTGGCCAAGGCTGGGGTGGACTATAGCACCCTGTGGAGCGAAGACTTTACTGACACCTACTTTCTCGACCGGCTGAAGAGCTGGCTCAATGGTGGTCGCATCAGGCACGATTCCTCACACGTGACCCCGCTCGAATCGCGCGCCGTGCCCGACAGTGCTGAACGCGTTGGCCGTTCGGTGGCCGAAGATCTCACAAACAAGAAGGCAATCCTCGGCATCTTCGACGAGGGATGCATGGGAATGTACAACGCCATCATTCCCGACGAACTGCTTCATCCCATGGGCTTCTTCAAAGAGCGGATGAGCCAGTCAGCGCTCTTCGCAGCCATGCGCAAGGTTCCAGCGGAGCTTGCCCAGTCGGTCCGTTCATGGCTCGACGCGCGCGGCATGAAGTTCAATACCGGGTCCGACTCTGCGACGGAACTGACGGATGAGCAGATTCTGGAACAATGCCGAATGTACATCGCGGCCCTGCGCATTGCCGACAACTTTGGGTGCGACGCCATCGGGATCCAATATCAGCAGGGTTTGAAGGACCTGACCTGCGCCTCAGACCTTGTTGAGGGATTACTGAACAATGTCGACAGGCCTCCGGTAACTGCCGAGGACAGCGATCGCGTGCTGTATGAAGACCAGGCGTTGCCCCACTTTAACGAAGTCGATGAGTGTGCCGGCGTGGATGCGCTCGTTACCAACCGCGTGTGGCGCAAGCTTGACCTGGAGCCCGAGACCACGTTGCACGATCTTCGCTTTGGCGAGGAGTATGACGGCCAGTTTGTGTGGGTGCTCGAGATTTCAGGCGCTGTGCCGCCACAGCACCTAGTGGGCGGATATAAGGGAGCCACGAGCGAACGCCAACCACCGATGTTTTTCCCCCTGGGCGGCGGCACGTTAAAGGGGATCAGCAGGCCGGGTGAGATTGTTTGGAGCCGCGTGTTTGTGGAGGACAACAAACTCAAGGCCGACATGGGACGGGCGACCGTGGTCGAGTTGCCCGAAAAGGAAGTCGAGCGCAGATGGCAGATCACCACGCCGCAGTGGCCCATCATGAATGCGGTTCTGCACGGCGTTACGCGCGACCAGATTATGGGACGGCATAAGTCGAATCACATGCAGGTGGCCTATGGCGATGGCGCGCAATCCGCCGACGAAGCGCTGATGGCCAAGGCAGTTGCTTTCCGCGAACTCGGTATCGAAGTCTATCTGTGCGGCGGTGCAGCAAAATGAGCCTGGTGCTTGGCGTCGACTTTGGCACGCTCAGCGTTCGCGCCTCAGTCTTTGACCATGAGGCGGGCAGGCTTAGTTCGGGAACTGCGCAGTATCCGCTCAAGCGGAAGAAGGAAGATCCGGATTTTGCCACGCAGGGGCACGCGGACCATTTGCGTGCGCTGTGCGTGGCAACCAGCGCCGCACTGGCCTCTGGCGGCATCGATGGCCGCTCCATAGCTGCCGTTGCCATCGACACCACTGGCTCGAGCGTGGTTATGGTTGACGAACAACTGAAGCCGCTCGACGACTACTACCTGTGGTGCGACCATCGCGCCTGGCGCGAGGCTGCTGAAATCACGCAAGCCGCCCATCGCTGCTGTCTTGAAGCCATCGACTGGTGCGGCGGTGTCTATTCCTCAGAGTGGGGCTTTGCAAAACTTCTGCACTGGCTGCGACAAAATCCCAACCAGCGCACCCGCTATGCGACTGCTCTGGAACACTGCGATATGATCGCCTCTGTGCTGTGCGGCATCAAGCGCCTGGACGAACTGCCGCGTAGTGTTTGTGCTATGGGCCACAAGTGGATGTGGAACGAATCTCTCGGTGGTCTGCCTTCGGAGGAGTTCCTGGTCTCCGTCGATCCCTTATTCGAAGGCATCCGCGCCACGGTCGCGCTTGGAAAATATCGAAAAGCAGGTGTGCCGGCCGGCACGTTGAGCGGAGCGTGGGCGCAACAACTGGGGCTCTCCGCAGGGATTCCCGTTGGTATGGGAGCTCTTGATGCGCACTGGGACGCTGTGGCCGCGGGCATCCTGCTGGGCGACGTGGTGAACGTGATCGGTACCTCCACCTGCATGATCGGAATGAGCGACGCGACAACGCTTGTGCCGGGGGTATGCGGCGTTGTGCCGGGTTCGGTACACCCCGATTACACGGGAATTGAAGCAGGGTTGTCAGCGACAGGCGATATATTCGATGCCATTGCACGGCGAGCCGAGAAGAGCGTCGATCAACTGGGCGAGCGGCTGAAAGGCTACCGAGCAGGACAGACTGGACTTCTTCGCCTTACATGGGACAACGGAGATCGAACGATTCTGGTGAATCCGTCGTTGGGCGGCGTCACGCTGGGCTGGAACCTGACGCACGGGCCGGAGGACGAGTTCTTCGCGGCGATTGAAGGGACTGCTTTTCACACGCGCATCATCCTCGACCACATGCAGGCCTACGGTGCGCCGGTGGCACGCGTCATCAACGGTGGTGGGATTCCGCGCAAAAATGAGTTGCTTAACCAGGTCTACGCAAATGTCTTCAACAAGCCTGTGCTTGTTCCCGTTGGCGATGTCACCGGGCTCTGTGCAGCGGCGTTTGCCTTCCTGACGGCGGGCATCTTCACAGCACTCCAAGATGCCCAGCAGGCATTGTGCCCTCCCTACAAGGTGTACGAGCCGCAGGCCGAATCGCAGCCGGTGTATGAGGAACTGTTCGGCTGCTTTAAGCGAGTCTATCTTGGATTGGGAAAGAAAGAACCGTATACGTGCGATCTCACAACGGTTCTTCTCACTCTACGAAGGTTGGCGGCAACGTCGTAAGCTGCGCAGCGCAGGCGATTCGAGCAAGACCGGGGTAACAGTGTCTTATCCGGGCTCTTTCAAGATCGCCGCTCACTCTAACCCGCAGAACGAACAGCTGGGTTCATGCTTTTGGGTAAAAATAACCCAGCTCAGGGATGCGACAGACTTGCTGAGCCGGCTGGCTCCTCTCGAGCAGGCGCCAGGTGCGAGGGCCGCGATAGAAATCCCTTGAATCCTGCTCGGTAATGCCGTAGACGAAGGTATGGCCGGGAACATAACGCTCCCTCACTTCAAGGTTTTCGAACGCGATTCCGCCCAGTACGTGAGCTTTCGACGCCCAGCAATCACGGCGGCCTTTCACGCGCACGCGCAGATCCGGCTCGACGTCGTAGCCAGGCAGTCGCCCATATTGCGTGAGTTTAGAAACGGTATACACCCAGTGCGCAGTGCGATTGCACTCTGTCTTTCCCGGGTCGTGCTCGTTCGACGTACAGAAGACGATCGCGTCGCCGTCTCCGGACCGCAGCATCTCGGGCAGCGACACCAACGTATCCTTCAAGCAGTTCAGCCGGGACCGGCAAACTTATAACCTCAGTTTTAGGGACACTTGGGGCGATGGCGCTCGCATTACCGGCACACCGGGCGGAAGCGGTTATTTCACATCGATCACCCAGCTCGGAGTCTACTACGCTGCAAACCCGATCCCCTCTGTGCCAGGAGAATGAGATAAGCAGATGTGGTTCACCAAAATAGCAACGTGCCCCTGACTCATGAAAGTGAATCGCCTGCCAGGTAGGTAGAGTTTGTATGAAAGACTGGCAGCCATGATAAGCCTGATGATGTTTCTGCGCGCTCTTGCCACTCTGCTCGATTCGTTCTCGGAGTGACCTGCTCCTGGAGTGCTTGGCACTTCGGCAACAGCGTGCGGGCTTGAGCATGCGCGCTCGTATCGCGTTCTTTGGTCGGTCCGGTATTCGCCCCTCAATGCACCGCTGCAGATGCCTTCGCTTCTTCGGCGCTTGGTCGACGCATGATGAACGGCAGCGGCACCAGGAGTAAAGTCATCAATCCGAGAACCCAGAAAGCGTTGACAAAGCCGAGAACGCTTGACTGGAGATCGACCTGCGCGGAGATCTGGGCAAGTGCACGGTGGGATGCGTCTGTGGCGCTCATCCCCGTAGCTTTGAAACTCTGTGCGATCGCATTCAGCTGACGCTCAAAGAATGGGTTTGCGTGATTGGTGTGCGTGGTTAGCGCGTTGCGATGAATCTGACCCTGCCGGGTAATGAAGTTGTTCAGCAAAGAAACCCCGATTGCGCCCCCAATGTTGCGCATAAAATTGCTGATGCCTGAGACTTGATTGAACTTCTCCCGCGGTACACCCACATAATTGAGGGTGCTTATCGGTATGAAGATCAGAGGAATGCCGATAACCTGGATGATGCGATAGATCACCATTGTGTTGAAACTGACGCCAACGTAGAGATTGGTTACGTGGAACAACCCGAAGGAAGTCAGTAGAAAACCTATCGCAATGATGACACGAGGATCGAATCTGGTCGCCAGTATACCGGCAACGGGCATCATGACGGCAAGGGCGATGCCTCCCGGAGAAAGCGCCATGCCGGCCAGCTGCGCTGTGTAGCCGAGGTCATTTTGAAGAAACTGCGGAAGCAGGATCGTACTTCCGTTCAGCACCATTCCGAGGATGAAGCTGAAGGTCACTGCAATGGCGAAGTTTCTGATGGAGAGCATGCGGAGGTCCATGATCGGATTTTCATGCGTAAGCTCACGGATCACGAGTGCAACCAGCGCAATCATTGCAATGATAAAGCTGATGAGGATGAGGTGGGAGGAGAACCAATCCTTCTCCTGGCCTTTGTCCAGGACATATTGAAGAAATCCCACACCGACAACAATGAGACTAATGCCGATATAGTCAACGCGTATCTTGATTCGACGAAGCTCTTTCAGATATGCCGGGTCTTGGACGACACGCTGTGTAAGGAAAAGAGAGAGGATGCCGATGGGCACATTGATGAAAAATATCCAGTGCCAACTGTAGTTGTCCGTGATCCACCCGCCGAGTGTTGGGCCGATTGCAGGCGCGACCACCACGGCCATTCCATACATGGCGAAGGCCATGCCGCGCTGCTTTGCGGAGAACGTATCTGCGAGAATAGCCTGTTCGCTGGGCTGCAGACCACCTCCGCCTGCACCCTGAAGAATGCGGAAGATGATGAGCATGGGAAGGCTGGGAGCAAGTCCACAGAGAAACGAACTGGCAGTGAAGATGACGACACACGTCATGTAGAAGCGTTTCCGTCCGATGACGTTCGAAAGCCAACCGCTCATGGGCAACACAATCGCGCTCGAAACCAGATAGCTGGTAAGCACCCAGGTACTCTCTTCCGAGCTTGCGCCGAGCGTCCCGGCGATGTGAGGCAGGGCGACGTTTGCAATCGAGGAATCGAGCACCTCCATGAAGGTCGCCATCGTGACTGTGATCGCGATGATCCAGGGATTGATCGCAGGGCGTCCGGTGGTGGTCATGTTTACTTCTTTGTCAGCCATAGTTCTATTCCAAATGAACCTTGGGCTCGACCGACATGCCGGGTCGGAGCTTGTCGAGGTCTTTTTGATTGGGGTTGAACCGGATGCGCACAGAAAGGCGCTGGATGACCTTTACATAGTTTCCGGTGGCGTTTTCCGGCGGGAGCACACTGGTACGGGAGCCGGTAACAGCAGGCATGCTCTCCACCTTGCCATCGAAGGTGTCGTGCAGCGCGTCCACGTAAATACGGACTGGCTGACCCGGATGCATCCGGGAAAGCTGCGTTTCCTTGAAGTTCGCTGTCACCCAAAGATCATTGATCTGCACAATCATCATTAGCTGTTGTCCCGCGGAGATGCGAGCTCCCACCTCGGCGCTCCGCTGGGTAACGACGCCCGACACAGGAGCGGCAATCTGGCAATAGGCAATGTTGAGATTTGCCTTTTCTACCGAGGACTTCGCGGATTCTGCATTAGCCTGCTGGCTTTTGATGTCCGCTTCTCGAATGGCCACCTGCAGCGGCGCGCTGTTCTCCGTCTGCTCGAGTTTGCTGCGCTGCTCATCCAATTGGGCCTGACGCTGTTCGACAGTTTTCTGCGCTGAAGCTACGCTCGATTCATTGGCAGCCACCGTCTGTGCTTGTGCCGCCGCCGTAGACTTGTACTGATCATAGTCAGCATGGGATACCTCGTTCTTGTCATAGAGCGTCTGATACCTGTGGAAGTCCGCCTGGTTGCGTTCGCTGGTTGCCTGAGCTTCCCTGAGCTTGGCTACGGAGGCATCGAGATCGTGGCGAGCCGCGGCAAGGGCGGCTTCCGCATTCGTGACCTCTGCCTGCTGTGAGGAGAGATCTGATCGATTGGTGATGCGGGTGATCGGAAGGTTGGGATGCGAGGCGCCAAGCTGCGCTTCTGCCTGATCTGCCTGGGCTTTGGACTGGTCGAGGGCTACCTGATAGTCCCTTGGATCTAGCTCAACCATGAGCTTTCCCGCTTGCACGGATTGATTGTCGTCTACATAAACCGCTTTGACGGTGCCGTCGATGCGAGCGGCGATGGGATTCAGATGTCCATCCACCTCGGCGTCGTCGGTCTCCTCGAACCCTTGTGCATAGAGATACCAGCTCACCCCGACCGCAAGCAGCACGACGACGATGACAGCGAGGACGAATGGATTAATCCTGCTCCGAGGAGACGATGAAGCGACTGCTTTTGAATCAGGGCCAACCAGGCGCGGGTCGTCCTGTTTGCTCTCTTCAACACTCTGTTGGTCTGTCTGAACTTCTGGGCTCATTGGTTAGTTCCTCTTGAACAGATCGGGAAGATCTTTCTCCGCTTCGCCCATCGCGTGAGCAAGCGAGACTCTGGAGAGATACTGCGAAAACAGACTGCTGACGTAGTCATGGTCGGCGGCGGCAAGAGACTCTTGAGAATTGACCACTTCCACCGAATCCGCGACGCCTACAGCGAACCGATCCTGCGATTGCTGCAGATTCTGCAGCGACAATTGGCGGTTACCTTCTGCCGTGGTGACCTGGTCGTTGGCGACCCCGAGGTCGATATATGCGTTGCGTACATCCAGCTCGACGACGCCACGCTCATCGGCGAGCTCTGCACGACGCTGTTCAAGAACGGCATCGGCCTGGACCGTGTCCGCGTGGATGCGTCCTCCCTGAAAAATTGGGACGTTCAGTGATGCCGAGGCCTGAAAGACGCCGGAACCCTGATTCGGATTCGTACCCTGCAGTCCATATTGGCCGCTAACGGAAGCAGAAGGGAGATGTTCGGCACCAGCAGCTTTGCGAGCTTCCTCCGCCGCGTGAAGCTGGGCTTCGGCGGATTTCAGGTCCTGACGCTCTGTCCATGCGCGGCGCACGGCATCTTCGAGAGTCGGGCTCTCGGAGTGGAGAGGCTCAAGTTTCTCTGTGATGTGGATGTCCAGTCCAAGCGGCATGCCGATTAGCCGGGCAAGCTGGTTCTTCTGCTTCTCAATGTCGCCAAGCTGAGAGCGTAACCGCTGTCGTTCCGTCTGCAGCTCGACCAGACTGCGATTGGCTTCAATCGGAGCCTTGTTGCCAGCATCGGCCTGAGCCTGCGCCTGCTTGTAACTGGCTTCGGCGTACCGTACTTCCACCTGCTGTTCTTCGACTTCTGCAAATGTGGCCATCAATTGCAGGTACACTCCTGCAACCGACAGCACCACCTCCTCACGTGCCTGCCTCGCGTCCAGACTGGCAGCATTTGCTGACTGGTTTGCGGACCGCAGGTTATGGATGGCGGTGAAGTCCATCAGACTTTGTTGCAAAGAGCCGTGCAGGTCGTAGTAGTGAAACGGCCCTACGACGGTCGGAAACTGGAACGGGATGGCGTTCCCGAATTCGCTGGAGCTGAAACCTTCCGCTGCCAGGTTGACCTTCGCCGCATCTTCGGCAAGGGAGCCGCTTAGATTGGGCAACAGCGAGCTGCGAGCCTGGAGACGCTGTGCACGCGCCTGCATCGAAGCCGCATCCGCACCAACAATACCCAGATTCGTTGCCAGCCCGCGGCGGACTGCTTCATCGAGCGTCAGGGTAATTGAACCGGAAGGCGCATCTTTACCGGGTATGCTTCCGTTGTAGGCTCCCTGTACCTGGATCTGGGTATTGACCGTGTTTACACTTGATCCGGGCGGCGGAGTAGACGATTGCTGTACAACGGTTCCTCCGGACTGACGACCTGAGAGCGGGAGTTGGACAGCGCGGGATGCCGCCCCCTGGGGCGGCGACTGGATCTGACCCGAAGCCGAGCCTTCAACGAATGTCGATAAAACGAAGACAATCAGCAGCGCTCGTCCCACGTGACTTGAATGCGCTATGAGCTCGGCGCGGCACTCTTTTCTCAAGAAAGACATCTGAACTCCTCCGCCTTCCTAGCGGCCGAATTCAAGGTCAGGAGCCTTTTGTGGCTCTTTGCTGACCTTTTCGCGAAACCGTTGGCGGCGACGAGACCTTCTTCGCACATGCATTTGACCCCTTCGACTCTCTTCTGAAACACCGTTGGACCTGAAGAGTCATCAGTCTGGCATTCGTATTGATGACCATTTTTTTCTTTTAAAAACATACGCGTTGGTTTTATAATAGGCTCGATGGACGCTCTTGTCACTTCGTCGCATAGAATTACGAGGATGCCGCGGCCGGTTAGAACACTAAAAAATAAACCCCAAGCCCGTACAGAGACCACCAAGGCGAAGATCTTGGACGCCGCCCAGTCGCTGTTTGCTGAATTGGGATTCGAGAACACGCAATTGGATGAGGTCGCCGCTCGAGCTGGCTGTTCTCGCGGCGCCATCTATGCCCACTATGTGAGTAAAGAAGATCTCTTTCTGGAGTTGATGGAACACTGTGTCCATACGAAATTCGCTGCGGTGTGCAAGAAGATCGAAGATGAGCCGGATTTGAGGAAGCGCCCTGGCATCTTCAAGCGTTGGGTTGCGGCTCAGGTCTGCGACCCATCGTGGGGAACGCTCACCCTGGAATTCAAGTTGTATGCGGTTCGGCGGCCCGAACTCAGCGAGAAATTGCTGAAGCTCTACGACTCCTTATTCAAAGTATCAGCCAACAATCTTGTCGAAATGCTGTTCGGTAAGAGCTTGTCCAGAGCGAGACGAACTGCCGTGGAGCGGCGCCTGGCCGTGATGGGGGGGGCACTGAGTGCGCTGGTTCTTGAGAGCCACTTCCGACCCGAACTTCTGCCCGCAAACCATTTGCAGAAAATGGCAGAAGAGCTGTTCGAGGCGTTGATTCATACTTGATCCTTCATGGACAAGTTCCCATCTGTACTAAGCGGGCGCATATAGCTAAGAATCTAGGGGCTTGCGCTCATTTAAGGCATGATTGTATCGCCTGTTATTTCGCGGATGCCTGCAGCCGATCGGCCAGAAACCTACCGATCTCATCGATTGCATTGGTAGAGGTGGCCAGTTGTCCAATGTGAGACTGGCATCCGTGTGCCATGCCTTTCCATACATCCACGCTCCTGGGGCTGAATTTGAGCTCGCCGGGGCACTGAAGTACTTCGGCTCTGAAGGCGGCAGCATCATCAATGTCGGCTCCGCGTAACCTCTCGCAACCGGCCGGCAGCGAGCGTGTATACCGCAGGCAAGTGTGCGGTCGATTCGGTGACGCGCGTGCTTGCGAAAGAATTGTCGGCGAAGAAAATTCAGGTGAACTCGATCAAACCGGGCGTGGTCGAGACGGAAGGTACGCATAGCGCAGGCGTTATCGGGAGTGATTTGCAGAAGCTCGCGGAGTCGATTTCGCTTCTGGGGCCTACAGGACAGGCCAACAATATTGCGCCGGTTGCGGTGTTCCTGGCGTCGGATGATTCGCGATGCCTGACCGGTGAATTGCTGCTGACGAGCGGCGGGATTCGGCAAGGGGCCATCCTTCGAAGCCGTCGAAAATCCATTTGGGCTCGGATCCATCGAAGTCATATCATCGCGGCGAAAACAGCGTAGTCGTGTGCCATCAAGAGCTATGGAACGCGCAGAGTTTAGTCATTCCGTCGCACCCGGAACTCTACGATCTCAGTCTCCCCGAAACACACCTTTTGAAAGTCTTCCGCAGCCAATTTGAAACCGTTATCCTCAAAGCGAAAGACCTCGTTGCTGAAGACCGATCGAGTGTCGTCGACACAAACCTCAACAAAACGCTTTACATCTGCCAAACCTCAGGCGAAGCAATGCTTAGAAGGGGCAATTGGCGCATCATCAACAGCGCTTCGCTTTTCACTTTTGTGGGTCTTTTGGAAGCTGCCGCCTATGGTGCCAGCAAAGCCGCACCTGGTTCTCTAACCAGATTGCTTGGGGTAGAATGGTCCAAACAGGGAGTCTAAGTCAACGCGATTGCACTTGGCATCTTTTGTATCGCTATCAACGCAAACATGCTCGATCACATCGAACGCCGTTCTGTGGTCCTGAGTCGGATACCCGGGAACCGGTTTGGCTTTGCTGAGGAGTTGGTGGGTCGGCCGTGTATTTTACATTTGATGAAGCTTCGTTTATGACCGGTCAGATTCTTGCGGTTGATGGCGGGTTTCTAGTGAGCGGCGTCTATCGTTGATGCAGCGCTCGATTGCTACGTCAAGCAATTGTAGAAACCTCAGACATGTGGGCCGCAAGGAAGGGAAGTGAGCGAGATGTTGAAGACCGGGATACTCAATCCGCAACTGAATGCTCTTTTGAGTAGGGTACGACACACAAATACATTCGTCATTGCGGATCGTGGATTCCCGTTTTTTTCGACGATTGAAACAATCGACCTCTCTCTGGTCGACGACGTTCCACGAGTGCTGGATGTTCTACGTGCGATACGAACCAACTTCACGATTGGCCATATCTTGATGGCTGAAGAGTTTTTCACTTTCAATGTACCGCGCACTTGTGATGAGTTTGCGGAGTCTTTGCGAGGCATTGCTCTGTCCTACGAGCCGCATACAATGTTTAAAATGCGTGTCCCGGAGGCAACCGGTCTAATTCGCACGGGAGACACGGTTCCTTATGCGAACATGATTATTCAATCGTCCTGATTGATACCCCGCGGCGTCCGTTGTTCATCGACCGGCTCCTGCGAGCCGATCTCCAGCTCCCGGGAGGCTTGAATCCCGCACGAGGACCTTCGACCGGATCGGTACAATTTTGGGGTGTAGCCGAGGATTATGATCCACGACGTCAAAAACCAGCCTTTTTGTTCACAGGGAGCGGTTCTGGAGATGTCGATCAAGGAGAGCGGCAGAAGGGAAGACTCAGCATATCGAACGTTGCCAGCTCCAATGACGGCAATGTCCTCCGGAATTCGGAAACCGGCGGGGAAGATTAAGTTCATGGAGCCAATGGCCGCAGGGTGGTTGTAACAAATCGAATGAGCGGGGAGCGAACACGGCTCTTTCAAGCCCTGGAGTATAGCGAATCCAGGCAGGAATCATGATTCTCATAGACGAATTTCTGACTCGTCACCCGCGACCGCGCGCGATATGATCAGGGGTGCCTTGGCTTCGACTTGTCGGCCGGGATTGAAAATCTAAGAAATCACTTCACACAGCTGGGAGTTGAGCGTAAGCTGCTTCCTGCGAAACACGACCAGAAAAATCGCCGAAAGATGTCTTAAATCAAGCCTGGAGATCCGCGTGAAACCGTATCTAAGTTCTGCCGCTTCGATCGGATATACCGTCCTTTTTCCTAATGATGACCATTGAGGGACTGGCTCAGTCGAATTCCTCCGCAGAGATTCGGGCCTATATGGACCAAGCGCAAACAGCTCTTCGAGCCAACCAACCTGATGTCGCGACACATGCATACGAGGCCGTTCTCAAACTCGACCCGAGAAACGTTGAGGCCCGCGCCAATTTGGGAGTGGTTGCCATGTCGACCGGCGACTGGAACAAGGCTGCTGAAGAACTCGATGCGGCCCTCGAACTTCAACCTTCACAGAGCAGGGTACAAGCGCTTTTGGGATTCTGCGAGATACGCTTGGGTCGACTGGCCGAGGCCAGAAAGTTGCTCTCTGCGGCATTTCCCAAACTCGATGATCCGAAATTGAAGCGCGAAGCTGGACTGAAACTAATTGAGATTGAATTCCAGACCGGCGAATTGGAAAAGGCAAGTATCATTCTTGCCGCACTGCAAGAGGCCAATCCTGGTGACACTGCAGTCTCCTATGCGGCTTTTCGGGTGTACACGGAGCTGACATTCCAGGCGATCGAGTCGCTGGCAATCGATTCGCCGAATTCTGCACAACTACACCGCGCGTTGGCTGAACATCTGGTGAACGATGGCCGCACCGAAGCGGCGATCACTGAATACAGGGCGGCGCTGGTTATCACTCCCGATGCACCCGACCTGCACTTTGAACTGGGACAGGCCATCCTCGCCGATTCTCATTTGGATACAAGCCTGGCGGAAGCGCAGCATGAGTTCGAGTCTTCATTGCGCTTGAACCCTGGCGATGCGCGCTACGAATGTCAGTTGGCCGAGGTCGAGTTGTTGCGATCGAATCCGGCAGGGGCCTCAAAGCACTTCACGCAAGCTCTGAGATTGGACTCCGAGGCCGCGTGCGCAAAAGCAGGTCTTGCCGGGCAACTTGTGGAGGAAGGCAAACAGCAACAAGCACTTGAGTATCTGCAGGCAGCGGTTCGCAGCGAACCCTATGATGCCGAATTCCACTATCATCTCGCGGTTTTGTACCGGCAAATGGGAAACAAGGACGAGGCCACAAAGGAGATGGAGACATTCAAGCAGTTGAGGAAAATCGGGGATGAACTAAAACAGGCGTTGCATCCGGCGGCCTCTCCGAATTAGACGGCTGATGAAATGTATAAATCGTTGCATAAATAATTACACTATTTAAACTCATATCTCTAACTTCGGTACGCCTCAGAGGCTTGCTAACCATGAAATTACTTATGCAACTATTAATACCCACTCACAATCTCCAGTTGTTTCTTGACGGACAGCGAGCAATGTGATGCGCCTCAAGACGTCACTGCAGTTTCTGGAAAACCCCTGCAGTTCACGGATTCGACCCGAAACCCAGCATCTGCCGCAAGAATCCGACACTCGATCTATTGCAGAGTAGGCTCTTCGGCAACTCGAAACATCTCCGCGCCGCGCTATATTACCTGCCACATGCATCAGTTCCCGATGCGCCTCGATTAAACCGGGCAAGCCACCGGACACAAAATCCTCCAAAATACGTCTTCATATATTCGATGTTCCCCTTACCAATTTTCGGTTCTCAGCCTCGCTTGCAACCATTTAGGGCCGCCGGCGTGCAATTGCGCTCCTCGGTCGCTCGGCGCACAGTTTACTTCGTGATCCGTCCCAATTCGAAGTCAAGAAAGCCCTTCTCGTCTGCCCTTAGGCAGACCTGGACATTGGGCGCACCATCCACGGGTCGCGTCAAGCCCTTGTCGTCGACTTCCAGGTGCATAGGCACCGTCGGACATAGATCCGGGCGAACAGAGTAGGCGACGGCTACCGAGTCGTAGAGAATTGGTGCAAGCGGATGGCCATTTGTCCCAGCAAGCCACTGATGGTAGAGCAAGGTCAGCTGGTCAGTGAGAGGGGAGCCATGGGAAAAGACATCCTCCCTTCTCGTTGTGTCCAGAGGGATCTGCGTCGAGTCCAGCGGCAGCATAAAAACCGGCACACCAGAGGCCAGCAGTTCCTTCGCTCCCGTTGGGTCACAGAGGATGTTCCACTCAGGCACGGGTGGGGCCTTTGCATCACCATAGCCTCTGTACACGCTGCCCCCCATCATCACCACCCGCCTAAGCTTGCGAAATGTAGCGGGGTCGCGCTCAATTGCAGCCTGAATATTGGTTAGCGGGCCGATGGCGATCAGCGTTATCTCGCCAGGGTGTGCGTGAATCTGACCGAGAATGAATTGAGCAGCGTCCGGATGCTTTCGTTCCGGTGCCTGACGGGCGTATGCGGCTTGAGTAAAGACATTGGTGGAGGGCGTGGGAACGCCCGCTGCTACGGGAATGTCCTTGCGGTTCACCGCTGCCAGAAAGCGGTCCAATAGCCGTGCTCGCAGTTCAGTATTACCGTAGGGTGTGGTGATGCCTAAAAGCTGCAGCTCCGGGCTATTCAAAGCAAGGGCTGTCGCAGTGGCGTCGTCGTAGTCGTCGCCGATATCTGTGTCCAGAATTGCAAGTTCAGGCTTGACCGCAGTCTGCGATGTGGAGCCGGGTTTTTGCCCGTATGCGGCGGTCCATCCACCAACCGCCTCGACGTACAATACAACCATCACCGCAACCACAGCCAAGAATCGAAAGACCTTCATTGGGAGTCTCCGTAGTTCAGAGCAGATTTGCTTAAATCTTGCCTTCCTAGCCTGCTCGACGGCTAGTACCGGGTGTTTGTGTAGCAGAAAACTGATAGTAAATCAGTCCCTCTTGGAATCGGCAGCGCGAATGAACACGGGAGATCCACCGGCTCTGCCGGGGAGGCAGTCATACTTTGGACGAACGACGTGCATCTTCGGCAGGGCTTCAATCCACGCTCGTCGCGTTTGCTGTACGTTTTCGCGTCCTCGCGCACGGGCGTGCCGGTCAATTTGAAATTGAGACTCCATCTATTCAACTGATGCCAAGTGCGCCGGTCTTGATCTCAGGGTCCTTCCGGCCAGCCGTTCCCACCGCTCTGCCAAGGCCAGATCAGGCTCCGAGCCGATCCAGTCCGGCAACGCCGATTCCATATCGGGTGTCTACGAACGGCGACGGGCGCCGATCTGAAGACCGGTGCGTCTACCCCGTTCAGGAATTGAGACGATTGCCGCAACGACCGCGAGACAAAAAGACCTCTGCATAACACTCTCAAGCTTCAAACCCGCTCATTGAGCCCTCAAGCTTCAACGTGTACGGAAGACCTGCAACCTCCGCGTCGAGTGCGGGCACAATACAAATCAGTGCTTCCTCAGTTTGCATAAACTCCACACGTTTTGCTCCGTCGAGGAGCGACACATGCTGAAGATCGGCGCGACCCTTCTTGAACGTCGTCAACCTTGCTTCAAATCCACCCTTCCTATCTGCCGGCGGCAGGAGGCCTGTGGCGTAAAGGTTGCCGCGATTCGTAGTGAATCGAAAGTCATTGGATGTGGGCGGCTCTGGATAGCGGTTTCTGGCATTGCCTGGAATTCCCATGCCGGTGGGCCATCCACGCCACTCTTGTGGTGCCTCTTCAGGAACGCCTGGTCCCTTCCCGGGCCGCAGCCAAGGCCTAGAATTGTAAACCGCCTTTCCATTTCTGCGCAGTCACTCGCCCATTGCCAGCAACGACGTCTGCTGGTCTTCGGGAATCGAACCGTCGCTCATCGGGGCTACGTTGAGCATGTAGTTTCCACCACAGCTTGCAATAGTAATAAGCTGCCGGACAAGAGTGGCACCATCCAGCACGCGCAATCCGGTAATGTAGCCCCACGAATTGCCAATCGATGTGTCGCACTGCCAAGCTCCGGGATAAACCCATTGAGGCGATCCGCCCATTCCTTCAGCCGTCTGCACTGTTCCATAGAGATAGGCCCATTGTTTGGTGCAAAGTGTTGTCTCGTAACCAACTTGACGCGCGCGGTTGAAGAGATAAGCTGCAGCGCGAAGCTTGATCGGATCATACTCACGCGGGTTCACTCCGTTATCCATGTAAAGGATCTCTGGATGATACTTATCCACGATCTCCTGGATCCGCGCTAACCAATCTCCTTGGAAAGAAGGGCTCGCATTGGGTCCATTCATATCCACATCCTGAATGGGGGGCCGTAGAAGCCTGCGTACCTCGGGTCAAACTCATCATTTGGAGCGCCGGGCGCAGGATACATGAATGTGTGATGTTCCATGCGGTGGGTCGAGCAGCCCCAGATCATGTTGTGCTTGCGAGCTTCTTTCTCCAGCTCCCCAATGAGATCGCGCTTTGGACCCATCTTGCCGGCGCACCACGGAGTGATATCACTGTTCCACATCGCAAATCCATCGTGATGTTCGGCGACGGGACACATATAACGCGCGCCCGAGCGCTGAAAAAGAGCGATCCATTCGGCTGCATCAAACTTTGACGGATGAAAAAGCGGAATGAAGTCCTTGTAGCCGAATTTATCTGGGGGGCCATAGTGCTGCGTATGCCATTCCACATCGGTTGTATACCTCCACTTTGAATACCATTCGCTTTTGTGGGCTGGAATGGAGTAGAGTCCCCAATGAATAAAGATGCCGATCTTTGCCTCATGAAACCACCTCGGCACCTGGTAGAATTCGCGGACGCTCTGCCAGTCCGGCTCGACGGGTCCAACAAGATCTGGCTTCGGAACTGCATAAGCGTCTGGAGCACCCATGTGTGCGCCGGCCTGCGCCCAAAATTTGGCAGGGGTTATCGATTGGATCGCCGCTGCGTTGGCAAAAAGGCCGGCGGACTTCATGAGATTGCGTCGAGTGAGCAACCGGACATTCAATTGCATCAGTTCCGTCTCCTCTGCGGGCTTAGTTGCCTGGACATTTCCGCGAGTAAGTGGCAAGTGAAAACCATGCCAACACCTGCGCTTGAAAGTGTATTCTCTGGCCAAATTCAGGGATTAAAGCCCGTTCAAAATCCTCAGGGAGTTTGGGCGATTGACAGTTGCGATGCAAGCATATCACCCTCGCTATGCTGACCGCTGCGGTTTTGACTGTTCTGCGAGTTCGAAGTAAAAAAGGCCGCCTGAACAAATTCCGCCAAGCATACCCAAGGTGCGTCGTTTGTTCACACGCGCGTTCCAGCGCGGATGGCACGGTGTTGACCTTCCCCTCAACTGGTTCCATTGACGAAGACAGCACCAATTCCACGCCATCCTCGGCGACTACGCTACCACCGAAAGCGATCTTCGCCACTTCCGGCATTCTATCTACAACCGCAGTACTAAGCCTGGCGTGATTGATTGGCGTCACATCATTTCTCATTAGCGCAATGCGGACTGAGGAGCGGATGCAGGGTCCGTTCCCGGATAGACCTTGATCCAGTGAGAGCGAATCGAAGTGTGTAAGAATTTGCCTGCCGTAAGAGGGACGACACTGCCGCTCTGCTGCAAGGGCATATGGCAGTCGATGCAGTTATGGGTGATGCTTCCCCCCATAGTGCGGGAAACACCGCAGGACTTCCATTTATGGCAACGAAGACAGCGATCGGAATATGCCGCAGCGGCGCGTTCCGGCCCATGGACATCATGGCACGTAGAGCAGGACATGGAAGACGACGCAAGGTAGCAGCGGCTCTTTGTCAGCAATCCTACTTGATTTCCATGTACATCTGGCTGGTCGGCAGGATCAATTGGACTTGCTGCCAGATACTGATCCAACGGCTGATCGGGAAGATAAGTAAATGCCGGAGTCAGCTCATGGCGCTGAGCTCCGTTGTGACACAGCGCGCATTGGTCCATCTGGCGATCGCGAATAAACTTCACAGGGTTGAGAATGCTGTCACTGGCACGCTTGCGTTGCTTTGATGAACTGGCGCCTTCTATGGCAATGTGGCCAGCGCCCGGCCCATGACAGCTTTCGCAGGAGATGCCGGTCACGAGACTGTCTTTGTCGTAGACGTTGGTATGCGGATCGGTGGAAAGCGGGTGTATGTACGATGCGTGACACTCAAGGCAACGCGGGTCTACCGGGCGCTTGAAGTTGGCGGTGCGATCCTCGTAGCCGGGACTGTTGATCCATTGTTTTCCTTCAGACCAGTAGCTTACGGGAAGCTCATACAACGTGTCGCCGGACCAGTATAGATATGACTAGCCGCGCACACCGGAACCGATTACGACGTCGATCCGTCCACTCCGAGCCAGCTTCATTTCGCCTGCCTCGGCGACGGCGGTTTGATAATAGCCGCCTTCTTTGAAATCCATCTTGAAGAACAGGCGGGCATGTACATCAGTCGTAGCCGGGTTCGCGATCATGAGAATATTCTCCCCGTCTTTGAAAGAACCGAGGATGGACGTCTTGTCTGGCGGCTGGGAGGTAAGGTGGTGCGCTGTCTCGCGGTAGGATATAGACTGTTGCTTGTGGCACGGCGTGCAGGCCTCATCGCCGACATACCCGGTGCGAGTTGGATCGACCGCCGTCTTGTCAGCGCGTAAAGATGTGCCGAGTTGGGCATGAGCAATCGATGAGCACCGATCTGCCAACCACACAAGGACTATGCAGAGGCCCAAGATCGCGAGCGGGCTCATCACCAAAGTGCAGCACTTTACGATTCGGAAGAAAAGTTCCTTTTTCATCTCTTTTCGTTGAACGCGTGACGAGAGCAATTGTGCACTGCGAGAGACGCGCGGCGCATGCTCGTCGCGAGGCTGTGGTCTAACGTCCTGCAAATCGTCTGCTTGCTCGGGTGCTTGCGGCTTCATCTAAGTCAGTGCGATCTTAAAAGCGATTGCGTATTCGCACGGTTTCTCTGAAGGCATCTGCACGTTTAAACCACTTTCATCCTGCTTCCAGCGCAACTTGGCGTCATACCCTAGCAACTCCACATTTTGGATTCTTCCAGGCTGCTGCGGACTGTCGATTGCGAGAGACTTGATCAGCGCAGACCCTTGTGGCCATCCCATCATGAACGCATAGAGAGTGGTGCCGCGAAGGGTGAAACGTACGTCGTTGACGGTCATCTCTTTGCGATCTTTTTCGTTAAACCCTCCCGTATCTTTGAACTCATGCGTGCCTGCGGTCAGCGTACTTGGGCCTGTTCCATAAATCTTCCAAGGCCGAGTGGCATAAATGCCTTCGGAGTTGACCGCCATCCATTTCGTTATTTCCTCTACGATCGTCAATTCCTTGCTGTCGAGTGTGCCATCAGGCCTCAAAGGAAGGTTCAACATCAGATTGCCGTTACGGCTGACGATGTCTACAAGCATATCGACCACTCGCTTGGGGCTCTTATATTCAACCTCCCTGTTGTAGAACCAGTCGCCAACGCAGGTGTCGGTCTGCCACGGCTCCTTCGAGAGACCATCAAAAACCCCGCGTTCCACATCGAGCACGCATGTGCCGATCGCGCAATCGCTTTCCTTCTTACACGTGTATACGACCTCCATACTTCCGCGGTGCCAGCGCAGGCTCTGGTTGAAGTAGTGCGCCACCAGGCTACGGCCCCAGTCGCCGAATGGGATTGCCCCATCGGTGTAGAGCAGATCTGGTTGATACTTATCCACCAGTTCCATGATCCTCATGAGCCATTCGCGTTTCCACGTCTCTGGCTCGTTACCTAACTCCGCCCAGGGAATGTCGGATATCGGGTGGGGTTCATGGTAAAGATCCCAATTGGCAGGGTTGTTGCCATCGTAAGGAACGCCTGCATAGGGGCCTTGTTTGTCTGAGCCCTTGTTTACCGCGAACCAGTTCCAACTTCCCCACACATGCTCTGTGACACCAAACTTGAGCCCATGGTCGCGCGCCGCATCGCAAAACAGGCCCACTACATCTTTCTTGATGCCCATCTGCGCTGCATTCCAGCGGTGATGAGTCGAGTTCCACATGTCAAAGTTGTCGCAGTGCACTTCCGCGCTGCAGAAATATTTGGCCCTGGCCCTCTTGTAGAGTCCAACAAGATAATTCGGATCGAGGTTCTCGCCTTTCCATGTCGGAATGACATCCTTGTAACCGAATTTCGAGGGGTGCCCATACGTCTTCAGGTGGGAATCATATTGGTGGCTCCCCTCGATGTACATGTTGCGCGCGTACCAGTCTCCCATCTGAGGGGCTGATTGGGGTCCCCAATGCGCCCACATGATGATGGCCAACTGCCACTATCGGCTCCTTAGGGAACGGATCGGCAATGGTTACGCCACCGCCCGATTCCAGCACATCTTCCTTGACTTCATCAACGCCGCCGCCAACGTCGTCATTGGTGAGCACGACATCATCGTTTTCTTGAGAATCGCGCCCACAACCCCTTGCTCTCCGCCGCTGGCCTTGCTAAGACCAATCTCGCCCTGCACAGGCTGCAAAACAAGAAGCTCCGGTTGACTCTTGGATACAGGCTTGGGTCGTTCCTGTTGAAGAAGGACTACAGATCCGGAGGTGCAATGATGCCATCTGAGTGACGATTTGGATCCGAACCTTCATGGCTGCAACGGGCCATCCAAGGTAGGCTCATCAACAATCCCGAATTGACCATTGGGAAGTCGAGACAGGGTGGGAGCATAAGTACCAAGAAGTTGGCGTCGCCACCAGTTGCCTTCCGTATGTTTCTGTTCCGGGGTGCTGAACCAATATTGCCAAAGTACGACACGAATCAGATGTGGCGGAGCAGAGGGAAAGGGATTGCCCGCGAAGAGTCCAAGCACGTCAGGATCATTCGTCAGGAGAGACTCCTCGGTCCGCGGCACGATAAGATTCTGCTGCCATGAGCCGAGGGAGGCAAACCAGAGATTCCAGTCGAAGCGTGGCTGATAAGGTGCATAGATACGAGGGCGTTCATTGAGGGCCTGGGGCTTGTAGCGGAACGGATATGCACTCCAACGCTCTCCGTCGTCGGATCCTTGGAACTCGATTTCGTAGCGATGAGGCGTCATAACGGCGAACAAGCCATACTGATTGGCGATACGGAAGGGTTCCAGCGCAGCAATCGGTTTTGTAGGAAGTAAAGCTGTGTGCCAGAACATCTGCACAAGGGGAAGGCTGGTTGCATAGAAGATCCAAACGAGTACAACTGCGAAGATCCCCCCTCGGAAAGATGCGGCCATGTTCGCCCCGGCTGGGATCGTTGACTCTGTATTCGCTTCGAGAGCGTTTCCAGGAAGCTTTTTCTGCCACCGAATGAGGATGAAACGCTGCAGAAAACCATCATCCAGCAACAAAACTGCGAGCACGAGGACGAGGTAATTCAGGAAGGCGTAATTTGCAGTGGCGATGACTACCGCCTGCCATGCCGTAACGACGAAGAAACAGACGGTCTTCCATTGTCGCGGTAGGAAGGACATCCAGACAAGCACAAGTTCCATTAGGAGTGTGGCTGCGGCGGTAGCGACATGAAACCAGTGCGGTAGACGCTGCACGTACCAGCCGATCCAAGTAGGGAGGGGGCCATTTTGATAGTACTCGTACATGGCTGTCAGGTTCCGCCAAGTCGGGTCGCCGCTCTCCAGCTTGACTACGCCCGATTGAAAATAGATTCGAAACCACTCCCATAACAGCAGAAACATAGCTGCCCGAATGGGCGGCTGTTTCCTTCCCAACCCAGGAAGAATTCCGGAAGGCCCAAGAAATAGGGAAAGGAAGCCAGCCTCCAGCAGCATTCCGTCCGACTGGTAGCCGGAGAAGTCTTGTGCCACGCTGACAAACGAGACAAAGCAAAGGAAACAGACAAGCAGCATCATGCGCGGCCACACATTGGCAATAAGGACTATTGAGGCGATCAGGCCGCTCCAGCACAGCGTCATCAGCATGCGATCGCTACCAGAAAACCAAAGCAGGGAAGGGACGTACCAGAAGCGGAGAAAACCCAAAGCACGGACCGATTGCAGATAATCCGTGGCGGGGAGGATGCCTTGTGTTCCGATCAGGCCGCGTATCTGGAAAAGTAGTGAGAAGAAGGCTGAAAAGTAAATGAGGCCGAGCGCCCGCAGGAAGAGCCAACGCGCGAGAAAATGGTTGGCTGAACCGTATGCCGAATCGAACAAATATCGGTAAGCATCTTTCATCTTCTGCATAGCAAGCCTTCGCCTGAGAACTCTGCATTCTCTCGATGCGAGTTTGGGCTCTCCCGTCGGTTCCAGACGGTTCTGCATCTCATGATTCTGATGCTATCTGTCAAAAGAGAGCTCAAGTCTCGAATTTCGGTATTTTATGCCAACAGCCACTATCATCGGTTCCGGCCCCAACGGCCTTTCGGCAGCAATTAGGCTCGCCTCTGCGGGGCTTTCAACCACGGTCATCGAGCGCAATGGACAGATCGGGGGTGCCTGCTCCACCGGCGAAATCACGCTGCCCGGATTTCACCATGACCTCGGCTCCTCGGTCTACCCGATGGCAATCGTAAGTCCCTTTTTCCGTGCTCTCCCTATTGACATTCCCTGGATCGAACCGCATGCACCGTGTGCTCATCCACTCGATGACGGCACCGCCGTCATGCTTGAGCATTCGATTGAAGATACTGTGGCCAATCTCGATGCCAGCGATGGTCCCAAGTATCGTTCGTTGGTCGAACCATTGGCTCGTGGCTTCACCGATCTGGCCGAAGACCTGCTTGGTCCCATTCAGCACATACCGTTGCATCCACTTCTCCTCGCCCGCTTTGGTCTTTCCGCAGTTTTACCCGGAGCCACGCTCGCCCGCTCGCGTTTTTCGGGTATCCGGGCTCGTGCCCTTTTCGCGGGAATGGTTGCACATTCGGTTCTTTCGCTGGAAACCGCGGCGTCCGCGGCAATTGGTCTTGTCCTGATGGCTGCGGGTCATAGTTACGGCTGGCCCATCGTCCGCGAAGGTGCGCAGACGCTCACTGATATCTTGGCTCATCACCTCGGATCCCTTGGCGGCCGAATTGAAACCGGCCACGAAGTCATTGAGTTGCCGGAAACAGATGTAGTTCTCGCCGACGTCACTCCACGCCAGCTCATTCGCATCGCAGGGGTTGCGTTGCCGACAGCATATCGCGGCCAGCTTGAACGTTTCTGTTATGGAGCCGGCGCGTTCAAGATCGACTATGCTCTGAGTGCGCCCATTCCGTGGACTGCAAAGGAGTGTCTTCGCGCCGCAACCATCCATCTGGGAGGAACACTGGAAGAGATTGTCGCTTCCGAGCGAGAGTTTACGTCCAACACTCCGTTCGTGTTGCTTGTACAGCCATCTCTTTTTGACTCTACCCGCGCCCCTGCTGGTCGACATACTGCGTGGGCCTACTGTCATGTTCCCAATGGGAGTGAGGCTGACCGTCAGGACATGATCGAACGTCAGATCGAGCGTTTCGCTCCCGGATTTCGCGAATGTATTCTTGCTCGTTGCATCTCTCCACCCGCAAAGCTTGAGAGCTGGAATCCGAATCTGATAGGGGGCGATCTTTCTGCCGGCCGCATGAATTTGGGACAGCTTCTCTTTCGCCCTACCCCTTCGCTGTATCGGACCCCTGTGAACCGTCTCTTCTTTTGCGGTGCTTCAACGCCTCCGGGCGGGGGAGTTCATGGCATGGCTGGCTTTCATGCAGCGCAGGCAGCTCTGCGGTATCTGGCATTGCGAGCTTTGCGACCTGGCATCGGGAATCATTAATCATCTGGAGAAGGGGCCGTCCTACAGATCTCGCTATGTCAACGGCTGTGGTTCTCAATCATTTAGTGCACAGGGACATCGGGGAAACTGTACAAGCTTGAATCGCTGAGCTTCATCGTCGGGCTTCCCGATCTCGACCTCACGAAAAACACCTGGTAAAAAAGTTTCCGACACTCCGCGCGAGAGTCTGGAGGAGTGCCTGAATCATGCGGGTCTGGGGGGCGGCGGCTTCCGAGCGATTTCGCCGTTTCTGGGCGCTCTGCTCGGCTAGCAGTACCATTCCCGTTTGAACGATCCGGCATGAAGCGTGTCGGAAGAAGGGGTTTCCCGGAGCCATTCCGCCGAAAGTACTGAGACATAACCTACTCATTCAATGATAGTTGAATCCGTTTCCGTTTTTCAGATTGGGGGCTTTGAGGCGTTAGAACTCTCTTTCTGCGCAGGAGTATTGGCAAGGTGAGCGTCAGGCTATGCCGGCCGAAGCGGAAGCGTGCGCTTGAGCAGTACGGCGGCACCTAAGGTTTTAGAAGAGACCTGCCGTAGCCAACAGGAATGGCGAAATTCGATCCGCCGAACTCACGCACCATGGCGAAATTAATTCCAATCACTTTGCCTTCGTCATTGAAAAGCGGACCGCCAGAGCCGCCCGAAGTTGTTTGGGCATCATAGACAATCTTGTCAGGCATGACGTCGCCGATGTGCCCTTGGGTGGTGATAGGCCTGATCAGGTTCCGGCGGGCCAATTCCTCCATCACCCGTTTCGGATCACCTTTGGATGCAGTCGCAATGGACTGCAGTGTGTCTGCGCCCGTCCGAGCAAGAATTGCATCAAGTGCAGTGGGATATCCAAGTAGCACGACAGGGCCCCCGCTGACCGCCAAACCACGGCCACTGGCAAGGGCTATCTGTTTGATTCCCAGTCCCGAAACATCTCCCCTGGCGACGGCAACGTCCGCGACAGAGGAAATCTTCTCCGTGCTGAGGGCGATGCCGCGTGGAACGCCAGGGAAATATGCTGTCATCTCAACAATCATTGGCTCAAGACCTTGATCAACCATTTTCTGCAAATCGTCGTTCTGCCACCAAGGCTCGGCTACGTGATGATTGGTGAGGATCCGTCCGTCGGCAGAGGCCAGAAACCCAGTACCGAAGACATCGAGGTCTACTTCCGGACCATCTCCAGTAAGGCTTACGAGTGGGTTATTGTGTTCGTCGGCTGTTAGCTCGCCACTGCTCGTTACCCCGGCGTAGTGCAATCTCAATCCTGTACTGTGGTCGCGGAAACCAAGTACAACATGAATGAGACAGACGCTCGGTTCATAGGACTGAATAATCGTCTGCGCGATCTTTCCCTCGGATTCAAGCTTTTGAATGCGGCTCTCTACTTCGGTCAATTGATTTTGTAAAGCAGATGCGTCTTCTGTCTTGCTGATTGCGATTTGCGATCTCAGTTCTTCGCTCTTCTTCTTAAGTTGAAGCTTTTCCGGATCGCTTGCCGGGGATGGACTACGTTCCCCGTCTGCAAGAGCCCGGCGCGCGCTCTCCATTAGCTTTTGCTGCGTCAGCACGCCCGTCTGCAATCGGGTGATCGCAGTATAAACACGGGTATTCTGTTCCTGATTGCGACGGTAGAAGAAGGTAATGACCAGACCAGCAACGATCAGAGCGGCAACCGTCATGAGGCCGCCAACTTGAAGCGTTCGCCGTTCTTCATTCACGGCTGTCACCACCTGTTGGTTGGTGCTTCGATTTTCCTCGGCAACGCTCAGCCGCTCTCGAATCTCGTCCGTGATGTATTTGTTCCGTAGTTGTGAGCGCACGCGTGATAGTAATTCGTGCGGGTCGAACGGCAATGACAGCACATCGTCTGCCCCGAGATCTAATCCCCGGGTCCGCTCGGCTGATCCGCCCGGTGACAACATTACGACTCGTATGCTCCCGGTACGTTCGGACCCCTTGATTTCTGAGAGGAAGTCACAGCAGTCGAGCCGAGGCGGATCCGCACCCAGGACAACTGCGCCGGGATTGAAGGCGAGAACTGATTTCATCCCGTCCGAGCAGTCGGTCGATACCTCGTATCCCGCATCGCTTAGCACCGTGACGATGCGCTCCCTGAGAGCGTCGTCAGACTCAACCACCAGCAATCTTTCTGCTTTGCCGTTCATCAGGCCACTTCCTTAAGCCCAGAATACTCTCATCGCCGAATCGCATTTCGGATTGTCCTTGACATTTTTGACGAATCAGGACACTTTAATGTTCGCATACGACGACAAGAGCGGATGCCGTACAACGCTCTTTGAACTCGAAGACTTCAGCCGTCATCGCGTTCCGTGAGCGGATCGCGCTACCAGGCATTAAAAAGAGACGAGGTGCGACGTAATCGATCTTCAAAATGCTTCCCTGTACTCCGAGACCTTGTTGTGCCAGAACGGGTTCGTTCTACGACAACAAGGTCCGCTACGACCTGATGCGCGGCATCGCGCATCGCGCTGACGATATAGCTCACTCTTCTGATAATCGCCGCTGAGTGTCCCAACATTCCGTGTCCTTGCCTCAGCCGCGGCTCGGCTCCCGAAGTAGCCCGCAGCGGTGCAGAGGATTTCTCCTGCTATCGCTGGTCCTCGAACACGGATCCTACGGACGTGCAATGACTTCGGGCGCCTAGACGATGTTCCACTGCATCGAGCGCCCGCTGTGATCAGACCTTGTTCAGACCATTTAGGGCCGCTACTTTGTAGGCCTCGGCCAGCGTTGGATAGTTAAAGACGGTATCCCGCAAGTACTGCATCGTCCCCCCGAAAGCTATGACCGTTTGACCGATGTGAATGATTTCTGTGGCCCTCTGTCCGATGGCATGGACACCCAGAAGCATGAAGGTTTTTGAATGAAATAACAGTTTGAGGAGCCCTGTCTCATCGCCCAACATCTGTGCCTTAGCCAGTTCCTCGTAACGAGCAAGGCCTGTTTCATATGGGATCTTGGCAGCCGTCAACTGCTCCTCAGTCTGACCGACTGTGGCGATCTCGGGAATGGTGTAGATTCCGTATGGCAGTAGACTGGCTTCGTGCACAAATGGGGCTCCAAACATGTGAGCTGCCGCCAACCGTCCCTGCTCCATCGAAGTGGATGCAAGAGCCGGAAGTCCGATGACGTCACCTGCGGCATAGATGTGGGGTGATACGGTCTGGAAGAATTCGTTGACCTTCAGCCTTCCCCGCTCGTCTGCCTCGAGACCGGCCGCCGATAGGTTGAGGTTATCAGTATTGCCTTGACGCCCCACTGAATAGAGAAGAGCGTCCCCATGGACGGCTTTGCCGCTCTCGAGCTTTGCAACCACTCGATTGCGGCCCGCCTCAATCTCGACTGCGACGACTTTTTCCCCGAGTCGAAAAACCACTTCGAGGTCACGCAAGCGGTACGAGAGCGCTTCGACAATCTCCCTGTCGACGAAATCCAAAATCTGGGGGTGTTGTTCAACAACTGTCACGCGGATGTCGAGAGCGGCAAACATCGAGGCATATTCCAAGCCTATGATTCCTCCGCCAACAATGATGATTTCCCGTGGCAAATCGGAAAGCACGGAGATCTGGTCAGTGTCTACGATGCGCTTCCCATCGAAAGGAATTAAAGGGTTTCGTGCCGGACGAGTGCCACAGGCGATCAGGACGTGATCCCCGCGAATGGTGGTTCTTTCTCTTCCATTTGTTATTTCCAGAGTGTTTGCATCAAGAAATCGCGCTGTACCATCAAGTTCTGCGATGCGATTCCGGTTAAATTGTGAACGCACAAGCTGGGTTTCGCGACGAACAATCATTTGCACTCGACTAGCGAGCTCTTCCATCGAAATCCGATTTCGGAGGCGATAATCTCGTCCGTAGAACGTCCTTTCGGAGAAGCCCGTGAGATAGAGTACGGCCTCGCGCAGGGTTTTACTTGGAATGGTGCCGCTGTGGACCGAAACGCCGCCCATCATCCCGTCACGCTCAACCACGGCGACCCGCTTCCCAAGTTTCGCAGCGTTGATAGCGCCCTTCTGCCCCGCCGGCCCGCTCCCGATGACAATCAGATCGTAGTGTTGATTGGTCATAATGTGCTTCTCCGGAACTTCTCGTTAGAACTTTGGCAACTGCGACGCGTCCCATCCACCACCGACGGCTTTGACGAGGAGGACGCTGGCATCCATGCGACGCCGCTCAATGTCAATGTCATTGCGCTGATTTTCGAGCAGCACTGTTTGTGCCGTGATGACCTGCAGATAGTTGTCGACGCCGCCCTCGTATCGATTCGTAAAGAGCTGGAGTGATTCCTCGGCGGAGCTGGTGGCCTCTCGTTGTTGTTGTGCCTCCTTCTCGAGAATGCGCAATGCGGCGAGATTGTCTTCTACCTCCTGGAAGGCGGTCAGTGTCGTCTGCCGATAAGAAGCTACCGTGCCGTCATAATTTGCGGTTGCCCCTTCAGAGACAGCGCGCCGGCGTCCAGCATCGAAGATCGTCTGCGACATCTGTGGTCCAACGGCCCACATCCGGCTGGGCCAGTTGAACCAGTTTGTAATGGTGGTTCCAGCAAATCCGCCTTCGGCTCCAAGTACCAGTGATGGGAAGAATGCCGCGCGAGCTATGCCGATCTGGTCATTTGCTTCTGCGACGCGGCGTTCGCCGGCGGCGATATCGGGTCTGCGCTCAAGCAGACTCGCCGGCAGGCCGACCGGGATGACAGGAAGTAGGAGCGCGGTTTTCGGCGCAGGCGTGATACTGAATTGCGCGGGAGGTTTGCCGATCAATGTTGCGATGGCGTGCTCGAATTGCGCGCGCATCACAGTAATGTCGGTATCCTGAACTCGTGCTCCATCAAGCTGTGTTTGCGCCTGTGCTACATCGGACTTGGGAGCAGCTCCGCCGTCGAAGCGATTCTGCGTGAGTTGCAGTGCGTCGGTATAAGCCTTCACGGTGTCGTTCAGAAGTTGCTCCTGTACGTCGGCGCTGCGTAACTCGAAGTAGTCGACGGCCAACTCGGCATGCAGGCTTAGATTGGCAGTCTGAAGATCGGCTGCGCTGGCCTGAGCTTCCTCTCGTGACGCGCTCACGGTACGGCGGACCCTGCCCCATAAGTCGACTTCGTAGGAGAGATCGAATGGCAAGGTGAAGGATCCCGTGCCATTGTTTGCCAAAGACTGCGGAAAATAGGCCTGATTTGCTGAGTCTCGTTCATTGACGACGCTCGGCGAAGTAGAGATTGTCGGAAATTCCGCGGATCGGTTGAAGCGGATCATGGCCCGTGCCTGGCGGAACCGCGCCTCGGCAACCTTCAGGTCCTGGTTAGAGACTGCCACCTCTTCTTCCAGTGCATTGAGCTGGGGGTCGCCGAAGGTCTCCCACCATTTGCCGCGCAGCGCTTGATCGCCTGGTTGAGCTGTTTTCCAACCATCGCTTTCTTTAAAAGACTCTGGTGGCTGTTCCTTGAATCCTGGCGCCGTCGGCGCAGTTGGCTTGACATACTTCGGACCGACCATACATCCGCTGAGAGACAGGGTGACAGAAAATGCAATAGCGAAGATGCAATGCCGTTTCACTTCGAGCCTCCAGCCTGCGGTGCACTGACCTGAACCTGTCTGCCGCTGGTTAGGGAATCCGATGGGTTGACGATGACCTGATCTGTTGGCTGAAGACCGGTGACCACCTCAACTGTGGCCCCAAAGTCGCGACCGATCGTGATGGGAACAAGCTCTGCTCGGCCGCTGCGAACCACACCGACGCGCAAACCTTCTGAACGAAAAAGCAGGGTGTTGGCTGGGATGGTGAGTGATTGAGTGGAGGTGTGGGGAGTGTGCGGGCTCTTCAGATGCACAAAGACGTAGGCCCCCGTCCTGATGCGATTCTTCGCGTTGTCGACATCGACCTCGACGTTCAATGTTCGCGAGGCCAGATCGATCGAATCGGAGTCGCGAACGATTGTGCCCTGGAAGCTTTCGCCGGGAAATTCATCGAGCGTGAGGGTGGCCTTGGCTCCTGTCTGTGCGGCCTGCGAATCAACTTCAGGCACAGCGACATAGACGCGCAGTGTATTCACCGCAGCCATGTGGAATAGCTCTTGCGGCACGCCCCCGGCTCCGGCATTGATTAGCGCGCCGATGTCCGTGTTTCTGGCGGTAATCACGCCGGCGAAGGGCGCATAAACCTTTTCGAAGGACTGCAATTGCTCTAACCGATGAACATTTGCGGTCCCGGAGTCGACAGACGCCTGGCGTGCGCTGAGATCTTGAACAGCTTGATCGGTCTCCTGCTTGGAGACGGAGTTTGTCTTGAGCAGGTTCTGCCAGCGCGTTGCGGTAATCTGTGCCAGTTGCTCGTTCGCCTGGGCGTTCTTCAGGTCTGCACGCGCCTGCTCCAGTTGCTGATCAACTTCCGGGGTGTCGATCTCGGCCAGTAACTGACCTTGCGCCACATGGGCTCCGATATCCACATACCAACGCTTAAGATAGCCGTTGGTGCGGGCATAGATGGGCGTATCATTAAAGGCTTGCGTGTTGCCGGGCAACACGATCTCCTGGGACTGAGCACTCGATGAGGGATGGACGATATCCACCATGGGAACAGCTGCTCGCTCCGTGGTAACGCCCAGCGCGCTCTCCGCCTGGGCGCGCTCGTGAATGCCCGAAGAGATGACAATCCCGAGAACAAGGACTGCGGCCGCCAGGCCAACCAGCAACCAGCGGGACGACGGCCCTGACGGTACCGGCGCAGCTCGTTCCGTATCGGTTAGAGTAGCTTGAGATGAGTTGTCTTCGATGGTGTTCATGGTGTGTCTCCCTTCGCATTCGTTGCGATCACGCGTGAATAGGTTCGTTATCTCGGGCTGAGACCGGTTGTGCGTCCGGCGAAGTGGTCCGTCCGTGCAGAAGGGCAAACACTGACGGGACAAAGACTAGTGTGGCCACAGTGGCACAGAGCAATCCTCCAATGACAGCGCGGCCTAGAGGCGCATTTTGTTCACCTCCGTCACCGAGGCCGAGCGCCATCGGGATCATTCCGATAATCATGGCCAGCGCCGTCATGATGACCGGGCGGAAGCGGGTAGTCCCTGCTTCGATTGCGGCGATGATTGAATCTCCATGATGGAGCAGCCGCTCCTTGGCAAAGGCAACAACCAGGATGCTGTTGGCTGTGGCGACTCCCATGCACATGATGGCGCCCATAAGAGCGGGAACGCTGAGGGTAGTGTGTGTGACAAAAAGAAACAAAACAATTCCGGCCAGCGCAGCTGGAAGCGCGGTAATGATGATGAAAGGGTCAAGCCACGACTGAAAATTGACCACGATGAGCAGGTACACCAAAATGATCGCAAAGCCGAGGCCGCCGATCAGGCCAACGTAAGAGGTGCGCATGGTGCCGTACTGACCGCGCGTCGTGACGAAGCTCCCACGCGGAAGCAGCTTGCGGTTGGAGTCAACAATGCGGTTTACTTCGCGGCCCACCGAGCCTAGATCGCGATCCTGTACGGCCGCATAGATATCGACCACACGGCGGATATTGTAATGATTGATTGATCCCAATTCACTGGTTCTCTGAATTGATGCAACATCGGCCAGTATTGCCGGCCGTTTCTGGTTTGGACCGCTGATTGGAATGTTTTGAAGGTCCTGACTAGACTGGATATCGTATTGGGGAGTTTGTGTAACCAGGTTGTAGTTGACACCGTTCTTCGGGTTGAGATAGAACTCCGGCGTTACCTGGAAGCTGCCACTGAGAGAGATCAGAACGCTGTTGGCGATGTCGCTTTCAGTAAATCCTCCCTGAGCAGCCTTTGTGCGATCTGCTTCGATGTGGAACTTGGGATAGTCGGATTGCTGCTGGATGCGCAGATCGGCAATGCCGCGGACATGACTGAGTTCGCTAAGCATCTTTTCCGCCACGCGCTGATTCGCGGCGACGTCAGGACCGTCGATCTGTACGTCGATTGGTGCTGGGAGACCGAAGTTGAGCGTCTGCGTGACAATGTCGGCCGGCAGGAAATAGAAGGTGATTCCGGGAAACTCGCCGGGAAGCTTGGTGCGAAGCGTCCGCACGTAGTCCTCGGTCCGGTGGTGCTTCTCCTTGAGCGAAACGAGGATGTCCGCATCGGCTGCACCCGTGAGTCCCGAGCGGTTGTAAATGTAGTTGATGTTGCTGTAGGGCAGGCCAATGTTATCGAGAATATTGTCCATCTCCGCCGATGGAATCGTCTCACGGATCCTGCCTTCGATTAGATCCGCCACGCGCGCGGTCTCTTCGATGCGCGTTCCCGTCTTTGCGCGCACGTGCAGGATGAACTGGCCACTATCGGTATCAGGAAAGAAATCCTGCCCAAGGAACGGAATCAGTAGGAAGGCCAGGAGGCAGGTGACAAGGAAAACAGGAATAAAGAACACTCGAGCCGAGACAAGCCGCGCGAGCAAGGAAGAATACGACGAGCGCACACTCTCAAACAGGCGTTCGAAACCCTTCTGGAAGCGAGCGAACGGGCTGCGCGAGGCCGCGCCTCTGTGCTTGTGAGCCTTCAACAAGTACATCGCCAGTGTAGGCACCAGAGTGCGTGACAGAATGTAGGAGGCAATCATCGCGAAGATGACGGCCTCGGCGAGAGGGGCAAACAGGAAGCGCGCTACGCCGCTGAGGAAGAACATGGGAAGAAAGACGATGCAGATGCACAGCGTTGAAACCAGAGCAGGAACGGCAATCTGTCCCGCTCCTTCGAGGATGCCTTCGTGCAACTCAGCGCCCTCCTCAAAGTACCGTTCAATGTTTTCGATGGTGACGGTTGCGTCATCAACGAGAATTCCAACGGCCAGCGCCAGCCCACCGAGCGTCATAATATTGATGGTTTCGTGCAGAAAGCTCAAAACCATGACGGAGGTCAAAATAGAGAGTGGGATGGAGATGGCTATGATCACAGTGCTGCGCCAGCTTCCCAGAAAGACGAGAATCATTAGGCCGGTAAGCGCGGCAGCAATCACCGCTTCTCGAATCACGCCGTTGATCGCGCCGCGCACGAAGATCGATTGATCGGAAAGGGGCTGGATCTTCAGCTCGGGCGGAAGCGTCTGGGCTACGCGCGGAAGAATCTGCCGGACGCCTTTGACGACGTCGAGGGTTGAGGCATCTCCGGCCTTGAGCACTGTTACCAGCGCACCGCGATTGCCGTCCTGCCGAACCACATTCGTCTGCGGCGCAAAGCCGTCGCTAACCGTCGCCACGTCGCGAAGGTAGATGACAGTGCCTCCGACGGTCTTGATCGGCAGGTTGTTAAACTCCTGAACATTCTTTAGATCTGCATTCAAGTCAACGTCGTACTCAAATTGCCCCACTTTTACTGTTCCGCCGGGCAGGATGAGGTTCTGGGTCCCCAAGGCCGTCAGCACAGCGGCCGGCGACAGCCCTTTGGCTTGCAACAGGCCCGGGTTGAGATTGACCATTACCTGGCGCGATTTTCCACCATAGGGGTAAGGAACCGATGCACCAGGAACGGTGACCAGCTGAGTGCGCAAGAAGTTCAGCGCAATGTCATTCAGCTGTGGCTCGGTCAGTCCTTTTCCGGAGAGGCCAAGCTGCAGGATCGGAACCGTGGACGCGTTATAGTTCACGATGAGAGGGGGCAGAGAGCCGGGAGGCAATTGACGAAGGATCGTCTGCGAAACTGCGGTAATCTGCGCATTCGCCCGATCGATGCTGGCGGTCGGCTGTAAGTAAATCTTAACGATCGCAGTTCCGTTGACCGTAGTGGACTCGATGTGCTCAATATTGTCGACTGTCGTCGTTAGAATGCGCTCATAAACTGTGGTAATCCGTCCCTCGGTCTCTTCTGGACTCAACCCTGTGTAAGTCCAGGCCACAGCGACGACCGGAATATTGATGCTCGGGAAGATGTCCGTCGGAGTCCTAAAAATCATTACCGGACTCAGAATGAGAATGAGAAGCGCCAGAACGATAAACGTATAAGGTCTTTCTAGCGCGATTTTGATGATCCACATTTCAGTCTCCTCGGTTTTCTTCGCGTCTTCTCGATCACGTCAACGTCTGAGTGGCATGAGGGGAAGTTTTGCCGCGGTCAATGCGTTCTGTAAGACGGTGTTTGATAAAATGCTTAGTTTCGTGTCGGAATAGCTCGTAATTTCTTGCGAAGGTTCATCCCGATCGGCCTTCGAAGGCAGCGAGATCCATGTCCTTAAAAATATTGGGGACCTCGATTCCACGCTGCCGAAGAACATCTGCCGCGAAACTTCCTGCGGCTGTTTCCGGTTTGCGCCCAACGATCTCTGCAACCAGCTGTGGAAAGGCATACCTGAAACCATGCCTTGGCCAAGTCTCGAGCACTTCTCGCACCTGCTTTGCGGAGAGCTTGTCGATCCCGGTACCTATGGTGTCGGCAAGAACGCCATAGCCTACGAGAGCAACTTCCGCGCGCATCCGATCGTAGATCCATCGCAGCGTATGAAATGCTATAGAGTCCCAGACCAGCTGGATCCTGCGCTTTGAAACGCCGTGCTTTTGCAGGAAGCGGCTTGCAGCGTCTGCCCCATCGAGTTCAAAGCGTTGTATGCCGGCGAATTCATCGGTGAGGCCGAGGTCGTGCATCATGGCGCCGAGATAAAGCAGCTCCGAGTCGTACTTCATCGCGCTGCTACGGCCCAGCAATTCGGCGAAATCGTATGTGCGCAGCAGGGGGTTCAGGAGCCAAAGAGGCGTGACTCCGCTCACGAATTGAGTCGCTTCGTTGGCGAGTGAGGTATTGGGGATGCGAACTCCAGCTACCTCAATTGGCAATGTGACTTGTGTGGCCCAGAACATGGCATTACCTCAGTGCATGGCGGTCGCGAGCCAAAAGGCGGGTCAGCCAGCTTTCCGGGAGTGATCAGCTGTTAACTGTGCAGTTTTTTCAACGTCTCGACGACCTAATCGGAATCGAGATGCATGTTGAAAACATCTTGCACTTAGGCGATGCGGATGCTTCAAGCCAGATCAACCCAGAGGGTCTCCGTAGCGTTGCTCCGAGATGTCTTGCTCCTTAGCCCAGCAATTTATCGCCGTACACAGAGGTAGATTTTCTGGACGAGGAAACGATCCATCGTATGTTCCAATCAATCTGATAGGAAAGGACGATCATTCATGGAGCTGAGACACCTTCGGTACTTCACGGCAGTTGTGCAATGGAAGGGCTATCGCGAGGCTTCGCGGCATCTTCACATTGCGCAGCCCTCCATCAGTGAGACCGTTGCGGACCTGGAACGGGAACTCGATCTCAAACTGTTCTCACGAGTTGGCCGGACGGCGCAACTCACTCCAGAAGGGGAGGTCTTTTACACGGAGGCGGTGCGTACGCTTGTGCAGGCGGAGTCGGCTATCAACACTGCCAAACGAGCTGCGAAGGGAGAGATTGGAAAGCTTTCGATCGCCTTTCTCGGTACGGCCACCCACGAGTTTCTTCCGGAGCTTGTACGCAGCTATAAAGCGCAATATCCGGGTGTGAAGCTGACGTTGCAGGAACTCTATCCTCAGTGGCAGGAGGACGCCCTCGACAAGGGATCGATCGATGTCGGCTTCACCAGAACTCTTACGGCCGATAGAAGCAAGACACTTTCATCGCGATGCCTCTATTGCGATCCGATGCTTGCAGTCCTGCCTGCATCGAGAAAGGTAACGACGAAGCGGGTGCGCATTGCGGATCTCGCTAATGAGTGTTTCGTGCTTTATCATCGCGAAGGCGCACCGGGGATCTTTGACACGATCATGGGAATGTGCAATGATGCCGGCTTCTCTCCCAGAGTTGAGTATGAGGCAGACCGGTGGCAGACGGTACTTTCGCTGGTAGAAGCGGAGGAGGGCGTTTCCATTATGCCTGCGAGTGCCAGGAAGCTTTGGTCTAATGGTGTGCAGTTCTATCGTTTACAACCCGATGATGTGCGCGTCGAACTTGTCGTGGCATGGAAGAAGGAGAGACCGTCGGTCGTCCTTCGCTCTTTCTTAGACCTGGTGGATGCGAACGCGTCGCACATTCGAGAGAAGGCGGAACTCCACTGAAGGCCATCAGCTGGAAGTGGCTGTTCATCGGAGTGATGCCTTTTTCCTGAAGCTCGTCAGAGTGCGAAATGTATCCCTAACGTTCAAACCTTCACTAGGGCAGGGAAGGAATGCGCCTTCTTCCTAACGCTCGATGGGTGCAGGCTGGCGTCGTGGCTTCTAAGCAGATCCTAGATTTCGAGCAGGAATGCCGGGAAGAGCGCGTCAGGCTGCTGCAGTGTCAGACGCGGTTATCTGCGCCTTTTGCTCGCGTAACCCTCCAGATCAGAATGAAACTGCTCGTTGATCTTCGCAAAGAACCGCTCGACAGGTCCGCCGCTCTGCGGCCTGACAGGGATCGAGAAAACCTGCCATAACTTGAGGTCTAGCTATTAGTTGGCTCGTCTTTCGATACGTCGGGCTCCACTTGCCCTGCCGCGTTTTGATATGACGCTCCTTCACACGCCATCGGAAGGTCAGTGATTCGTCCGAGGCAACGCTGAGCATTTCGGTGAGCACCCGGTACTCCTTCAGTATCATCTCCCGCAACAATTGCTCAGCCTTCCACTTCGGATTGCCTGCTTTTTTTGGGGGGTGGGCGACTGGAGAAAGGTCCTGCCCAATTGCTTGTCGTGCCACGGCTTATAGGTCGAGCAGGGCTCCATGGCGACAAAAATCGCTACCAGCCCCGGAAGTTCTCCGCGGATCCAATCTTGTTCAAAACAGCAGGTGCAGAGAAGGACTGCGTTCTGTCTCCAGAGGGGAGAACAATTGCGGGACTGGCTTCGCGGCCAAATAGAAAAGTGCGAATCCGGTCTGATTCTCGGAGTCTGCAGCGGCTGAAGGAGCCTCTACGAGCGCTTTGATCGCCCCGGGAGTTCCGACTGCGGCAAGAGGTTTGACAACATCCGATTGGCGAACCGATGGAGCGCTTTTTGAGCGGAGTTGGTGTGGATCGTCGCCAGCCAACCGGCATGGCCGGTGTTGAGCGAGCTGTCTCGCAAAGCTGGAATCAAGTGGCTGCGACCCCGAGCCAATCAAGACGCAAACGAAGACCGCATTTCGAATCGTTATCTTAGTGCTTATGGGGGATGCTCCCCACCCCCCGATCCCTCAATATTCGTACTTGATCGCGCAGCCGTAAGGACGCGTAAACGGTTTGGCCACCGGCTCGCCCGCCATCGCCTCCGTCAAGGCCTCGGAGACATAGTTCCGCGCTCCGCGCACATCCGGAGGATCGGGAGTCGGCCGGTCGTCGATGGCGCCGTCATAAATCACATTGCTGGAAGGATCGATGACGATCATCTGCGGCGTGGTCTTGGCGAAGTATAGACGGCCGATCTCGCCCGCCGGGTCCAGCAGCACCGCGGTTGGAACCGCATGCATCTGCACCAGATAATCATTTTCCTGCTTGCGAGTCACATAGCCCTGTTGGCCGAAGGCCGAGGAGATCACCGTGAACCAAACCACGCCCTTCGCCGTCCACTCCTTTTGCAAAGCCTGCATGTTCCCTGTGGCATAGTGTTTTCTGGTGTACGGGCAACCCTGGTTATGCCACTCAAGCACCACGTACTTACCCCGATACTGAGCCAGGGTTTGGGTCTGGCCGCGCGAGTCGGTCGCGGTGAAGGCCGGAGCAGTCGCCCCGACGCGCACCGACTGCGCATCCGCGGAGAGTGGCAGCAGGGCGGCCATTAGAACAGCGCAACCTGCGATACGGGACAGAAACGCCATGAGTGTGAACCTCCTGAGCGGAATTCAGACGAACAACTTGCCCACTTTTGCGGCCTTCCTTCAGATTGGACGTTGCCGCGCTTGCCTGCGTTACCGCCCGCATCGGTTTTCTTAGCATGCCGGTCACAATTCGGGGCAGCGTCTCCACCACCTCCGGAAGCTGTTAGGGTTCCACAGGGCGGAATCGCTCTACTCTCTGGAATCGGGAATTTTGAACCACACTACATCCTGCCATTTCAGTGCTTGGAAGCGATGAACGGCGAAAAAGCTTGTTTGCGTCCGTAGCGGACGAGATTTGAACCTGTGTTGCCGCCGTAAAGGCCCGACTCTCGACTGGACGCCCTTCTCATTTCAAGACGCTTGGACAGATTGCCTTCATGAAGGAGACGATTCACTTGATGCTGCCGAGGTACTGCTGGGAGTGCGCACCAAGAGCAATAAGCAGACGGTTGCGAAGATGGGTAGCAATCCTGCGACCAGGAAGGCGAGTGCGTAGGAGAAGCGATCGACCAGAATCCCCACGGCAAAGGTGAAGACCGCGCCGACCAGACCTGCTGCCAGCCCGCTCAGTCCTGTAACCGTGGCCACTACATCCTGAGGAAAAAGGTCGGAGGGCAAAGTGAGGCCCATGGTGGACCAACTGGCGTACCCCCATAGGGCAAAACAGATCAGTGCCAACGCGGTATAGACATTGTGCACACCGGCTGCGGGAATGCCGGCAAGAATCGGTAGGCAACTGACCGTGCACACCCATGTGCGGGCCCGCACTACGGAAACACCGCGGCGAATGCAATAGCCGGAAATCAAGCCGCCTGTGAAGTTGCCGATGTCGGCAGCGATAAACGGCATCCAGGCAAAGAGGGCGATTCGCTTCAAGCTGAAACCGCGCGCATCGCTCAGGTACTGGGGAAGCCAAAATACATAAAACCACCAGATAGGATCGGTAAGTGCGCGACCCAGAACAATGCCCCACACATTTCGATCGCGGGCGAGTTTGATCCAACGCCGCGGGCCACGCTCGGTAGAGATGGCAGGCACATCCTGGCCTGCGCGGATCAAGGAAACCTCCTCGGGCGTCACCCTGGGATGACGGTCCAGCGGATGGTAGACGCGCAACCACATCAGCAGCCAAACGAAGCCGAGCAGTCCTGAAAGGACGAAAGCAGATCGCCAGCCAAAGGCCAATGCAATCAAAGGAATGGCCAGCGCCGCCACGGCCCCTCCCACGCTGGAACCGCTATCGAAGATGGCCACCGCCAGGCTTCGCTCCTGGCTGGGAAACCACTCGGCAACTGTCTTGCTGGCACCGGGCCAGTTAAAACCTTCCCCAATTCCCAGAAGAAATCGAAAGGATGCGAAGCCGAAGACCGAGGTTGCGAAACCGGTGAAGATATTGATGAGAGACCAGAAAACGACGGCCAGGGCCAGCCCAAGCCGCGTACCTACGGCGTCAAGGAAGATGCCACCGAGAAGCCATGTGATGGCATAGGAAATCTGAAACGCCCCTAGAATTTTGGCAAGGTCGGTGTGCGTCAGATGATATTGTGCGGTAATCAACGGCGCCAAGACCGAGAAGGTCTGACGACTGATGTAGTTGGTCACCGTCGAAAAGAAGAGCGTCCATACGATCCACCACCGCACTCGTCCCGAGCTGCGAAACTTGGGTGACTTCCCCGTTCCCTGCATGGCATTCACCGGATTCATCTCGTTTCGCTATGCGGTTATAGCGGTTCTCCAACGTGTGTAGGGCGAAGTCGATGCTCTAAATGGGCTTTTTCCCCAAGAAAAAGCCACCTTGCATACGTTTGCAACGCCACATGAATTGGGAGAACCTCTCTAGCTTCCTTCAGACGGCGTTCTCTCCGACCGGGTGATCGACGATCTGTTCTTTCCTCGGATCCCAATACAGCTTCTTGCCGCTCCAGTACGATTGGGCGGCCATGATGCACACAAGCGCATGCGAGAAGCCGTGGTCGACCGTACCGTTCGGCTGGGTGCGCGTGTGCATCGACTGCAACCAGTTCACCAGATGGCCTACATCGTCATCGTCCGGGCCCAGCGAGTTGGGCGCCGGGGCTCCAGGAACATGGACAATCTGTTCACCGTCTTGCGTGGGCCCGACGATGGGGAGTTTTGTGTAGACCGGCCCCGACTCGTCTGGATCGAATTCCTGTCTTCCTCCTTCGCGGGTAACCGTAAACAGAGATGCGCCCTCACCTCCATAATTCTCGATGGTGCCGTCGCGCCCGTGAATTCTGGAAAAGCTCCGATAGCTGTTGCCGAAGATCGTTTTATAGGTATAGAGAAATCCCTTGGGATAAACGATGGCTGTGACGCAGGTATCGGGATTGTCCCGGCCGTCTTTCCAGGTGAAGACTCCGCCGTTCGCGACGACACTTTCCGGATACGTCTGATCGGTCCAAAGATGAACCAAGTCGCAGCCGTGGCTGAGCCACTGATCGAAGATGCCCGACGAAAAATCTTTATAAAGCCGGAATTCAAGATACACATGAGGATCGAAGGGACGATCTGGTTTCCCCAGCAGCCACCGCTTCCAGTCCGTGTCTTGTTCTCGAAGTTGCGAGGTGCGGCCATTGAGCCATTGCTTCCACCCCATGTGGATGTCCATCAGCATTTCCTTGCTGATGCCGGTGTCCATCGGAGTGAATCTCCATCGCTCCTCATTCACATTCCATTCCTGCTCGATATGCACAATGTCGCCGATTCTCCCGGAACGAATGATGTCTCGCACTGCCAGGGGATAGGGCTGGCTGCGGTGTTGCGTTCCCATCTGGACAATCTGCTTGGACTGCTTCACCAGGTCGCGTGTCTCAATGGCCTCGGAGAGCACGTTGGCAAACGGCTTCTCCACATAACAATCCTTTCCTGCTCTCACCACTTCTGCACACAGCTTGGCGTGCTGGAAGTCGCCCGTGGCGATCATCACGCCGTCGATATCCTTAAGCGCCAACATCTCCTCGGAATACTTGAAGCTCTGCGGCTCGAGGTTGAATAGCCGCTTCACCTGGGCAGCTCGGTGCTCCCGCGCCAGGCTCCAGATGTCGCAAACTGCAACCGTTTCCACCGGCATCTGCTTAGCAGCAAGCGAGACCATGTGCACATGTCCTTCACTGCGGTCGCCACAGCCGAGTTGACCCAAACGGATGCGATCGTTGGCGCCGAGGACACGCGCATAGGATTTGGCGCTCATGCCTGCCGCGAGCATCGCCCCACCCGCCTGCTTCACAAACGTCCGGCGGTCGATTCCTTCATCGGTATTTTCAAGCACTGCATCTACCTCCTGGCATCCAGCCTGCTACTTCAAACACACGGCCCAATTGGGTAAGGAAATCCCGTTCAATCCGGCTGCGGAATTCATATCCTGACAGATAAATCCTCCCGTCTGGTGAGTGCGCAATTGAGCCGGCGTCCTAACATGTTGGTTACAAGACAAAGATCAGCATCTGATATTCAGATCGCCTTAAGTTGTCCGGACCACAGGTTGATCGACAATTTCTTCCCTCTCAGGATTCCAGTAGAGCCTCTTGCCGCTCCAGTACGATTGTGCCGCCATGATGCACACAATCGAATGCGAGAATCCGTGATCCACGTTTGCATTGGGCGGGTTTCGCGACTTCATGGAGTTGAGCCAGTTCATGACATGGACCACGCTGTCGTCCCCCGGACCGCGCCCGTCAGGCGGTTCAGCGCCTGGAACCTGGACGACTGCCTCCTCGTCTGTCAATGGACTTACGATAGGTACGGCTCTTGAATTTACCGACCCGGAAAATTCATCCCTGCCACCTTCTTTACCGACCGTAAAGAGTGACGCGCCCTCGCCGCCATAGTTTGCGATCGTTCCATCGCGGCCCTGGATCCTTGAAAAGCTTCGAAAGCTGTTCCCAAACACGGTTTTATAGGTATAAAGAAAGCCCTTGGGATAGGTGATTGCGGCCACACACGTATCGGGATTCTGGCGTCCGTCTTTCCAGGCATAAATACCGCCGTTGGCCACGACACTTTCCGGATATGCCTGATCGGTCCAGAGATGCACCAGGTCGCTGCCATGGCTCAGCCACTGATCGAAGATTCCCGCGGAGTAATCCTTGTAGAGACGGAATTCGAGATAGACATGAGGGTCAAAAGGCCGGTGCGGTTTGCCTAGAAGCCATCGATCCCAGTCCGTGTCCTCTTCGCGAAGCTTCGATTTGGCCTCGAACAGCCACTTCTTCCACTCCATGTTGCGATCCTGCTCCCTCTCACGAGAGTTGCCGGTGTCCATATTCACGAACCGCCACCGCTCCTCATTCACATTCCATTCCTGTTCGATATGGACGATATCGCCGATGCGACCGGAGCGAACAATGTCCCTAACGGCTAACTGGTAAGGTTCGCTCCGATGCTGCGAACCCACCTGGACCATCTGCTTGGAAGCCTTTACCGTATCGCGTGCCTCCTTGGCTTCGGAAAGCACATTGGCAAACGGCTTCTCCACATAGCAATCCTTGCCCGCCCGCACCACTTCCGTGCAAAGCTTGGCATGCTGGAAGTCGCCGGTTGCGATCATCACTCCATCGATATCCTTACTGGCGAGCATTTCCTCGGAGTATTTATAGGATTGCGGATCAAGATTGAAAGCCTCTTTGACCTGGGCTGCCCGTGCCTCTCTGGCCAAACTCCAAATGTCGCAGACAGCAACGGTCTCAACCGGGATTTGCCGGGAGGCTAACTGGACCATGTGTACATGGCCCTGACTACGGCCTCCACATCCGAGTTGAGCAACCCGGATGCGATCGTTTGCGCCCAATACCCGCGCATAGGAGCGTGCCGTCATTCCTGCCGCGAGCATTGTACCCGCCCCCTGTTTCATGAATGTTCTGCGATCAGTCCTGGAAGTAGACTCGTCAGTCATAATTCACCCTTTCCCCTTCCTTGCTTGGCATTTCGCACCTTTGGTTTGTACCAGCCGCTACACGGTCATTTGGAAACCAGGATCCCACCCAATTCATCCGCCGACTCCAGGTCCAAATAGATGGTTGCATCTGGATGAGTGCGGAGGATGGTCGCGGGACACATCGTGGAAATAGGCTCTGCGAAGGCACGCCGTACAATCTTCGCCTTGCGTGTTCCTGGCACGGATACGATCAGTTTGGGTACACGGAACAAGGCCGGAATTGTAAGTGTAATCGCATATTCCGGTACCTGCTCGACGCTACTAAACCAACCTTCCGCTGTTTGCTGCTGCCGACATACGGCGTCTAGCTGGACTATTTTCACATCCACAGGATCTTGAAAGTTTGCTGCGGGGGGATCGTTGAAGGCGAGGTGGCCGTTTTCTCCGATACCGAGAAAGCACAGTTGTGGGGCGGCGGAGCGAAGCTTATCGGCATACTCCCGGCTAGTCTGCTCCGGATTCGGCGCGCTTCCATCAATCTCAAAGAACTCCTTCATCTGTACCTTATCCGTCAATCTCTCTCGGAGATAGCGGCGGAACGAGGCAGGATGATCCGCAGCGATATCCACGTATTCATCCATATGAAAGCCGCGAACTTGATTCCAGGGGAGATTTGCAATGCCGGTAAGTGCATCGAGTGTCTGCAACTGCGAAGCTCCCGTAGCAAAGATCACTCCTATGGAGTTATGATTCTTTCCTGACTCGATCAGAGCGTTCGCAGCAGCTCGCGCAGCAGCTTCGCCGGCAGCATCCCTGCTGGGATGGACTTCTACCTTCATCTTTTCAACTTGGTAGTACTTCGCCTGAACAATTTCTTCTGTCAATCGAGACTCCTTTGTTGTTAATACACGGGATCATGGGGATAAGCAGGATGAATCCGGACACCCTGAACCACCCGGTTGATGACGCCGTCGGGGCTGGGGTTATCGGGGTTCAACCCAATGCTCAGGCTCAAGTGATATCCAAGCAACTGCGGGCCCACGATCTCATAGGGTGTGCGCAGAGCGTCGTCGGCATGCGGAACGATGGCGGGGATGACCGCATCGAATAAACCTTCCGATTCGGCTGGATCCGCGATGCCGACCAGGTAGCCAATCTTCTTCGCGCGAAGTTCATGGATCAGATCTGCTTCATAACGGCGGCGAACCGGATCGCTGGATAACAAACACAGCACGAGCGTGTCGGCTTTGACAAAAGACATTGGGCCATGTCGAAGCCCGAGATGGGTCTCAGTGACGACGGGGAAGTGGCCGGCGGTCATTTCGAGGGTCTTAAGTCCAGCTTCACGCGCCCATCCAAGCAGGGGCGATGAGGACAGAATCACGATCCGGTCGTGGATGCCAGCAGCCACGCGGCGGCATACCCGATCGATATCGGGCAGCAATGCGGCTGCGCGCAAGCTGAACTCATCCGCCGTGGCCGCAACCGCATCCGGTTGGGCCAGAAGCAGTCCGGCGAGCACCAGATTGGAAAACGAACTGGTCATCACGAGACTTTGGTCATTGGTGCGGGGGTCAAGGACAATGAGCCCGTCAAGACTTGCCCGCGACAAATCGCCGTCTTCATTGCAGACGATCGCCAACTGCAGAATGTCGGGCCGGAGGGCGCGAATACGCTCGACGACGGCGGCGCTTTCCGGACTGTTGCCGGAGCGGGCCAGCGAGATCACAGCGTCTACGTCCAGAAGGTATCGTTCCGCATCGACGAGCAGGTCGGTAGTAGGGACGGCATGTGCCCGGGGCCATGCCGCAGCCACAGCAGTGGCCGCATAAGCCGAAGTTCCCGCCCCCGTCAGCAGGACACGAGCATGTTGAAGCTTGACTCCCAGTTGCAACCGTTCCGATGCGAAACGGACGCTTTCCAGCGTGATGGGCCAGAGAAGAGGCTGCCGGAGGATTTCCTGCAAGGTGTATTGGGGAGCGGTGAGGCGGCCATCCTCTGCGAGTACTCTCGGATCGTGTGACATCTAAACTCCATTCCTCTTTTAGGGGTAACTTCCAAGCAGCGAAAATATGCATTCCGCGAATTGGGTCTAATACGAAGCCCTACGGAATAATATATTAGCGTTACGCAACCGACAAGTCTTTCACTTTGCCAATAACGAAACCATTACGTAAAAAAGCACATCGCATGGAGGGCGAGGGCCGCCGAGGATCCCCGCAGTTGCAGCTGCATTCTGGAGCGCAACCCTACCGGTCGGCGGGCGCGGCGGCCTGAATCGGGCTCTCAGCCTGCAATATGGGGGAGGATCAGCGCCAATTCCGTCATGGAAATGGTTGAAAGGCCGGCAATTGCAAAGAACTGCATGTTGTTCCCGGAGTTCTTCGAGCCTCATGCGGAGTTTCGCTCCGACGCTCAATCCTATTCGTCTGGCTGCCGTACGCACACTTGTGGTGCGGCTCGTTCCCGAAGACTGAACTGGAGACCAAACTCTGGGACAATCCTGCCGCCTTCTCTCAACGCGCCCGTCTACAGTCAAGCATCTCTACCGATGATCAGGCGCATCGCTCTTCGTGCCCCTCTCGATTTCAGAAAAGGTCCATAGCGCCATGAAAAATCAACGGAAGCAGATATGGATATTATTGATTAAACGTGGGTTCTCAGGGGTACTATGCAGACACGATTCGACAGCGCCGTTCCCTGTGGCCCCTGTGCCGTCGCCAGGGCCTCTCAATCGAGTCAAGTTTCCTATTGACAGAAAAACGATTGAATTCGTAATATAGCGAAACGCGAAGATGATTTGCTTTTAACTTCACTTACTCGTGGCCGTGTTTGTCCGAAGGGAGCCGACTGGGTTGTGCGATATGTACGGCTCGATTCACCCTTCACCGAAATGAACAGCATGGTTTCCTGCCTATGCATCATGAAGGGGCTTCCGGCTGATCAACTGCAATTCCCAGGATGTATCTTCAAAGGAGTCCACGTGAAGCGACGGTTTAGACGGAATCTGTGCACGTTTCTCGCTGCAGGCGCGATCGCCATTGGAATCCCGGCATATGCGGGTCAACCGGGCCAGCAGGCGCCGCTCGATGGGATGCGCGGACCAGTGTCGATCCAGGGGGAAACCCTGTCAGTGAGCGCCAACCCAGATGGGTCCTACTCGATCACAAAGGCTGATATTCCGGGTACGGTGGTGCGTTCCGATGTCGAGGCCGACGTCGATTCTCAGCTGCTGCGGTCGTCCGCGTATCCGCAACACAAGACGGTGCAGTCCGAATTTCATGACGAATTCGGTTCAGGGTCGGTACTGACCGTAACTCACAGCGGCCTGGCGGGTAAGCCGGACCTGCTCTGCAACCTTCGTCTCTACAAGGATCAATCGTGGGGGGATATTGAAGTTAAGGTGCTCAACAATACGGGTAAAGCGATCACCGTACAGGCTATCCGGAGCGTTCACGCAACGGATGCCCCGGTGATCAGCTTGAATGGGCCGTCATCCGCCGACCGCATCCTGTCCGACAGCTATAGCGAGGACCGGCCCCAACTGGCGATTCTTGACCTGGGCCACGGTCGAAAGGGAATGCACCGAGCGGTCGGGAGCCAGCTTATCTATAACCGCCAGAGCGGTCAAAGCTTATTCCTTGGCGCACTTACTTCTGACCGGCTCTTGACTATCTTCCACCTGAAAGAGCAACCTGCAGGCGCCGACACACAGATCCTTTCCTACGAAGCCGTGGCTACGGGCACAACCGAAATCATGAAAGAGGAATCGCTCAGGCGTTCGCCGGCCGCTGAACAGGTGAGTCTAAGCCTTCCCGTCAGTTCCGGGGACAGCTTGTCTTCCGAACGTCTCATGTTCGCTGTCGGAACCGACTATCACGCCCAGTTGGAGCAGTATGGACGTGCAGTCGGGTTGCTGCATAAGGCTCGAATCAATACGCCGACTCCAATCGGGTGGTGGAGTTGGACTGCTTATTATTTTGGACTCAACCAGGGAACCGCCATTACCAATGCTGAGTGGCTGGCGGAGAATCTGAAGCAAAGTGGGTATAGCTACTATCAGATCGATGAAGGATACCAATACGCACGCGGTGAATACTCAACGCCCGACGTAAATCTGTTTCCTCGGGGGTTGGGGTATGTAGGAGATGCAGTGCGCCGCAACGGCCTTACCTTCGGGGTGTGGACGGCACCATTTGAAGTATCGGAGCGCGCGTGGGTGTATCAGAATCATAAAGACTGGTTACTGCACAATGCCGCTGGCCAGCTGATCCATATTGGCAACGTAACCAATCATACCGATCTGCTGTATGTGCTGGATACAACCAACCCTGGCGCCCAGAACTACCTGAGGCAGACCTACAGCGCCCTTTACAACTGGGGCGTCCGCTTTATCAAGATGGATTTCATGGATGACTCGGCCGTCGAAGGCGCCTACTATCGCCCCAACACGACTGCCCTGGAGGCGCAACGGATCGGCCTGAATATCATTCGCAGCACCGTGGGAGAAGACGTCGTTCTCGATAAGGACGGGAGCCCCATGCTCAACCCTGTTGGGATTGTGGATACGGGCCGCATCTCTCAAGACACGGGACATACCTTCGAAGCCTCCAGAGACGCCGCCTCGGGTATTGCTGCGCGCTACTACATGAATCGCAATTTCTTTGTCGCCGATCCGGACGCGTTTACTGTCTCCACCCAGACCGTCGATGATCAGTCATGGCACGGAGGAGCGCGTCGGCTCACCTTGGAGGAGGCAAAGGTTTCGATAGCCCTGGCGGCGGTGGCAGGGGGCATGTTCGAGCTAGGAGACGATCTTCCCACCCTGGGAGCTGTCCCGGAACGGCTGTCGCTGGTAAAGAACACCGACTTGCTTGACATCGCCCGTCTCGGCCGTGCCTCCATACCCACCGATCTGATGACCTATACGGCGAGCGATGTGCAGCCGAGCATCTTTCTGTTGAAAGAAGACGATCGCCAATCGATTCTCACGATCTTCAATTGGACAGAGGGAGAGCTCAAGCGGGCCATCAATCTGACGAATCTTGGATTGAAGGATCCAGGCAAATACCAGATCACGGAAGTGTTCGGCGATCAAAGCTGCTGCAGCAATTCCGCGGACACGATCGATCTCGTTCAGCCGGCCCACTCTGTGCGCATGTTCAAGCTGGTTGACCAGGCTGCCCCTGTTACTGCGCCTGCATTTGAGGTGCATGCGGCAGCCGCAGGAAAGGCGGGGGAAACCTTAACCTTTAGCGCCAAGGGGGTGCCGACAGAAGCGCCAGTGCTGACCTATCACTGGGACTTCGGCGATGGATCCACTCTGAATGGGATCAATGTCCACCACGCCTACACTCAGTCAGGTGAATACAATGTGCATGTTACCGCAACGGGCCTTGGTGCAACTACGAATTCCAAGGCACTCACGGTCTCGGTATCCGGTAACATCGCAACACGTTTCGTTCCGGCCGATAAAAAGCGCCCCGAATGAGATGACGGCGCTGCGATCGACCGGCTCCACAAGGACGATCGGCTTTTCAACCGATGAACAATGGCGAAAGCATTACACTGACTTCGGTATCCGGGCGCCAAGAACGACCATGGTTCAACAGCCCGAACGATGGAGAGTATGGACCCAACCGGAATGGTGAACAGGAACGCGCATGAAGGCGCTTTGCAACAGCCCGACGTCGCTATTGTGGGAGAACTCAATCCCGATTTGATTGTCTATGGGGTGCCACGCGAACTGCCCGAAGAACGTGAGGTTCTGGCTAGCGGTTTTAGCCTTACACTGGGCAGTTCTTCGGCCATTCTTGCGCACAATTTGGCGCTTCTTGGCAGCAAGGTGACCTTTACCTCGCGCGTCGGCTGTGATGTGCTGGGAGCGATGTGCTGCGACAGGCTGAGGGAGGCGGGCGTGGAGGTGGACCGCGTGGTTCGCTCCAGTTCCGGCAGCAACACGGGGATCACTCTCATTCTTCCACTCACAGCCACTCGCCGTATCCTTACTTATCCTGGCACGATGTTTGAGATGGGCATTGAGGATCTGGACCTCGACTATCTTGCCAGCGCCAAGCACTTCCACCTATCCTCGATCTTCCTGCACCGCAAGCTTTCTCCGCATATTCCCGAACTCTTCAGGGAAATGAAGCGACGCGGGCTGACCACTTCACTGGATACCAACGACGATCCAGAAGATAAGTGGGGCGGTGTGCTGGATGAGGTGCTTCCGCTCGTGGACCTGCTGCTGTGCACCGAGGATGAGTTGAAAAAGATCGCAAAGGTGGAAGCCGCCGCGGAGCATGTTTCGGCCAAAGTGCCGCTGCTAGTGGTCAAGCGCGGAGCGCGCGGGGCATCTGCCTACACAGAGGGACGCAGGATCGACGTACCTTCACTCCGCGTTGACGTAACAGATTCGGTGGGTGCGGGTGACACCTTCGATGCAGGCTTTCTCCATCAATGGGTTCGCAAGGCTCCATTGGAGACTTGTGTCGCCTATGGAAATCTGGCAGGGGGCTTATCCGTCACACGTTCCGGCGGCACGGGAGCTTTCAGCGATTCTGCCTACCGCCAGAGTTTTTTCAAGCGCCACTGGCAGCTAAACACTCTTGTGCCATAAGCTGCGCCGGAGACTTGCGTTTCGTCTCTCCGTGTGCGAGTCTGCCGGAGTCAGGCGGCTGAGTGAAGCCACTATTTCTTGCCGTGTATGGACCAGAATCAATGGAGGCAAAATTGCAAAGCTTGGATAAGACATCAAAGGTTGGAGAATCGGCGGTATCTCATTCTTCCGTGGATGAGATGCGGGGCCTGCTGAAGGAAAACCGTGCAGGCAAGCGAAGAGGCATCTACTCTGTGTGCTCGGCGAATCGCCTGGTGCTTGAGGCAGCATTTGCGCAGGCGAAGCAGGATCGCAGCCCGCTGTTGATTGAAGCGACTTGTAACCAGGTGAATCAGGAAGGCGGCTATACCGGCCAGACACCCGTACAGTTTCGGGACTACGTACACTCGATTGCAAAGGGCACGGGCTTTCCCACCGAGAGACTGGTTCTCGGTGGAGACCATCTTGGCCCAAATCCCTGGCGAACTCAGTCCGCGGAAGCCGCCATGGAAAAGGCCTGTGCGATGGTCTCCGCCTATGCAGCTGCGGGATTCAGCAAGATTCATCTCGATGCGAGCATGGCCTGCGGCGACGATCCCCACATACTCGCGCAGGAAGAGATTGCAGAACGTGCGGCACGGCTATGCGAGGTTGCCGAATCGGCAGCGTGCGCCTCCTCAGGCAAACCGGTCTATATTATCGGAACCGAGGTGCCGACTCCCGGTGGGGCGCAGGAGGAGATGGAAATCGAAGTAACCTCCACTGCCAGCCTCGACGAAACGCTGGACGTGCATCGTCGGGCGTTTTCACGGAGGAAGCTCTTGTCAGCCTGGGAGCGGATCATCGGTGTTGTTGTTCAGCCGGGAGTTGAGTTTGGCAACGATACCGTTGCGGACTATGTACCGGAGAAAGCTTCAGAGTTGACTCAATCTATTCTTCAACAGGAAGGCATTGTCTTCGAGGCTCATTCCACCGACTATCAAACGGCAGAATCTCTCCGGCAACTCGTAAGTGACCATTTTGGCATTCTCAAAGTCGGCCCGGAGTTGACATTCATGATGCGGGAAGCAATCTTCGGCCTGGCCCGCATCGAGGAGGAATGGATTGCCAGCGAACGGCGTTCGGAGATCCGGGCAATCATCGAGCGGGTCATGGTTGAACACCCTGAGAATTGGAAGGCCTACTACCATGGCGATGCAAGCCAGGTGCGCTTCGCAAGGGCGTTCAGCCTCAGCGACCGTATCCGTTACTATTGGCCCAACGGCGAGATATCCAAGGCCCTTGCCCACTTGATAGAGAACCTGCAAGAGTCTCCTTCTCCCTTGCCCCTGGTTGCCCAATACCTTCCCCGGCAGGCAGAGGCTATTCGGGCCGGAGCGATCTACAACAATCCGATTGCGATCATTCATCACAAGATCCAGGAGTCTCTGGCGCGCTATGCGGAGGCATGTGGATTCGTGCTCGGCGGATGAGCCAGGTTCCGGTTTTCTCGAGGAGCAGGTACATCCCTGGCGGAGATGCTTCTCGCTGAAAACCGATGCGAGGCGCAGGGCACATGCTGAATCCAGAGGACAGCGCGAGTAGTAGTTTTGTGAGTCCAGTGCTGAAGGAATGGGTGCCTGCTGAGTACGAGGCAGGCTGCACAGCACGGTTTGTGGACGCTTCGGAATGACTCATTGCTGGCGTGTGGGTTGGGAAGACGCCAATACGGAGCTGTTTGAACGTGCCCGCCTAATCCGGCCGATCGTAGAGGGCAGGGAAGGGGAGTTCAAGGGGATTTGGTTTACCCTCTACGACGTTGGTGGCGACGCCCGTGTGCATGGAATCAGATTCGATGAGCACCGGACGGAACCGTGGAAGCTGGGCTGGATTGACGTAGACATAGAGTCGGGAACAATCGGAGGAAGGAAACGATGAGCGAATTGGATATGCAAGCGGAGATGGAGCGCCTGCGGGCTGAGAATGCCCGGCTGAAGAGCAAAGACAAGGGCGGCCTCACTTTGAAGGTGAGCGAGAAAGGCGGGCTCTCTCTGTACGGCATGGGGCGCTTTCCGGTCACGCTCTACAAGGAACAATGGCTCCGCATCCTGGCGAGCGCGCCGGAGATCGAGGCGTTCATCCGCGAAAACGACTCCAAGCTGAAGACGAAGGAATAGGGCTTTGAAGTGAGGAGGCCAGCCCGCATTTTTTGCCCCTGCGGGAATGAGAAGATCTTCGCACCGGGGCCTCTGCGCGACCTGCTATACGCTGAAACGTCAGGATCCCGAGTATTTCGGCAGCCTGCGAGAGCAGGTCTTAGAGCGCGATGGACACGCCCATAGGGTGTGCGGTGACCCCGATCCAGGAGTGTATCATCGGGAACCGGGCAAGACTGTGTTGCATCGGACGATCGCTCTTTGTGCGGGACGTCACGCGAAGGTCCACCGGACCATGGTCGTCCTTACGGAGTTTCCGCCGCTTCTGCTCGTATTGTGGCCGGAGCAGCACCCCGAAGGCCGCCTTCAGACGTACCTTGATTTCAAGGTTCGCAATCCGCCGTCTCAAAGCGTGCCACTGAATTCTGAACCCGCCCAGAAAAATTGAGCTACGGACGGATATGCCTCCGCTGTCCAATAGACGTTTCAAAAAGAGGCAGAAACGACGAGTTGACCATCGCGATGATGCACTGCACGAGCCCGGTCAACTCCGCAAGATCAGTAAAGAATTGTTCAGTTGCGGCTCCGTTACAGGGAGAGGTCTATCCGTATGAAAATACTTCTTGTAGGCCGCAATCCAATCCGCTGCGATGTCGTGCTGCGCCGTAGATAAATCCAGCTTTCCTGCACAAACCAATTGATGAAGAAGCTCCTCCAGGGAATTCTTGACTTCGCATTCCACGTCGGAGGTGTATGCCTGCGGCCCCCGGTTGTGGATGTCTTCGGTCCCGCCTGATCCCGGAGCAATCAGATAGTCAATTTCATAGTCGTTCGGTTGAGGATCGACGATCCCTTACCCTTACTCCTGAAAGACCTCTCGCTGCAACTGCAAAGAAACCTCAGCCACCACTTGCTCGTGAGACATCGAGCAAGCCTCGCTGACCGCAACCGTCCGCATAGCGTCCGGCGTCAACCCTGGATTTGGAACGAGGCCTACTTCATACCGGCCAGCGAATGAGCTTGCGGTGCGTAAATCGGATTGATGGAAGAGATGTTTGCCGGACACAGCCAAAATCAGGAGTACTGCGCAAAGCGAAGCTGCAGTGATCTCAGCGACCTAAAATCGGATGAACCACCGTTGCAATCTGACCTTGGGATTGGAAGCGGCTTCGGATAGTCGGGCTCGCAAAAGTGCACGCGAGCTTTCGATGGGGGTAAGCAACACGCTCGAAGTAATCGACTTCTGGGGATTGTTCTCAGGCAACGCAATCGGCCCGTCGCGCCAATATACCCTTCGTCTTGTCACGAGCTTTTAGGGGCCTCTTGCCTTGAAAAAAGTCTCCTGTGACCGGTCACTGGCAAGAGGAGTCTTCCAGATAGTTCCCGAATTGGCAGTTACGCGATAAGCTCGATTTGGTAGAACCCCTGCATGTCCGCGCAGTTACACTGTAAAGAAACGCATTCCTCGCATCAGGAGCTTTTCCGGTCTTGATTGAAAAGGCAATTTGGTTAGTTTAGACAGTTATGAGCCTGGTTTCACGTGGATTGTTCCTAATGCGTACCAACCATCATCTCCACGGCCCTCAATCGCGAGCCGAATGCCGGGCTGCAATGTGATGGGGTCCAAAAGCCCAACACTCACTTTGTAATCTCCGGCCGGGAGGTCTCCCGGCACAAACACGGGATCTTCGAAGACCGCATCGCCGGGCACCCACTTGCGCAGGTCCGCCTCTGTTCGTATCACCGTAGAATGCTGGGGTGAGCTTAAGCGAAATGCGAGTACAAAGGGCCTGTAAATTGGAGCCACGCCCTCGTTGACCCACCATGCCTTCAATTGGAGTGCGTCTCCGGCACGAAGCTGATCCTGCCACTCGGCACGTCTCAAGACGAAGCGATAGCCAATCTTCCGCTCGAAGTCCTCGAAGTCGCTTTGCGAGGCCTTTGGAATTGCACTTGACTTCACGTTGATTGTGCTTACATGCCAACGCAACGCCTCGCTCAAGATATAGTGCACGTCCCAGCCTTTTTGAACCCACGATTCCGGTACAGAGCACGTCTCCAGAGAGACTGGCGCGGTTTTCCACACGTCTTGAATGCCGGTCTCCGCAATCTCCTCGGGATATTGATCCAGCATTTCAGGCGAAGGCATTTTCATATCGCCCAGACAATCAAGGCGCCATCCCGTTCCATGTGAAGTTCCGTACTGAAGAGCTTCGGGCTCATCGAAATTCATCACGAGCTGAGTTCTGCGAAAGGCCTTCAGATAGAGGTCGATCAAATTTTTCTGAACCTGGAACGGAGGCATGTAGTCGCTCCACCCTTCGCCCCAGTAGCCGACCGTCGAGATGTCAACGCTGTCCAGGTCCGGATGACCATCGTAGCGTCGTCCGGCGTCAGCTACGAGTGCACCCCAATACTTGATATACAAAGGATCGCTGAAGTCAGGTTGCCAGATCTTCGCGTCCTTCGATGAATCCGAATTCGCGCGCCGCGCACCTGATTCGCGGTACCACTTGGGTAAGGGGTGTTCGGGATCGTAGGGCATGAGCCGGATCATCAGCCTTTGACCATGCCGTCTGGCTTCGGCAAGCGCGAGGTCGATGATCTCCCAGTGGATCTTGCCTTGCTCCGGTTCAAGTGTTGCCCAGTGCCAGCGGAGGTATGCGACAGAGGTCCCTGGAAAATCAGGACTTACAGCAGGTGCTTTGAGCGGGCTGACGGGCCCTGCCTCCGACCACGTTACTCCAGGATTCAGCGCGTCGCCGTTGTATCGCTGGAAGGTTTGAATTCCCATGCCCGGATTCACGAGGATCTCCTGAGTCTCGACTGGCCGGACAACCGTTGTTTGCCCTTGTGCCAAAGCGGCGAAAGACCAGATAAGGATCGCCCCCAGCAATACATTTGCGATCTCTCTCAAGGAATGGGTCTTCGAGGTTAGAGTGTCGATCATAAACATCCTCATTGAGGTTCTTTCAATTTCAAACTCGCTTATTCCTTTAGGAATGCAAAAAAACAATCAGAGACCTAGTTCCTGACAGGAGTGATCACAATGTTCTTGAAGCTGACGTTTCCCTGCTCGCCAGGCTGCAGGTAGATCGGCCCCGGGAGCCCTTCGTGGCTGTCCAGAGCATCTCCAGCAATGCCTGGAATCTCCCGACTGTCAATAATCGTGATGCCGTTCTGGACAATGGCGACTTTCCTCCCCGGCAGGGTAATGTAGCAGGTCTGCCATGTGCCGGGATTGCGTGGCTGCTCCGGCGTGGGAGCGAGGAAGCTGTACACTCCTCCTGTGTGGCAGCAACGACGAGCAGACCGATGGAGAGCGATCTCTTCAGCGCTACTCCGTTTGCACTGCTGGCGGCCCGAGGCGTGATATCTAAAGATGCGCCCACTGCCGCCTGCATTTGAAACTCCTCTGTTGGTTGTTTCACGGGCGAAACCGTTCCTCTTAGCTTGGTCCTTCATCATGAGTCAGGAATTTCAAGATCCGCATCGTGACCGGATTTGCCGCAATTGTTTCTATTCCTTTGGGACGCCCCCTCGGGAATATATAACGATTCATGCCTTGACCCGTGGCTCGGGTATCAGGGCCGAGCTCCGCCCTGAATTGGAATCGATCTAGCGCAACTGTGCGATCAAAGCAGCTCAGGATCTGGCTTTCATTCGAAAGCCCTGATTCTCTGGCCCTATGCCGATGCGCCTACTTCAATGGGTAGAGCTTGATGTTACGAAAGTAGACTTCAGATCCTTCGGACTGGAGAAGGATTCTCCCGCTCGATGGGAATGCATCGGTTCCTGTGTTCGCCAGTTTGCCGTTCACGTACTGCCACACACGGCCGTCGCCCCGGTCCACCAGTTCCAGCACATTCCACTCGCCGTGCGGCTTCTCCACTTCGTTGGTTGGGTCGCGAGCGCCAGTTACATCCTTGAACACACCCTTGTTGAAGCGGTCGATCAACTGTGAGCTGTCCCCGGTCGGACTAACTATGCGCACTCCGTCTTTCTTGGTGAGAGCGGCCCCATCGGTAAGCCAGAAGTCACCGGTGCAGCCCTCGTTAATTTGAAACTCAAGGGACCGCGGCCACACCTTGTTCGGGCCCTGGATGTTGTAGAGAATGCCGCTATCGCGCGTAATGCCGACCTTCTCTCCATAGTTGTTCTCACCCCACTTGAACTCGGCGCGGAGGTAATAGTTTTTGTACTCCTGCTTGGTGATGACGTAGCCCTCCTCCTTACCGGAGACATGAATGACACCCTTCTCTACCTGAAAGACGTGGTCGGGATCGGAGTTCAGCCCCGTGCGGGTAAGGAACGTGTCAAATTGACTCAGATCCTTGCCATCAAACAGCACCACCGCCGGCCCATGCTTGGGAATGTCCTTGGTCTGTCCCCATAGCTGCCCGGATGAAGCACCCGCTGCGGCCAGAAGAAATATCCCTGCAAAATCCCTGAGACCAATGTAAAGACGCACTCGTCTCTCCTCAAGATTCATTGTCGAATATCAAACGCACACGGATGATTCAGAATCGCCTGCGCACCACTCCCATACAGGGCATGGAGCGGTTAACTCCGCACCCTTTCAATCCGCATCCAGAGATCCTGACCTCGTTCAGAGGAATCTTGATGCTCTTAGAACTTGAATTTCAATGCCATCTGCAGAATTCGCGGGCTTCCGCCGGAACTGGTTTTGCCCAAGATTACCCTCCTGCAGTCCAGCATCTGGATTGTTGAAATTCAGATTGTTGAAGGCGTTGAAGAATTCCGTCCGGAACTCATCGTCAACGCGTTGGTCTACGCTTCGAGCCTCCAAGAAAGCCAAATCCGCATTATTGAAAAGCCTCGACCCGAGCAGAGAATTCTCGTCGATCCATTGAAGTGGCCTGCCTTAATTCAATGGCCAGCTTGCTATTCCGCTCCCTTGAATGCCACAGTCGCAAGGTCTTGGCTTCGATCATGCGCGTTGGCTTTCGATTAGGAGTAACAAGTTCTTTCACGTGTGTTTGTTTTATGATCACCTCGTTCATTTGTCAAGCAAAAAAAGAGTGTGAAGTATCTCATAGGGAGTGCTGGGAGAGAGTTCATCAATTCCCAGCAGTATGGGTACCGGAGACGTGTGAGAAAACTCATCGTTCTGCTTCCCGCCAGGCGCGAAGCAGGGCGGCGTAGAACTACGCATCCTTGTCAGGCATCAGCAGTTCTAATTGGCCGAAGGAGCCAGACAGCTATTTCCCAGCGCGCGGAACTGTGCTTTGTTGAGATATGGAGATCTTCGAGTTGCGTTTGGCATGACTGCGGACTGTTCGCGCTGATTTGCCGAATGCATGGCGCCGCCCTGATCCGGAGTTGCACTACGCGATGGCGGATATCGGCCTTTCAACGTTTTCCTTGTTTTTCATCGAAAGCGTGTCTTTTTTGTCTTACCAACGGCGGTTGGACCAGGGACATGGGGATTCGAATTGCCACAGCTTATTCGGGGTGAAGAAGACTTCCGACTGACAACTACATCACTCTGATGCTCGGTCCGGTCAGCCCGGAGCCATTGCAGCCTTGCTTTGACCCGAATCATCGAGCAACTGCGCGAACGCGACGGGCTGAAGGTCTTTGAGAGGCTGGCGGGGCGGACACTGGTGGGGCTGGATGGACGCGCGTATTTCTGTTGGCAAAAATGAAAGCCGCCTGCAGTCGCTTACCCGCAAGTGAGCCAAAGGGAAGAGCCAGCATGATCACGCCATGCCGGCGGCGGCGATCGTTGCCCCGGACATACCACGGTGTTGCCGCTGATGACGCGAGTTTATCACTCGAGCTGGATGGACACCGAGAAGTAGGATTCTGAGCCGAACCCTGTCAAGCACTGGCTGAACTCGCACCAGGCGCGAATGACTGACTTGCGCCCAGTCTCGTCTGGGCGACGCCCTGTCTAGTTGCCGGCCGCTGGCCGAAGCGATGCGCGCCAGCAAAGCGGATTTTCTGTTTGTGTGCAAGAAAGACGGCCACAAAACGCTGTGCGAGTTTATCGAGGGAGCGCCGCTGAACCAGCACACCGTGGGCGAGCGCAAGCCCGGCAAGCGCACCTTCACCTATCGCCAAGGCTGGATCGAAGCGGTCCCGCTCGGCGCGACGGCAAGGATGCGCTCCGATGAACTTGCTGGTCTTTGCCTTCCACACCGCCACGCCAAGCGCTTAGGATACTGAAACGGGCCACGTCTTGGTTTCCTCCCACGCTCGGGATGCAGGGACAAGGATCTGATTTAGAAAACGGCTGAAACTCAATGGGCCTTGCCGAGAATGTCGGGGAACCAATGCACCGCGTTGTCGTGGTATAGCTTACGCAGAATCGGCTCAGGCAAAGCGAGACCCTGTATTTGGCGCCCCCGGTAATTTGACGTGCCGTTCGTTGCCAGGAAGCGCCAATCATGCGCATAAGACGCCTCGGCGCTGGTTACCATTGTCTGGACATCTTCTTGTGGGTAGAGCGCGTCATCCGTGCCATAAATCAATCGATCCTGGTATTTGGTAATGAAGGCGATCATCGTTGCCCGGGGTTGCAACATCAGGTACGGGATGCGCCCTGCCAGATCGACGGCAAAATTAGGATAGCGATCGAGGTGCTGGGCTATTTGATCGAAACTTCCCTCCATGCTTCCCAGGTGCGCTCCAACCATACGAAGACTTGGATTCGCCTGAAGCACATGATCGCGGGCGAGAAGGATCTGTTCCTTCGATGGAGCATGAGGGACTTTGTACATGTACCACTGCGGGTTGTTCGCGAAATAGGAGTAGTCGGGCGCGGAGGGATTGGGAGGAGCCCACGCCGTATCCGGGTCTGCGAGATGGGAAATCAGAGTTTTGTTATGGGCTGCGATATCTTTGTAGATAGGTTCTAACAAGGGGTTATCGGGCAGAATGTAGTTGCCCTTGGCGTCTTTGATTTCCATCCCGACATTCTTCCAGATTTTTGCTGCAATTGCGCCTTCGGCAAAGTTTTGATTGATCTGGCGAATCGCGTTGACCTCGAAGTCCCGCTGATTGAAGAGGTACGCGTCAAATGTTGTGCATGCGGCCGCGTGACCGTTGCTATTTTGGACGACATCAAAGACATCTTTGCTCTCTTTGGCTAAGATTTTTCTTTCTGGATTAAGATTGTCGGCCACAACCATGATATCCAGAATATGCAAGTGGAGCTTTTGCAACATGGCGAAATAGGCTGGCTCACTCTCATAGATATGAGTGTGAGTATCAATAGGTTCAAGTGCGGTAAATTGCGCTAGTTCCTGATCGCTGAAGACGCCCTTTACCGCGGAGGGTGCAGGAGAGACGCCGGAAGTTGTTTTTGTAGGCGTCTGCTGTCCGTGACCTCCAGCAACCAGTATTACGACCATCAAGAGCACGAGTGTTTTCACAGATTCACCTCATTCATCTTTTTATCTTGCAGCAAACAAGTGCTATCTAGAACTTATACTTCAGTGCGAACTGCAGAATTCTAGGATCATTTGCCGAGGTAATCGTTCCGTCGTTTGAAGAAGATACCGTGGAGTTCGGATTGGAGAAGTTGACCCGGTTCGCTAAGTTGAAGGCCTCGGCCCTGAATTGCAGGCTCTGTCCCTCTAAATGGCTAAATGGCATGTTGAACGATCTCGCTACTGCGAGGTCTATGTCGGAATATCCTGGTCCGGTAAGAAAGTTTCGTGACGTGTCGCCATAGGTGCCAAGTGCATTTACGTTGAAAGCCGCAATATTGAAGTATTCTGCGACCTTTTGGGGATGGTTGCGGCTGGATGAAAGCTCTGGATTTCCGATAAGATCGGCGCGGTCTTGCCCGATTCCGCTCGTCGAATTGTCCACTCCAGAGAGAACGGTGAAGGGCTGTCCTGCCTGCAGAGTCAAAATTCCGTTCACCATCCAGTTGGAAAGGACTTTATTGGCGGCAGACCATCCAAAGCGTGTTGTCGGCAGCTCCCACACGAAGGAAGCTTTGAATTGATTGATTACATCGTAGCTGCAGCGGGAGTAGTCGGCGCTGGCGACAGGAGTAGCATAGACGTCCGAGTTAAACCCTGTTGGATCGGCTGTCGTCATACACTTCGACCAACGGTAGCCTCCCAAAAATGTCAATCCACGCGTCGCTTGTCTCTGTACTGAAGCGATAAGCGCGTTGTAGTTTGACGTTCCGATGTTTTTGTTTAATGACAAGCCTTGGTAGTATGTTCCCATCGGCCTGCGAATGTTATAGTTTGCCACGTTTTGCGCCTGTGTCTCCGCTGGATCATAAACCGCTGCGTTGCCTTCGATTGCGCCGAAGAGGTGGTCTGCGGAAGAGCCTTCATATCCGAGCCGGAATAGGGTGCCATAGGGCAATTGCTGCTCGAGAGTCAGGTTCCACTGCTGGATCGTAGGCGGTTTCATTCCGAGCACGAAAGGGCCGGCTGCTTCCGGTATCTGGAAAGAAATATTTGCAGGCGTGGGCTTGGCAACCGGGAACGGATTGACTTGTCCCTCGTAAGGATTTTCCGTGCTGACCGGATTTGTGAAAGCGACAGTCACGTTGAAGGGGCTGTAGTTCAGATTGATCATGTTGGCCGTCATCTGATCTTGATACATCCCGTATCCTCCGCGCAGGCTGGTGCGGCCGTTGCCGAATACGTCGAGTGCAAAACCAACACGGGGGTCAAAAAGATGATAGTTCGAGTCAATTCCTCGACTTGGTACGCCAGGGTCTCCGGCCAGCAAAAGTCCCGGAGGAAGCGTGGGGTAGAGCGTGGAATGAACGCCATTGGCATACGCGGCAGGACTAAAAACTCCCGCCTGGTGATAGGCACTGTCAAAGACCGGAACAAAGGGGTTCCAGCGCACACCCAGGGTGAGCACTAATCGCTGTGTCGTGCGCCATGTATCTACGAAGTAGGCGGCAGGAAGTGTTCGTGTTGGAGCTTCATATAAACGCGCAGTCTGGGAAAAGCTGGAAGGCTTGCCCAACAGGAAGTCCAGGGCGTCATTGCCAGAGAGCGCATTGCTGAATCCATACACTCCTTCATCTTCAAAGTCTTGTTCTTTTATGACCTTACTTGATAGCACATCTCCTCCGAACTCGAAGGTATGGCGCCCCTTCACCCATGTCCATTGATTGGATGGGCCGCCCTCGGTAGCCGGAATTTCATAGGTTCCATCCCAGGCGAGCGAGAAATAATTCGATATGGAAAGATTCATGCTGGTGTAGCCGGGCTTTACCAGGTTAGGAACATTTGCTCCCAGCTCGGTCATGCCCGGAAAGCCAGGGGCAGACGTACCAAGATTCGTACGGCGGCTCATGGATAAGACGACTGTTGTTGTCAACTGCGGGCTAAAGATATAGGACGTATTTAAGGCGGCAAACTGACTTTGCCAGTAGTTGGCCGCGCCGGCACCTGAGGCTGGTGATGCGGTCAGGATATTTCCGGGAATCGTCTCCGCCGGCTCGCTCAAGGCGTCGTAGAGATAGCTGGCATATAAGTGCAGTTTTTGGGTTATGTTTTCATCACCGCGTCCTACAAATTGCTTGTCATTTTCAACTAATCGCGACAGGTAAAAGAGTTGTCCGGTATCTGGTGCACCAACCGGCAAAAGAGCCAGAAGCTTAACGGCGATTGGATCGAAGAGCGTGGGAGAAATCTGGTTTCCCGCAAAGGGAGCGCCGGTGGATGGGTTGACCAACTGCTTGGAGACCGCCGAAAAGTCGCCGCCTCGCTCCGCGGCCGTGAGCACGGTGGCGGAGTTGATAGGATTCTGTGTGAGCGTCGTTCCTTGATAGGAAAAGAAGCCGAAGGTCTTATCTTTGAGGATGGGACCACCGATCGTGCCGCCAAACTGATTTCGTTTCAGTCCGTCCTGAGTCGGCGAGAAATAGTTCCTGCCATTCAGCGCACTGTTGCGCAGAAACTCGAATAACACGCCATGAATCTCGTTTGTGCCTCCGCGCGTTACAGCGTTCATCACGCCTCCGCCGAGGCCCGCAAATTTTGCGCTGAAAGCGCTTGTGTCGAAGCTGAACTCCTGGACTGCATCGGGGTTAGGAAAGACATTTGCGATTTGAGTGAGCACGTCTTCATTTAAGGCGCCGTCGAGATAGAAAGCAGTGGAATCGCCTCTTCCGCCGCTTGCTCCGACATAGGAATTGGTTAGGTCTGGCCGCGATGCTCCCTGATTATAGGGGCCAGTCGCAGTTGGGCCGGAATCGGGCGCGAGTTGCGCCAGTTGCAGTACGTCACGGCCATTTAATGGCAGTTCTTGCGTCATCTTGTTATCGATTGCAGTCGAAACAGTCGGGGATTGCAGGTTGATTGCATCTGAGGCGGCCTGAACAGTCACGCTCGTAGAGACTGATCCGACCTGAAGCACGGTATCTACTGTCGCGCTCTGGCCGACAGTAACAATGAGACCTTCCTGGATACCAGTCTGAAATCCGCTCTTGCTAAAGGTCAGGCGATAGGTATCGGGCAATAGCCCTGTCAGTACGTAGGTACCCTGGTTATCCGTTTCTACATGATAGGCAGTGCCGGTCATGGTATCGATTGCGGTGACTGTGGCTCCTGGAATAGTTGATTGAGCCGAGTCTGTCACTCTTCCTGAGACTCTGGCTGATGTGAGCTGGGCGAACAATCCAGAACTACACGGAAAAAGCAGAATGAAGAACGAAGCGGCTAAACAGTAGCGCATGACACCTCCGAGTAAGTGTGTTTTATCTGCGAAGATTGCTGTCTGGCGACATGTGTAAATGAGATGCACCTGCGTGCTCTTCACTACAGTGCGAGACATACCGACTTGGTTTCGGTATAGAGATTGAAGACTTCGCGGCCCATCTCTCTTCCCTATCCTGATTGCTTATATCCGCCGAAGGGAAGCGCCGCATCGAAGACGTTATAGCAATTGATCCAGACGGTGCCGGCTTTCACACGGGCAGCAAACATGTGCGCTTTCGGAAGGTCCCGCGTCCACACGGCAGCAGCGAGACCGTAAACCGACTGATTGGCCGCGGACAGCACCTCTTCGGGATCGGTAAACGGTGTGGCTACGACGACTGGTCCGAAGATCTCTTCTTGCACCACCTTCATCTTCGGATGGGTGTCGACCAGCACCGTTGGCTGCACGAAATAGCCACTGGTCCCCAGCTTCTTGCCTCCGGCGAAGGCGCGCACACCTTCGAATATCCTTGGCCTGTACCCATAGCTGCGCGGATGAAGCACCCGCTGCAGCCAGAAGAAATATCCCTGCAAAATCCCTGAGACCACAGTAAAGCCGCACTCGCCTCTCCTCAAGATTCATTGTCGAATGTCGATTTCATTGCAAACGCACACGGATGATTCAGAATCGCCTGCGCGCCATTCCCATACAGGGCACGGAGTGGTTAACTCCGCGCCCTGTCAAGCCGTATCCAGAGACCTGGCCTCGTTCAGAGGAATCTTGATGTTCTTAGAACTTGAATCTCAATGCCATCTGCAGAATTCGCGGGCTTCCGCCGGAACTGGTTTGCCCAAGATTACCTTCCTGCAGTCCAGCATCTAGATTGTTGAAATTCAGATTGGCGTTGAAGAATTCCGTCCGGAACTCATGGCAACGCGTTGGTCTACGCTTCCGGCCTCCAAAAAAGCCAGATCCGTATTGAAAAGCCTCGGCCCGCGCAGAGAATTCTTGTCGATCAATTGAAGTGGTCCGCCTTAATTGAAGTGTTTGGTTGCTAATCTGCTCCGTTGGATGGCACAGTCGTAAGGTCTTGGCTTCGATCATGCGCGTTGGCTTTCGATTAGGAGCAACATTTTCTTTCACATGTTTGTTTTATGACCGCTTCGTTAATTTGTCAAGCAAAAAAAGAATTTGAAGAATCTCATAGGGAGTGCTGGGAGCCAGTTCATCGATCCCCACCAGTATGCTTACCGGCGACGTGATCGGACTCATCGTTCCGCTTCCCGCCAGGCGCGAAGCAGGTAGCCCTGGGGATCTCCTGTTGGTTGCTGGCGGAGGATCAGAGCAGAATCGCCTTGATGCCGGTGAGTTCACAGAAATCGGCCAGCGCGGGATAAAGATCCTCCCCGTAGCCGAGACATGCGTATTCATTCGTCCAGTTCTGGAGCAACGCATCGATGTCGCAGTGCGCCGTGACGAATGCATGAGGCCAGAAGGGAATGCCGCATTCGTCGAGGCGCTTGTTCACCTCTTCTGGGGAAGGTTCCGCGATGGTGGCACGCGTAATGACCATCTGAAATTCCCCATTGACACGTCCGAGCCGGGCCAGCACACCTTCACCGGCCTTGCAGATCAACTTAACTGAGAGACCGCCGGCGTCGCCTTCGGTGGGAATTCCGTGCTCGGCAAATCCGGCCGGTCCCAACTCGCATGCCAGCGAGGGCGGGCACGCACCGTCGCCAATGATCTTGATCTCTCGCGTCTTGCGATCGATGTGCTGCAGGTCCCCGTAGTAGATCGGTTCCCGGCTCAGTCGCATCAACAGGAAGACTGTGAGTGCGGTATTGAAATCTCCCAAGGTGGATGTGCCATGCCCATCCTCAAGCATCATGCTCTGCGCAAAACAGGTGGCTGCGTAATCATCCGCCAAGCCGGGGAACGACTGGATGGTGTAGAAGGCGTAGCGTTCGCGTTCAACGATTTGCTTCAACGCCAGATAAAGACGGATCGAGTGATCGTTCACCTGGTTTGCTTCCGGTGCGGTCCCGTACAGTTGGCGCAAGCGGGGTTGCAGTGCCTCCACTTCAGCAGCCGGAATACACTCCGCAGTGCGAATCAGTTCCGTCGTATCGCGGGAGTCGATATCGATTCCAAACACGCGCATCCATTGTGAAGGATCAGCCGCTCCACAGGTTTGTCCCATGCCTCTGCCGCCGAAAGCCCCAATGGTGGACAGATTCAGGCTGTTCTTCAGGTGCGCGGCACGTGCGTAGCTGACGATGCGGCCCACCGTATCCGCATCGTTGATGTCTCCATACACAAAGCGGTGAGGAACGCCGATCTCCAGAAGGCCGCCGTGCATTACCAGTCCACCAACCGGCCTCCAGCCCTGGGAGCGGGGATGCGTCCACAGTAGAACGGCTTTTCCGCTTTTGGCGAAATCACGTATGGCGCCTACCAGATGAGCAGCCCACACCCAGGTGCCGGTGAAAAGCACCACTGCATCCACCCGGTCATCCTGCTTCATTTTCTTGAGAGCTTCCGCGGCTTCCTGCCTGCTGGCAATCACGGTCTCGTACTTGACCAGTTTCAGTCCGGCCTTGGTGAGCGCGTCCTTTGCCTCCGCAATCAGAGCAACATCCACAAATGGAGTGCCCATCGGATCCTGCAGGCCATCCTTGTGGACTCCATAGACGATGAATCCGACTGTCGCGTGCATCATGATTACTCTCCTATAAACGGGTTGTTTTGATTGGGGCGATGCACGAGCATCGAACGGAACTGGCGATAACTTTTGATCTGCGGCGTGTATTGTTCGGCGAGGAGCGGATCGTCCGGAAAGCATTCCTGCTCACGGACCATAGCCTGCGCAGCGGACCTGAGATCGGAATGCGTGCCCACCGCGACGCTGGCCAGCATGGCTCCGCCGAGGCAAACCGATTCCTGGCAGCTCATGATGTGCAGCCGCTTTTGGGTAAACGCGGCGCGCAGCCTCAGCCCCAGCGCGGAGCGTACTCCGCCGCCGAAAACATTCATATCGCGGAAGGTCGAGCCGGCATTCTCAAGGCATTCGGTAACGATCGCCAGCTCCGCGGCGATGCCTTCCAGAATTCCCTTATAAAGATGCGAGCGCGTGCTGTCGAAGCTAAGGCCGCTGATGGCTCCGCGCGCCTGCGCGTCGAACTCGGGGTTGCAACTGCCAATCAGGTGGGGCGTAATCAGCAGTCCTGTGGGACCTGGTGGAGCTGCCAACTCAAGGTCCTCAAAATGGTATTCCTCTTCGCTCTTGGCCGGTCCATGGAGCAGATTGCCCAGCCATTGCATCATGATGCCGCCGGGGAAGTAGGCGATGGTGACGAACTGGCCGGGAACGGCACTCGGATAGGAGTTGAGGCTGGCATCCAGTGCAGCGTCATTCAGAAGCAATCGATCGGAGGCGACGGTAATACACTCATACGTCCCCAGCGAGCCAGCGGCTCGACCCGCTTCAATCACGGCCAGTCCAACAGCTCCAATCACCTGATCGTGCCCACCCACCACCACCGGAGTGCCGGGAACAACGCCCAACATGGCGGCCGCAGTGTTGTCCAGTTTGCCCGCAACGGTGCCCGCCTGCACGGGAAGGGGAAGCAGCTCCGGCGCTATCCGCACCAGGTCAAGCAATTGCCTGGACCAGACGCGGCGGCTCACATCGAAGGCCATAAAGCGCGATGCGTGCGAATAGTCGACGAAGGGAGGAAGGCCCAACTGAAGCAGCAGATAACTGGTGACGCTCAGGAAGCTGCCGGCGGCGTTGAATGTCTCCGGGGCATGGCTGCGCAACCACAGGATCTTGGGCATCGAATACATGGCGTGGCTGGTATGTCCAGTCAGCATAAAAAGCTGTCTGCGCCCCATCTCGTCTTCGATCCAGCCTGCTTCCCTGGTGGCGCGCATATCCATGTTCAGAATTGCCGGGCCAAGCGCTTGTCCCGCGGCGGAGACAGGAATCACGGTTTCCCCATGCGAACTGAAGCACACCGCCTGAACAGCTTCATTAAGCGGAATGCAGGCCAGCTCCTTGGCGAGAGTTATGACGACATTCAGAAAAGTAATGGCATTGAGTTCGGCAAAGCCTGGCTGGGGACAGTGGGGAGTATAGACAGCGGAACGCATCGCCAGCATCTCTCCAGAAGAGGAGAAGATGGCCGCCTTGCATCGGCTCGATCCTACGTCGATGGAGAGAAAACTCATCGCTGGACGTTGGCTTCTCCTGTCAGAAATGAACCGTCCGCCGGAACAGAATAGGTCCTTGCATTGCCGGATTCGCGGAGGACGATCTGCGAATCTTCGACCGAAACCTCCTCGACTCCCTTGAAATCCGAAGGGATGTCGACCAGCAGTGTCAAGTAACCGACTTTGGTTTCAGAGAGAGCGGGAAGCCAGCGGTAAGTGGATTCATTAAACAGGGGTCCTTGTGCAATCGTCTGACGCTTGGGAATCGCAAGCGGGGTGGAGCTGAACTCGATACCCCGGCAAAATGTCTTTCCGCCCCATGGAGCGGTCTTCAAGTAGAAGCGTTCTTCCCAATTGCCCACCCAGGGGAAATCCGCGCGCCGGAAGACATACGCCAGCAGCAGCCCTGCACGGGGATTGGCGATCGCTGTGTACCCAAATTCGCGGCGGGGATCGAGTAGTTGCGCCGTATACCGCAAATAGCAGCCATCCGGAGTGGTTCTCAAATCATGAAAGCCGCCGTCCGGCAGCGGCGCGTGCGGCCACTGGAATTCGGCATCGGGAACGATCATCATGGCGTCGCTATAGCTGGCCTGGTTCACTTTGGCCAGCGTTGCCGGCATATCGACCAAGGTATCTCCGCAAGCCAGAAACGGCGGACCAACGGTGACGTGCTCGGTCCAGGAGATAGGACGATCGGCACGGCTCAGATTGCGCGCCTTTTCCTCGCAATACACCACCGGATGTTTTGGATCGATGCGCAAGGTTCGCCTGAAATCGATCTGCGCGACCGGCAGTTCGGCGCCGTATTCAACCCCCGGCCGGCCTTCTTGAAATTCACGAAAGATCTGCCATTGTACCGCGGGGGCTTCTCCATGGGTGTTCAGGCCCGCAGCAATCTCTTCCTGCGAAGGAGGCCCAAAATGGTCGAAGCTGATGTTATGTCCCGCGATGCCGGCAAGCAGCCGCCCATCGGGTGGAGGGCCGAACCGCTCTTCGTCGCTTTGCGAAGAGAATTTCCCCGGGTCGATCGTATGCCATTGCGGGCGCCAGAGCGGGTTCATCTCTGGATGGCTCCGCGTGACCAACTGGCAAATATGTCCTCCGCCCAACACTGCCGAGAGATGTCCCCAGTCGCCTCGCAGGGAAAAGCCCGCGCGCTCATCCAGAAGGTCCGCGACGTATTGCACAGGCGCGAAGCTCATTTCCTGTCTCCATTGAGAATGCTGCGCGCCTGCCTCAGAAATCCCGCCATGTCGTCCGACTGGAAAACATTGCGCCCGAAGAACACACCCGCAGCTCCAGCCTCCATCACGCCCCGAACAACATCCATGGCCCCATCGTTTCGGCTCCCGCCGAGCACCAGAATAGGAATTGGACAGTTTTCCACCACCTCGCGCATGGCCGCAACGCTGCCGGCGTAATCGGTCTTGATGACATCGGCTCCCAGTTCCGTCGCTATCCGCGTGTGACGCTTGATCCATTGCGGATCGGCGGGGTTCTCGACCTCTTTGCCCCGGGCCAGCGTCTCGATGATCAACGGAATGCCCAACCGTTCACATTCGCGCGCAAGTTGCGCATTGCGAGCAATTTCATCCGCCTCGAAATTGGCATTGCCCGTCCCCACCACAAGGTAGCTGAGAAGGGCGTCTGCGCCATGCCGCAAAGCATCTTCCGCACTCCCGAGCATGCAACTGCGCATTACGCCATTCTCGCCCTGGCTCAGCGAATTCCAGATGGTCGTCCAGTCGATTCTGGCGATAATTCCAGGCGTTGCGGCGCGGGGAAAACAAGCATTGCAGCGTTGAATCAGGCCCAGGTTAAGCAGTAAAGCATCCACACGGGCTTCCACAAAGCGGGAAATCTGGCCACATGCATCCTCTGTTCCCGGTATCGGCCCGACCACCAGAGCATGATCGAAAGCCACCGCCAGGGTGCCGCGCCCCTGCTCATTCAGAACTCGGTTGAGCCGGATATTCTTCCCAAAATCACTCAAAGCGCTACTCCTTCATCGCCGGACATTCCGCCTAAGATTATCCGGAGGAGATTCGTCTGTCAATTCGTTTGTGATCGAAATTGTTATTTTTCGATTGATTGAATTCGCAATTCTTCTCATGGACGCTTCCCGGCAACGCGGACCGGATACGGGGCACTTAAGGATCGAACCTTCCTGAACCTGCCGCTGCGCGCGAGACTGAAACGAGGCCTGGAATTGCATCGCAACCGTAACAAATGATAAAACTACGAAACAAATGACAAAACTACGAACTTCCGGGGTCCTGTCCGATTCTGCCCAAGGACGAGGGTCGGGAACATGTGGAAACGAAACATTTCGCAGGTGCGATTGCCGAGACTGGCTTCTGCGCGGCCACGGATTTTTTCGCTCAAATTTCCGCTTCCGACCTGATTGATCGAGAGAAACTCAGCAACGAGAGAGGACTTCCCAAGCATGGACGCCACCGCAGAACTTGCTGGTCCCGGACTTCGACGCACGCTGAAGCTTCACCACCTGATTCTTTACGGCATCATCATCATTCAACCCACTGCGCCGATGAGTATCTACGGCGTGGTCAGCAACGCCGCCCGGGGACATGTTGTCACTACCATCCTGATCGCGATGATCGCCATGCTGTTCACCGCCGTGAGCTACGGCAGAATGGCGCGCGTTTATCCCAGCGCGGGATCGGCGTACACCTACGTGGGCAAGGAGATCCACCCGCTTGCCGGTTATGTGGTGGGCTGGTCCATGCTGATGGATTACATGCTGAACCCCATCATCTGCGCCATCTGGTGCAGCATGGCGGCACAAAACATAGTGCCGCAGATTCCCTATGCTGCCTGGGCCCTGTCCTTTGTTATTGTGTTCACCGGCCTCAATCTGCGCGGCGTGCAAACCTCAAGCCGCGTGAACGCTCTGCTGGCTCTGGGAATGAGCATTGTGGTTGTCGTCTTTATTGCGGAGGCGATACGTTACATCGCCATGGTGGCGCGGCCGGTGGGTGGCCAGTGGCTGCTGCCGTTTTACGACCCTACCACGTTCACTCCTGGCCGCCTGTTCCACGGAGCCTCGATCGCCGTGCTGACCTATATCGGTTTCGACGGCATCTCGACGATGTCGGAGGAAGTGGAGAATCCTCGTCGCAACATTCTTCTGGCCACCGTTTTCACCTGCTTTGCCATCGGGGTGCTTTCCGCCATCGAAGTGTATCTGGCGCAGCTTGTGTGGCCGGGACGCTCTCCATTTCCTGCCTCGATGGTCGATACCGTGTTTGTGGAAGTTGCCCATCGCGTGGGCGGAAAGTTTCTTTTCCAACTTCTGAATGCAACGCTGCTCATCGCCAATATGGGCTCCGGCATCGCAGCACAGTTCGGCGCGGCGCGCCTGCTCTATGGGATGGGGCGCTCGGATGCACTGCCAAGAAGGTTCTTTGGCGCGGTCAGCTCCAAGACGCAAATCCCCCATTACAATGTGCTGCTTCTCGGCGCCGTAACCCTGCTGGGCTGCTTTCTGTTGACCTTCGCTAAGGGCGCGGAACTGCTTAATTTCGGCGCATTCATCGCCTTCATCGGGGTGAATGCGGCCGCCCTTATTCACTACAAGTTTCGTTCCCAGGAAAAGGTCGCGTTCGCAGCATTATCCCCGCTGTGCGGTATTTTGGTATGCACGTTCATCTGGCTCAACCTCAGTCTCGATGCCAAACTGCTCGGCGCCGCATGGATTGGGGTCGGACTGCTGCTTTACTTCATCATGCGGAAATCAACCGGGGGTAGGGCGCCGGAGTTGCCGAATTGAGATAGACCACCCAGTCCGCATTGCGATGCAACCGAGGCGCATAGGCGCGCTCGCTCACGTGCCATCGGTTGATAACAACGGGAAATCCATTCCCGCCAAATTATCCGTTGGCCCAATCCAGGGCAGCCGTCAGCAATACCTCCGCAGTCCGCAGCACGGAGTCGAATTCGACATATTCATCGGGGTTGTGTGCGCCCGCTCCGCAGGGTCCGAACAGAAGTGTTGGAATGCCGAAGTCGCGATGCATCAGCCCGGCATCGCACGGGTACGGCGCTGCCGTGATCACCGGTTTCCGCTGCAGCACCGCGGCGGCACTCTCGGCCATGCAGCGGGTCCAGTCATGATCCGCAGGCAGCTCGTGGCCCAGTAGCGGCGCTCCAATCAGGGGCGCCCACTGAATCGGATACTTGCCGAAGAACGGATCGTTTGTCTCGAATTGCTTTAGCGAATCCTTGATGCCCAGGATCACTGCCTCGACATCCTCTTCGGGCAGGAATTGAAAGTACACCCGTACGGTCGCCCGGGAAGGCACACTCAGCGGAGTTTCCGGATCAAGCTGATTCGCCTGTACCGCCAGGACCTGGACTGGCACAGGGTCGGAGAAGGTGGCGTATGCACCCCGCGACCTGATCTTGGCGCGCTTCTTGGTGGTGGCTTCGACCCACCCCAGCAGACGCCCGAAAGGGACCGCCGGGCTCACTACTTCGGCATTGGAGAAGTAGGCCGTAGGGTCTCCTGCGTCCACCGACAGGTCCACCACAAATCCTCCTCTTGTCGCCCGGTAAATATCCAGTTGCGTCCCTTCGGGAATGATGCAGGCATCGGCGCCGCCTGTGCGGATGCGGGCGGCAATGGTCCCGCCGCCTCCGCCCCACTCCTCATCGACCACCGATTCGAAGAGGATGTCGCCCCCGGTCCTGATGGCTGCCTTTTTCAGCGCGCAAATCACAGCAGCATTGGCCACCAGACCGCCCTTCATATCGAACGAGCCCAGGCCGTGAACGCGGCCGCCTTGGTAGACTCCCGACCAGGGCGAGCGGGACCATGGCGTTTTCCCCGCCGGCACCGTGTCCATATGGCCATTCAGTAGCAGGCTCTTACCGCGGCCTGTCCCGCTCAGCCTTGCGCTCAGGTTCTTTCGTCCACGATAAGAGCGGTTCTTCCTGACCAGCGGATTCCCCGATTTCTCGATGAACTCCGTGGCATAGAGCTGTGTGCGCACACCCTGATCGCGAAAGAAGGTTTGCAGCACCTGTTGCGAGGGCGTTTCCTCTCCGCCGGGCGGAATGGCCACGCTCTTGGTCCGGACCAGTTGTTGCAGCAACCGCTTCAGGTCGCCCTGCAGCGGGCGAATGAGTCTGCGCGCGTCGTGCGCGGCGCCTTGGGTCATTGTTGGCCACCTTTGGATGTTCGATCACAAAACGGGTTGCGCATATTTCCGACGACTTTGATCACAATCACGCCTCACGCGGAACGTAATAAAACGAAATATACAGAAAGTCGATCGGTTTGTCCGCTATCGAGCAGTCGCCTTGGGCAAGCCGACACCGGCGTTCCATGGTGGCCACGGTCCGGCGTCGGAGGGAGACAGCTTGCTCCCACGCCGTCGGAGTTTTCCATCGCCACTTGGGGACAAACACCATGGGAAACGCATTGAACATATGAAGCAAGTCAGGCATAATCAATTGAATTCGCTCCCATTCGAACCGAGATGCTTGACAGAAGTTCTCGATCGCAGGGAGTATGGGGCGGTTTGGAAATCATTCCCACCACGGTCCATGCCTTGGCTTCGGCCCTGATGGAAAGCATTCGCGCAATGTACTTTTCACCACTTGAACTCAAGTCGTGCGTTCCCGGTTGACCGCAGCGCAGGATTTCGGTTCAGTGCAGTATTTTGTCTCTGCTTGCAAAGCGGCTTCTGGTGCGCACGGCGTGACCATCGCGTAACCATGGAGAGGGAGTCATCCATGCTGGCCGAAGAACGGCGCTTTCGAATCTCCGAACTCCTTTCTCGGCAACGAACGGTGAGTGCTTCAGAGCTGATCGATGTCCTTGGAGTGACGGCGGCGACGGTCAGGCGGGATCTGGCGGATCTCGAACGTAAGGGGTTGCTCGTTCGTTCCCATGGAGGCGCAGTCTCCAAGTCCCCCTCCACTAATTTCCAGCCTTCCTATGACACACTGGGGCGCACCAATCGCGAAGAAAAGCAGGCCATCGCGGCCGAGGCCGCGAGGATGATCCTGGACGGCGACACCGTATTTCTGGAAGGGAGTACTACCGTCTCGGAGGTCGCATCCCGATTGCAGCACCGCAATCGCCTCACGGTGGTTACAAATTCCCCGCTTATTATTTGCCAGTTGCAGCGTTATCCGGAGATCAATGTGATGTGCATCGGAGGCGACCTGCAGCGGGATGTGTTCTATTTGTCGGGGGTCTGGGCGCAGCGGTCGCTGAGTGAAATTCGCGTCGATAAGGCTTTTCTGGGGGTCAGTGGCATCGATCCCGAGTACGGCATGTCCACGGCCAGCCATGCCGAGGCAACCATCAAGAAGGCCATCATCAAGTCCGCAAAAATGCGTATCGCGCTGGTGGATCACAGCAAATTCGGCAAGCAAGGCTTTGCCTACGTGGGGCCTGTCACGGAGCTGACGACGCTAATCACCGATCCCGGCACCTCTCCGGCATATCTGCAAACTCTCAAAGATCTCGGAGTTCAGGTCATGGTCGCTGGAGCCAAACCCGCCCGCAAGTAGGGCAGATTCCGAAGCAAAGGCTGAAGGGCCGCTTTGCTCCCCAGGCATCTGAGTCACCGGGCCTCAGCCCCCGGTCTTCGCCATCAGCCGCATCGGAACCGAGCTCCCAAGAGCGGATCACTCCCTGTTGTGGCAGAGGCAGGTCATCCCTGAGAAGTTGATGGCAGCAAAACCCTTCGACGATCAGCACCGATCGCGATCATATCCGGCGTCGGGAAGTCATCGAGTTGATGCCGGACATGTGAGTAAGGAGTCATCCCTTGAATCGCTCGGGTAGCATGCAATAGCGCGCACGAACGGGCACGAACGCTGTCTATGCGATCGCCTACACAAAATCAGGGGGGGCGAACCAGAGATGAATCGCGAGACAACTCGCGGCATTTTCGGCCCGACAGGCTCTTGCCCAAAAAACGGGCGGCCCAGATCCATCTATAAGATCCCCGTGACGGTAGTTATAGGAAGGCGAGGTGCCGGTCATCGACATTCACAATCATGGGGTCGCCCCCCCGGCCCCTCTGAGCAGACAGGTGCAGCGGGGCCATCAGAACTTTTCCGCTTGACAAAATAAGCAGAAAAACCGTAAAAATATCAGTCATGATCGAAAGCATCATATTTCGATCGAAACCGAAGCCCACAGGCAAGAAGTTCAAAAGAAAAGACAAGCAGCCGTAGCAATTAACTGGGATCGGAACACTTCGATTGAGTGGAGGACAGCGCAAATGAGACCAATTGAAAAAAGCAGGAATCCGGGAATCAGAATTCTCAACCGCATACGATGCAAGTCCGTCTTTCTTTTCTCATCGTTATTTTTGGTTGCCATGTGGGCAACGACAGCACTTGCCCAATACACCACCGCGCGACTGAGCGGCACGGTAGAGGACAACTCCGGTGCAGCGGTTCCTGGGGCGACGGTGATCATGGAGCAGGCCGGAACCGGATATAGGCAGGAAGTCAAATCGGGAGCAGCCGGCGAATATCTGTTTCCCAGCCTCCCGATCGGCAGTTATCAACTGACGGTTGAAATGGTCGGCTTTGGCACCTATGTTCAAAAGGGCATTGGTTTGCAAGTCGGACAGGCCGCCAGCCAGAAGGTCACCTTGGCGGTCGGGACGGTAGCTCAGCAGGTCACCGTAGAGGGCAGCTCCAATCAGGTGACCACGGACGACGCGGCGATTGCGCAGGTGATCGATCAGAAGAGCATTGAAAGTCTACCGATGAACGGCCGCGAGGCGCAGCAACTGGTGTTTCTTGTTCCCGGCGCGGTTGATGTCACCTCGCAGAACTGCGGCGTCGGTTGTGAAGGCGGCATACTGCCCGGCGAGCAATACGCCAAGGTCAATGGCGGCGGCGCCAATGGAGTCTATTATCTGCTGGATGGCGTTGACTACAACGACATGTATATCAACACCAATCTGCCTTTCCCCAGTCCCGATGCCTTGCAGGAGTTCAACGTACAAACCGATAACATGAGCGCTGCCTATGGAAACGCCACAGGCGGAGTTGCGAACGTTATAACCAAGTCTGGAACCGATAAGATTCACGGCGACGCCTTTGAATATCTGCGCAATTATGCAATGGATGCAAAGAACTACTTTGCCACCTCCCCAAACCCGCTGAAGCAGAACCAATTTGGAGGAACCATTGGCGGACCGATTCTGAAAGGCAAGCTGTTTTATTTCGGATCATATCAAGGCACGCGTCAAAACACCGCCACCAACGGCTTGAACTCGCAGGTACCAACGCAGGCTGAACGCAACGGAGACTTTTCGGCTCTTCTGCCGGGCACTGTTTTGACGAATCCAAACCCGCTCTCGCCCTACCAGTTCAACAGCAACAACCAGATCAACCCGGCGGCGTTTGATCCAACCGCGCTCTTTTTGATGAATCACATTCCTCTTCCCAACGCGCCGCAAATGGGGCCGAACTATTTGACGTACAACGGTGCACCATCAATTCAGGACACCGATGAGTACCTTGCCAAGCTTGACTATAACCTCGGCAAGCATCACCTGAGCGGGCGCTACTTTCAACTCAAGTTCACAGTGCCAATCATTCTTGGCCCGGCCAGCAACATTCTCGAAGGCAATGGGGAAGACCCGCAGAGTCTGGGGTTGAAGAACGTAAGCATCGTCGACATCTATACGATCTCGCCGACCAAGCTTCTCAATAGTTACTTTGGGTGGTCGAGCAAGTCCGGTGTGACCCAGTCTCCGGCTCCTTTCAACATTGCGCAGGCGGGCGCAAACATTTCGCAACCCACTAATTTTCCTGCGACATTGAACGTCATGGTTTCCGGACAGTTTACGGTAGGTGACCAGCCTGCGACGGGAACGTGGAATCATAGTGATATTTCCGACCGTGAAATTGCCACATTCATCAAGGGAACGAACGAGCTTCAGTTCGGCGGTGAATGGGAACACCTGCACATGCCCATGGGCAA
>DATDLS010000571.1:0-6301 GCA_036519195.1 Occallatibacter sp. | reverse complement strand
TCGCAGCTCCAACGCTCTGGCTCGCGCGAGCCTGGTGTTGACGGGGCTGATCGTGATCGCCCTGGGGGTGACGCTTGACCAGTTGCAACGCTCGCCCTGGGTGACGCGGCAAGGCCAGCGCCCGGACCAGCCGGTGCCCTTCAGTCACAAACACCACGTGCAGGGACTGGGGCTGCAATGTCAGTACTGTCACGTGACGGTGGAGAAGTCGAGCTACGCCGGAATCCCCCCAACCAAGACCTGCATCAATTGCCACGCACAGATATGGACCAATGCCCAACTGCTGGAGCCGGTGCGCAACAGCTGGGCGACGGGGCAGAGCCTGGTGTGGACCAAGGTGCACGACCTTCCCGACTTTGTTTACTTCAGCCATGAGATTCACGTGAACAAAGGGCTGGGCTGCGCGAGCTGTCACGGCCGCGTGGACCAGATGCCGCTGATGTACGCCCAGAACACGCTGCAGATGGAGTGGTGTCTGGACTGCCATCGCAATCCGGCCAAGAATATCCGGCCGGTGGGCGAGATCTATAACATGGCCTGGGAGAAGCCGGCCGAAGACAGGCCGGTGTGGTGCTCGGTGAGCGACGAGAAATCGGGCGTGCCGACAGCCGAGAGCGTGAGCTGCACCACCCGGGATCCGGCTGCTCGAGCACCGGAGATGGCTTCGCTGGAACTGCCTTTGACTGCGTCGCGCGGCATGGCCAGCGACGTGGCGGCTGCGTCGATGCCGGCGGCGGCAACCTATACCAAATTCACCAGCCAGGATGAGCTGGGCCACTTCCTGGTGGATCACTACAAGATCCGTACCCCGAAAGACCTGACCAGCTGCGAGGTCTGCCACCGATGAGCAAACTTGAGAATGGCCAGATGATCGCAAACGGCCCGAGCGATCCGGTTGCTATGGCGCCGATGACCCTGGACGAGGTGCGCCAGGAGTTGAAAGGCGTGAAGGGCAAGAAATACTGGCGGTCGATTGACGAGCTGGCCAACACGGCCGAGTTTCAGGCCGCAGTCGAGCGCGAGTTTCCTTCCTCGGCCCAGGAGTGGGTTGACCCGGTTTCGCGTCGCGGCTTCATGAAGCTGATGGGCGCGTCGTTGGCGCTGGCCGGCCTGGCCGGCTGCACCAAGCAGCCGGACGAACCAATTTACACCTATGCGAAGGCGCCCGAAGACCTGATTCTGGGCAAGCCGATGTACTTCGCCTCGGCGCATCCGTTCCTCACCGGCGCCGTCCCGCTGCTGGTCAAGAGCGACCAGTTTCGCCCCATCAAAGTCGACGGCAATCCGGAGCATCCGTATAACCGCGGCTCTTCGGATCCGTACACGCAGGGGACGCTGCTCGATCTCTATGACCCGGACCGCTCCCAGAAGACGCTCTATCGCGGCGAGCCGCGCGAGTTTTCCGAATTTCGACAGCTGTTGCGGACCAAGGCTGCGGCCAGCAAGGATGGAACCGGCCTTTACTTCCTCTCGGCGACCATCACTTCGCCCACGCTGGCGCGCCAGTGGAAGGCAGTCGAGGCGGCCTATCCCAAGGCGACGCTGGTCCAATATGACGCGGCGATTGCCGGCACGGCCCTGGCCAGCGGGCAGATGGCGCAGTACCATCTGGCCGATGCCGATCTGATTGTTTCGCTCGATGCGGACTTCCTTTCCGGCGCCTCATATCCCGGCTTCCATAAGCTGGTGGGCGACTATGCGGCGCGGCGCAAGGATCCGTCCAGGCTGAACCGGCTCTATGCCATCGAGTCCACGCCGACCACGACCGGCCTCAAGGCCGAACATCGCCTGGGCCTGCGCGCCAGCGAGATTCCTGCCTTTGCCGCGGCGCTGGCCAACGCTGTGGGCGTTTCCGGCGTGGCTGCTCCTTCCTATGGATGGACCGATGAGCAGACCAGGTTCTTGACGGCGCTGGCCAAGGATTTGAAGCAGAGCGGCGGCAAGAGTGCGGTCATTCCGGGGCTCTATCAGGATGCGTCGGTCGCCTCGCTGGCCGCGGCCATCAACTCTGCGCTGGGCAATACCGGCAAGACGGTTCTGGTCGCCGGTGAATCCGCGATTCCGCTGGCCTCCGATCAGCTGGCCGGGTTCAAGGCGCTGGTAGCCGACCTGAATGCGGGCAAGGTGGATTGGCTGGTGATGCTCAATACCAATCCCATTTACGATGCGCCCGCCGATCTGGAGTTTGCCGCCGCATTCGAGAAGGCCTTCCCGGCATTCAACAGCTCGGGAGTCGCCGTACATGTCGGCTCGCATGTAAATGAGACCGGGTTGATCTCCCACTGGCATATTCCGACGGCGCATTACCTGGAGTCCTGGTCCGATGCCCGCTCCTATGACGGCACGGTTTCGATTGTGCAGCCGTTGATTGACCCGCTTTATGGCGGCAAGTCTGCGCATGACATATTCCAGACTCTGCTGGAGGAGCCCGCGCTGAGCGCATACGAAGCGGTGCGCATTACGGCCCGGCCTCTGATCAAGGGTGACTTTGAGGTCGGCTGGCGCAAGGCGCTGCACCAGGGGTGGATTGACGATTCGGCGTTCACGGCTACCGGCTCCGGTTCGTCTTCAAGCCTGAGCGGCTTGAAGGTGCCGACGCCCTCCTCCAAGGACTCGATCGAGATCATCTTCCGGCCTGACCCGAATGTCTATGATGGGCGCTGGTCGAATGTGGGTTGGTTGCAGGAGTTGCCCAAGCCGGTCACGAATCTGAGCTGGGATAATGCGGCGCTGGTCTCAGGCGCCACGCTGACCAAGCTGGGTCTTGAAGAGGACAACATTATCGAGCTCACCGTGAACGGCCGCAAGGTCAAGGCCCCGGTCATCGCGGTTCCCGGCCATCCCGACAACTCGGTCACCGTATATCTGGGCTATGGACGCCAGGCGGCCGGCCGGGTGGGTTCGGGCCAGGGTTTCAACGCCTTCCTGATCCGCTCGACCGACGCGCCGTTCTATACGACCGGCACGCTGGCCAAGGTGGAGGGGATCTGGGGCCTGGCGATTACCAAGAGCCACTTCCAGGACAAGCGCTCGGCGCGGTTCAGCGGGGAAGGCAACGGCAACAATTCTCTCGAAGCCGATGAGGCGATCAACGAGCGCGGTATCATCCGCTACGCCACGCTCGACCAGTACAAGGCCGACCCGGGATTTGCCAACGAGGGCGAGACCCACGCGAAGACGGAGATGGACACCTCGCTGTTCCCCAACTGGGCGTATAACGAGGCCAACGCCTGGGGCATGTCGATCGACATGAACAGCTGTACGGGCTGCAACGCCTGCATCGTGAGCTGTTATGCGGAGAACAACATCGCCGTGGTCGGCAAGCAGCAGGTGCGCATCGGGCGCAACATGCAGTGGCTGCGGATCGACACCTACTTTGAAGGCGATCTTTCAGCGCCGCGGGCCCACTTCCAGCCCATGGCCTGCCAGCACTGCGAGAATGCCCCGTGCGAGCAGGTGTGCCCGGTGGGTGCCACCGTGCACACGCCGGAAGGCCTGAACACCATGGTCTATAACCGCTGCGTGGGCACCCGCTACTGCTCCAACAACTGCCCCTACAAGGTGCGCCGTTTCAACTTCCTCCTGTTCTCGGACTATGAAACCGAGAGCCTCAAGCTGTCGCGCAACCCGGATGTCTCGGTCAGAAGCCGCGGCGTGATGGAGAAGTGCAGCTACTGCGTGCAGCGCATCTCGGCGGCCAAGATCGAGGCCGACAAGGACAATCGGCCGATTGCCGACGGAGAGATTGAGACCGCCTGTCAACAGGCCTGCCCGGCCTCCGCCATTACCTTTGGCAACATCAACGACAAGGCCAGCCGCGTGGCCAGGCTGCACGGCGACGAGCGCAGCTACCAGGTGCTGGCCGACCAGAATACTCGTCCGCGGACCCGGTATGTTGCCGCGGTGCTGAACCTGAACCAGGAACTTGAAAACGGGCCGGTGGAACACACACCGGTGAAGGGTTAAGAGGGACGATGGCAACAACGGACCTGAAACCGAGAAACCCGAAGGATCCCTCCCGTGTGGCTGGGCTTGACCCGCTCACCGGCGAGTACCGGGTGATTGCGCCGGGGCAGACCTTCAAGTCGGTCACCATCAAGATTGCGGGCATTGTGCTGACGCCGGACACGCCGCTGGGCTGGTTTGCTCTGTTCGGCATTGGCGGCGCCGGTGCCACCGTGCTGCTGGTGGCCATTACCTGGTTGTTCCTCCAGGGCACCGGCATCTGGGCTGTCACCCAGCCCGTGGCCTGGGGCTTCGCGATCATCAACTTTGTGTGGTGGATCGGCATCGGCCACGCGGGAACGCTGATTTCTGCAATCCTTCTGCTCTTCAAGCAGGGCTGGCGCAACTCCATCAACCGCTTCGCCGAGGCCATGACCATTTTTGCGGTCGTCTGTGCGGGCATGTTCCCCCTGATCCACGTCGGGCGCCCCTGGCTTGGCTACTGGCTGCTGCCGTATCCGAGCACCATGAATGTGTGGCCGCAGTTCCGCTCTCCGCTGCTCTGGGACGTGTTCGCGGTTTCCACCTATGCGACCATCTCCGTGGTCTTCTGGTACATCGGCATGGTTCCCGATTTCGGCACCATGCGCGACCGGGCGGACAACAAGTTCGTCCAGTACTTCTACGGTATGCTCTCGCTTGGCTGGCGCGGATCGATTCGCCACTGGATGCGCTATGAGACGGCCTCGCTGCTGCTTGCCGGTCTGGCCACGCCGCTGGTGCTCTCCGTGCACACGGTCATCAGCTTTGACTTCGCCGTGGCCGTGCTTCCGGGCTGGCACACCACCATCTTCCCGCCTTACTTTGTGGCTGGCGCCATCTATTCCGGCTTCGCCATGGTGCTGACCTTGGCCATCCCGCTGCGCAAGTTCTATCACCTGGAAGGGCTGGTCACCGATCGCCATATCGACAACATGGGCAAGGTCATGCTGGCTACCGGCTTCATCGTGGCCTACGGGTACGGCATGGAAGCCTTCATGGCATGGTACTCGGCCTCGCACTGGGAAGCGTTCATGTTTTGGAACCGCATGTTCGGCCCCATGGGCTGGTCCTACTGGGTGCTGGTGACCTGCAACCTGGCCATCCCGCTGACCACCCTCTGGTCGCGCAGGCTGCGGACCTCGATCCCCTACATGTTCTTTATCTCCATCGTGGTCAACACCGGTATGTGGTTTGAGCGCTTCGTCATCGTTGTGACCAGCCTCTACCGCGACTTCCTGCCTTCGTCGTGGGGTACCTATCGCGCCACCAAATGGGACTACATGATTTACGTAGGAACACTGGGGCTGTTTACGGCGCTGTTCCTCCTATTTGTCAGATTCCTGCCCATGATTCCCATGAACGAGATTCGCATGATGCTCCCTGGGGCGAAGATTACCCCCAAGATTACGCCGACGCAACCGGCGGAGGCTGGTGACTGATGCCCCCACGCGAAGGAACCTACGGCCTGCTGGCCGAATTCGATACCCCGAGCGACCTGGTGCGTGCCGCGCAGCAGGCGCGCCACGATGGCTGGCGGCGCATGGAGTGCTATACGCCCTATCCGGTCGAAGAGGCGGCGGAGGCCATTGGCTTCCATCGCAACAAGGTGCCACTGATCACACTGGTCGGCGGATTGATGGGCGTGGCGGCCATGTTCTCGCTCGAAACCTGGATCTCGGTGCTGGCCTACCCGTTGAATATTGCTGGTCGGCCGACCTACTCGTGGCCGGCGTTCATTGTGCCCGCCTACGAGTGGACGATCCTGTGGGCCGGGCTTTCGGCGGCTTTCGGCATGCTGGCGCTGAACGGACTGCCATCGCTCTATCATCCGCTGTTCAACGCGCCGAACTTCCGCAACGGCGCAACTACTGACAAGTTCTTCCTGTGCCTGGAGGCGCTGGACCCCAAGTTCGACCTGATTGAGACGCGGGCTTATCTGGCCTCGTTGGAACCGGTCTCGGTGGTGGAGGTGGAGTACTGATGGTCGACCTCCGTATGAACTCGAATGCGCGGTCTCCTCGTCCCCGCAAGAGCGGAGCAGGGCGCAGTTCCCTGTTGACCGGTTTGGCAGCGCTGTTGCTCATCGCCGGCTGCCGCCAGGACATGCAGAATCAGCCTAAGCTGATTCCTCAGCGCGGCTCACAGCCACCGGGCCGTTCTTGCCTCCGGCCGGCAGATCGTCGTCGGGTCCGAAGACGCGGCCAGCCTCGGGCGGAACGCCGAGTCCCGTAAAGTAATCTCCGCTGGCGAGCGCCGACGGGATGTACTGCATGTCGCCGCCCATGGGCGTCTGGAAGTTGCGCGTCGACCAGGC
>DATDLS010000570.1:0-43852 GCA_036519195.1 Occallatibacter sp. | reverse complement strand
GTTAACTGGGCTGCTGGCACTTATGCTCCTCCACGATGCGCGCCGCGATGCGCGTCATGATGCCGCCGGCGATCTTGTTTTGCTCGAGGCACAGAATCGCGAACTCTGGGACCGGATCCAAATCGAGGAAGGTTTGTCTCTTGCCTGGCAAGCCATGATTGGGACTCCTGGACCGTTTGCGCTCCAGGCGGCAATCGCCGCTGTGCACTGCAGGTCGGCTAACGCGGAGAACACAGATTGGCATGAGATTCTGCGGCTCTACGACCTTCTTGAAGATGTTCAGCCGAGTCCGATCGTGTCATTGAATCGAGCCGTCGCTGTCGCCATGGTTGAGGGAGCTCCACAGGCACTCAAAGTGATTGAGCGACTCGTAACAAGCCACGACCTCGAGAATTTTCATTTGCTTCACTCCACCCGCGCCGAATTGCTGCGGCGAATCGGAGACGCAACTGGCGCAGCAATCAGTTATCGACACGCGCTGACTCTTGTTAGGAACGATGCGGAACGTCGATACCTCGAGCGGCGCCTGGAGGAAGTCCAACGTTCAATGTCTTAGCAAAGCGCGATCATGCAGTTCGGATAGGCATCGTGACTGAGCCGTATCCCCAATCTCACCTCCGTTTGCTCCCCATTTTTCGCTTCTGAAGGCACTGCACCCGATTGCCGCCTGCTGCACCGCGCCACAGAGCAAGCGTAGACGGGAGGACGGGGTCGGACTGCGGTCTCGCTTTCATGGGTCGCGAACGGCACGAATCCAGAGCCCGGAATCCAGCGCGAGCGGTTTGCTCTGTCGCACGATAAGGGCGTTATCGTGTCCCATCGATCGTAGCCTCCCAGGCCGACCTCTTCCCATCCAGTTCGTTCCATCCAGTTCGTTACCAACTTGCCGACAATCGCGCGGTGCACTCCCGCTCCCATTCGTGCGACTGCCAAAATCACCGAGCAACTTCTAGAAAAGACACCCATGCTCGACGTCGTCGCGCGTGGATTTTCCGTAAGCAGAAATGTGCTGACAGAAGTCTGAGGTTGACCATGCCGACCACCAAACCCAAGCCGGTACGCGCCTCCGAGCCCCCCAGGAACTGAATATCGAGGCAAGCAGGCCCGGACCGGAAACTCCCTTGGATTCCGCTTCGACATCGCTCTTTTCAAGAGCCATCCCGAATTTTCCGGAGAAGTCAAGGCCCAAGTAATTGCGCCGCGCCGGATGCTGGTTTCTGTGGCCAAGCCGGTGGGCAAGGGCGCCGATCCCGTGATGGCATCGTTCCTCGCATTCCTGGCTCGCATTCCTGGCTCGCATTCCTGGCAAGCGACATTGCCAAGGCTCCGGAAGCCATCAAGCCCATGAGCGATGGTTCGGCAAAACGCCCGCCGAGCGGACATTGTCCAGATCATTCTTCGGGAAGCCCTTCTTCTTGTTGGTGTGGGAGTTGGAATAGGCGTCGCTGGTTCTCTGGCGCTGTCTCATTCGATCCGCAATCTGTTATTCGAGGTTTGGCCTGGCGATCCGATCACGTCGAGCGCGGTCTCGATATTGCGAGCAGGCATTGCCTTGTTCGCCTGCTTCACTGCCGCCCGTCGAGCGACACAAATAGACCCTATGACCGCGCTTCGTTGCGACTAAGAGAAAGGTTCGGACTACACAACACAGCACATAGCTCGCGGTGGCAACTTAACTCAACACATAGGTCGAGAATTGAAGGACGGCTTATTGTTTCTCTCCATCCTTACTCTTTTTCCAGGGCGGCGACTCACCGAACGGCCGGTTTACTTTGACGGGTAGAGGTGCTCCAAGACGCATGTTTTCTGCTGCCTGTTCACCTGCTTGAAAAGACAGATCCTTGTCTGCCGCTGACCAGCTTGCCATAGTAGCCGAATTCAGTAGAGTCACTTGCCGACTAATGTTCAGTTCCAAGAAACGGGGATCCAGCCGCAAGAGGCCTTTTATGGTGAACTGATCCACTTGCCGAAGTGCGCTGATTTGGACGTCATGGCTGCGAACGCCAAAAGTCTTGCCAAAACCGATGCGGAACTGCGAGTAATCGATCTCGTGCCCCGACGACAAACGAGTACTGACAGAAGGGTCAAAACTGCTGTCAAGCGGTAGGGGGTTGCTCAGCTCATCGTAGCTTTGAAGGGCTGGTCGGACCTTCGGAGGCAGAACGCAGAAGATGAGATCCTGCCATCTCTGGTTAATGTTTGACGGAACCGCTGGCTGCGCGATGTTCTTCGCTAATTGACGGACAGCAGTAAATCCAGCCTGCTCTGCACACCCCAGCATCCACAGGAGCGAAATATCAGATAGCTGCCTGTTGGGATGTCCGCCCCCAACATCGCTGTGATCGCCAGCGAACCAGCGTTGTTCCAGTATTTGCGAGCTGTTGTGCTTGTTTGTCCACAGATGCGGTTGAAAATCGGAACGAAGTTCATGGAGAGAAAGGGCGTGGAAAGCGTGCGAAACATTCGGGGGAAGCTTTGTTTGATGATAGGAGTTGAAAACTCGTGTTGCCAGGGAGGCTTTCGCGGGTAGCCCGAGGGCTTCTACGGCGTCCCAAATCCCGATCAGGTAGATGGGAAGACTCGCGAAGTCAAAATTGGGCTCCCGAATATCGTGCGTTGATCCACGGAGATATTCCTGCAAATACTCGCTTATGCCTAAACGAAGAGCCTCCGTGTCGCCTTGCAAATACTCGTACGCGAAATAGGCCTGGTCGATCGCCTGATCGAGCCAATCAGCGGGCACATCGCGAAGCCCAACGCCGACACAATCCACGAATCCAGCCAGAGATCGTGCAGCGAACGCTCCCCGAGAAAAGCCGAACAAAAAGATTCGATCCAAAGGTTGATAGTGTGTGATGAGGAACTTGTATGCCAGGCGAATGGTGTGTGCGATTCCGTAACCCGTTCCCCCGGGGAACCAATCGAAGACAGGGCTTGTGTCGGCTCCCACCCCACTCAAGTAGCTCGTCACGGCACTTGAGCCAGGCGCTCTGATGCCGCTCTTGCCATCCAGTGACCTGGGACTTGCATCTGGGCTTCGCAAAGGCTCGGCGTTAAGAAAATAAGCAAATCCCTCGACGTTTGTGGGATTCGTGTTTGGCTTTTCCGGTCCCTGACCTGTCCCGTCAATAAAAAGCACAATGTCTTTCGGTGAACTCATGGCATCTCCGCGTTCGGATGACTGCTAACTCTATACACACCGCTGCCTGCCGTTCAAGAACAATTCGGTCCTTTGACTGAGCAGCATCGCAAATGGGTCTCGGTTCTTGGTCTGATTCAGATCGAGAAGCTGCTCGGTGGTTGGGCGGCCGGAGCCGGAGCCCCTTCTGCTGAAGAAAACTCCAACAGAAAGAAAAAACACCGCCGAGTCTCGTTTCCGGCCACCGGCCCCCTGTCTCATGAACCCGGGATCATCCCCAGGCAGACCCACGATTGCGCTCATTGTCAGCAAAACATGGATTTACACATGACGGAGCTTGAGCACCAGTGAACGCTTGCTGGGTGTAGCCAGAGGATGCTCCCCACCAGCGGGGGCGAACGATGAAAAGAATAGGAAGGGATAGGGCCCGCTGGCGAGGGAAAGATGATGTCAAGGGCTGCCGCTGTTCTGGCGCTCCTTGGTTCGTCTGGCTTTGAGAGAGCGAATATCGCAAGGCTATCCTAGATCCTGGCGCGGAGCAAGATGTCTACCGTCACCATCGACTGGGTACCTATGCAACGTGACCAGTTGCGCGGAGATCGGCGGCGTCCATTGCTGCGAACTGGGCATCAATGTCGGCGTCAGGTAGTGCCCACCAGGATTGCAATCGAGGAGCCGGTGGAGGTGGCGCATTGGGTCTTCTACCGTGTGTTTCGCAAGGTGCGTGGGCGGATCAAAAGGATTGAGTAGTTCCATCAAGTCTGGCTTATTGTTGCCGAACATTTGCGCTCAATCCCACAAACGTTTCTCAGGTTCTTGATCTTGGAAGGTTTCAGCGTCGGATAGATGCTGCGCTTCTTCCTTGATCAACTCTGCTTCAGTCCCCATGCGCGCAGCAATTTGTGAGCAGATCAGACAGATGGAGTCGAAGGTTCCGCTTGAATCGTTCCGGTGAAAGAAACAGACGGGAGTCATACCCGCTCAGGACCTCGCTTTTCGCGTTCGGAGTCACGTAGAGGAGCCTACGCCCGAGCAACGGGGGAGAATGGTCAGAATAGCTCTTCAATCAAGATTTTTTCCCTTTGTGCATCACCGGCCCGCTGCTGCAAAGAGTTTGCCGTCGGAATAGACTCCGAACGCCGAACCGTGATCCACAAAGCCGCCCGCCGGCCGCTTTGTCACAGTCAGGATTTTATTTGCCTGACCCAGGGTGAGGAACGGATATGCAGTGGTCAACAGACAGCCACGACTGCGACGACCATCGAATGCGCTGGTCGAACGAGTTCGCCCATTTTTCCCTCCCGTTGCAGCATTAGGCGGCAGCCAGGACCATTGAAATGCTTCTGCTGCTGAATGGTCAAAGAATCTGCGCGTCTTCGAATCAGACGGGGCGGTCTGGAAGACGATCTGCCTTTGACCGAGCCGCCCCATCAAACTAGATGACTCCCAGATTTCTGTTGGTGGCAGCGAGCCAAGTGACCAGAAGGGCAGAGCCGCGAGGGACCACGCTGCCGCCGTAGGAATCTCCTCCCTTCAAGGAGGAGAGAGGATGTCAATGGAACAGAGTCACAGCTTTTGGCGAGCGCGTCGTCGAGAATCTCCACGGGCAGGGAGCCTACTTTTTTGCCGCCCCGAGCATGAATATCCATGACTCGCGGTTGGTCACAGCGTACAACTCCTGTGATCTTTGTTCCTCCGAGAGGGACTGCGAAAGCAATACACCGGGCAAATTCCCCGCCGGTGGAGATCGGTAGAATCACCGGCAGTTGGGTGGCATCGTTGAATGCGATGGGAGAGATGACCAGGACCGGACGCGATCGGGTCCGATCGCACCGCCGGCGACCTTATGGGGTTCAGAACATGCGTCCTGTTGTCGCAGTCTTGGAGTGTGAAATCATGGGAGTATTGGAAATCGATATACGCGGGTCTAGCCCCAGGGACGAACGTTTTCGTTCAGTCTTTCCGAGAACTATCCAATTCCAGCATATAGCCATCGCAATCCAACCACTTATGGCCGAGTGCCGACCCATTTGTGCACTGGTACACTTCCCCTGCCTGAATTCCAGAGCAGTCGCTGGCAGTTTGAGTAATATCGTGATGTTCGCAGCGAACGGTATACGTAACGCCTTGATGGACCATCGTAAAGCGGAATTCCTCTATATCGCATTCTATCTGAGGGTTACATAGGAAAGGATCATTGTAGTGATGTGAAAACTTCTCGGTATGGGTCACGAGATACCCCGATTGCTCTTTGATGTAATCGCAACCTGTGCACAGCAATGACAGAACCAGTCCTGTGGCTGCAGCGACACAGACGGGCACAAAGCCGCCCAAGCGGGGACGCGCGGTAGACAACTGAGCTTTTGCTGTGGTCCTGTTTGCCAATTCACTCCTCATTCGACGTGAAAAACGGCTTGATCCGAATAGCATTAATCTTTTGCGAGCGTTCACTCCAATAGTAAATATCGGAGTAGCTGGAGCCAACTGGAGGAGGACCGCTTCATGTCAACGTGCACAATGGAATCTGACGAGGAAAGTGCCGCATAGTTGGAAAGGGCCTCTCCGGGCAGATTTTCCTTCCATGATGACCCGCACAGGGGAACGGTGACTGTGAGGCAGATCTAGTGCTCGTTCAGGTCGACCATGTAGAGGTTAACAGTGGAAGTGCGGGCGCTGACCACTGGCAAGTCGCCCGGCGCCAAACCGATCAGCCGGTAGTCGGTCGCAGGTATTGGTCGCAGGCTACTGATGGTTGCCATCGGTTCGGGCTCGCCCGCAGGAACAGCTATGCGATAAATGGGCTTACCCGCTTCAAGAAAATCCTGGAAATAAAGGTAGCGGCCATCGTGAGACCAAGTGGGATCTCCTGCGCCATGATTGGTGAGGGTGGTCCAGCGTTGTTGGGTTCGGTCGAAGAGGAGCAGTGCCCGCTGATCCAGACGGATTGCGACAATGTAACGGTCATCGGGTGAGAGGCGCGGACTGAACAAGCCGGTCGAGTTGGGAATCTCGGTCACTTGGCGGGTCTGTAGGTTCAGTAGATAAATGGCTTTGGGCTGGCTGTTGTCCATGCGGTCAGGCGGCCGCCCAAAGACGATCGTCTGGCCGTCAGCCGACCAATCCGGGTCGGCTTCATTGCGATCCTCGTTCAGCACGGGTATAGGCCTGCCGCCGTCGGCATCGATCAGATAGATCCTCCATGGCCTTCCTGGCTCCTCAGCCATCAGGGCCAGCCGTTTATTGTCCACGGACCACCTGATGCTGAATATCGACAACGGCGGGGTCGTCAACTCAATGCGCTCGCTGCCGTCGGCCCGGCTACGCCACAGCGAGCCATCCGAGGCGTTCAGCCACGCAACCCATTTGCCGTCGCGTGAGTACTCGGCCAGCGCCGCGGAGTTCAGATTATGGCCCAGTCCGATGAACGCAGAGGACTTGGGCAACGCGCGGAGCAATTCAATCTGAACATTGGCTCCAATAAAGTAGATCCGATGGCCTCCTGGCGACGGGGTCGGCGCCTGATAGACGAGTGGTCCATTCGTGATCTCTCTGGGTTCGCGGTCTCTCAGCAACCAGGGAAGTTCCCGCCGCACCCAAATCTCGCTACGCCCGTTGTGCCAGGATTCGAAAACAAAATCGTCTCCATCGGAGGTCCAGCTTCCACAACACTCCGAGGCTGGCTGGCTCCATCCGGGGAGTATAGGATGAGGATCGGAACCATCCGCCGCCACCTCCCATAACTCGGATGTCTGGCGCTTCGGGTCGCGGAGAGTGAAGCGCAGGTGCCGTCCGTCCGGCGACCAGCGCAGCCAAAATGCCAATCCGGAAGTGGCGAGCAGTCTCTCAGGTTCGCTGCCGTCAGCTCCCACCACCGTCAGCTGGTTGCCGTTGGCGATGAGCAGGCGGCGACCGTCCGGCATCCATGCCGCATCGTGGGCCAGCACGTTGGGCACGCGGCGGGCATCCCCTCCCAGGGTTGGCACGATCCACAGCGGCTGCTCGGGCTCGGCCTGCAAGTGGCTGCGAACAATCAGTTTGGAACCGTCCGGTGCCAAAGAGTCGATCAAGGGGGCGCCAATCTCTGAAGGCAAATTGAAACGGCTGATCTCGCCATTGGCGGTCAGTGAGACCGCCAGCATGGGATTCCCGTTTTCCATGTGCGAGAAGTAAAGCCGCGTGCCGTCGCTCGCCAGACTGGAGAGACTCTCCTCATTGACATCATTGGAATAGGTGACCTGCGCTATGCGGTATGGATTGCCCGCAGGCGAGCGGAAAACGAGCGCGCTCCCCAGCGCGAGGGAAATACATGCCAGCGCAGCCGCAACCCAGCGCCAAACGATCATCCCGGCTGCCGGGCGCGCTCCAGCTGCGGCGCTCGGCAAGGGGGGTTCTGTGCCTTCGACGGACGGTTCCGGATCTACCATCCTCACCGGGGCGATGAACCGGTATCCACGCTTGGCGAGCGTTTCCACAAAACGCGGATTCTCAGCCGAGTCACCCAGGGCGTCACGCAGTTTATTGACTGCGATGCCCAGGCTATGGTCAAAATCAACGGTCGTGTCCGCCCCCCAGAGCCGTTTTTGCAACTCCTCGCGGGCGATGACCTCGCCCGGGCGCTCCAACAACGCCGCCAGCAGTTTGAATGGCTGGCTCTGCAGCCGGACACGCACCCCGGAGCGATGCAATTCGCCGCTCTTCAGATCGGCTTCAAAGAGACCGAACTGCACACGCCTTCGGCCGTCGCTAGAATGCACCGTGGTCATGCCCACCCCGAAAGGCCCCGCACAACAGTATCAGGGAAGAACAATCGCAAGAAGTTCCTCAGGTCCATCTCCCGTCTGAGAGCATCAGAAATCACCGCATAACGAGGAGATATATCTCCTCAATGTTTTCAAAATAAATGATTTATCTGGAGAAAATCAATTGACTTCGAATTGGCGGAGAGTGGATTGACGATCATTCCTTCAGAAGCGTTTTGTCATTCCTGGTTACGAGAAAAAAAGTGATGGACCCGCCCAATCCTCGGACCAGAGCACGCAACGCTTTTCAACGCTTTTGGAGGACGATCGTGACGTTGAGGAAATCCACATTGCTGCCCAACCGGCAGCGCTATCTTCGCATGTTGCTCGTGGCTTTTGCGGTCCTGTTGATGATCGCCAAGCCTGGACCCCATCTGTTTGCCCAGTCGGACCTGGCCAGTGTTCGAGGCACCGTACAGGATCAAACGGGTGCAGCGATTCCTGCCACTACCATTCAACTGGTGAATCTCGACACCGGCTTTGCACAAACAGCAGTCAGCGATGCAAACGGCAACTTCCACTTCGAGGCCGTGCTCCGCGGCAACTACAAGGCCACGGTGACGGCCGCAAATTTCGCCAGGGAAGTCCAGACCTTTACCCTCGACGTCTCGCAGGTTCAGGCGCTCAACTTCCAGCTCAGGCCAGGAGCGGCCAGCACCACGATCGAGGTGAGCGACGCGGCGCCGATCATCGATACGTCGACCTCTTCGGTCGGCGATGTGATCGAGCCGGCCCAGGTGATCGATCTTCCGCTGAACAGCCGCAACTTCACGCAGCTGGCCCTGCTGGTCCCCGGCGTTACACGCGGCGGGTACGGCAGCGCCGCATCGGGCGTCAACGGCAACGCCGAAACCTGGCGCTACGGCGACAACGGCGGCGCCGCTCTGTCAGTAAACGGCTTGCGTGTGCAGGCCAACAACTTCGAGTTGGACGGCCTGGATAACAACGACGCCTTGGTCAACACCATCATCTTCTTCCCTCCGGTCGAAGCGACGGATCAGTTCCGTGTCACCACCGCAGTCGCCCCGGCCGAATTCGGTAAGGCGGGGGGCGCGATCGTTCAATCCTCCATCAAGTCCGGCACCGACAAATATCACGGATCGGCCTTCTTGTTCGATCGCGACCAGATCTTTGACGCCAACCCGAACTACTCGTTTGGCAACAGCATCCAGACCGCTCCCCCCTTTCGCCGCACGCAGTTTGGCGGAACACTGGGTGGTCCGCTTCCCTTCCTGCATCACAAACTCTTCCTGTTCGGCGATTACCAGGCACTGCGCCTGGCGGAACCGGAAGGCGAATCCTTCCAGTCGGTTCCCACGCTACTGATGCGCACGGGAAACTTTTCCGAGCTGATTGCCGACAGCACGCAAAACGGCAACTTCAGCACCATCAACCCGGGCGTCCCTTATGGTCCGGTGACCGGCTGCAACACTACCCCGTCCGCCGTCATGGGCACCATCTATGACCCGGTGACCTGCCAGCCATTTCCTTTGGCGAACGTCAACGGTGTTCCAACCCCCAATGTCATTCCCGCAGGCCGGATCAGCCCGGTCGCATTGAAGTATCTAAACGCCTTCCCTCAGCCGAACAATAGCAACCTAAGCATCGGCAGCAACTTCTTTACGAATCCGCAGGAAACCCAGCGGATGAACGACTTCGACGTGCGCCTGGACTTCAAGCTCACCGACAGGGACAGTTTCTTCGCGCGCTACAGCTATGGGCAGGACATCCAGAACAAGGCCAGCCTGTTCCCGAACCTGCCGGCCGGGCTCGGATCAGGCTACAATCCCATCCATCCCCGTGGTGAGGCGGTCGGCTATACGCGTGTCTTCTCGCCCAACATCGTGAATGAATTCCGCTATGGTCATTTGTATGACTTCTTTGGATACATTCCTCCACTGAACAATGTGCCGGTTTCGGCCAATCTGGGCATCCTGAACGCAAACCGCAGCCCTCTGCTGGGAGGTGGCGCAGCGATCAACGGTGGCTGGTTGGCGTACACCGGCGACGGTGGACCGTACACGGTCCCACAGTCGGACAATCAGTTTGCTGATCAGCTCTCCTGGTCCAAGGGCCACCATACCCTGAAGTTCGGCGGCAGCATCGAGCGGCGCCAGGTTTCCTTCTTCCAAGGCAATAATGCCAAGGGATTGTTTGATTGGAGCGGTGCGCAATGGACAGGCTTCTCGGTTTCCGACATGCTGGTCGGTTATGTTGATAACTACAGCATCGGCGTTGCCAGCACTGAATTTGAGACGAAGAACTGGGAGACGGGATACTTTGCCCAGGATGACTGGAAGTTGAGCCCCCGCCTTACCCTGAACCTCGGCCTGCGGTATGACCTATACACCTTTCCGTATACCGTACACAATGAGCAGTCCGACTTCGACATGAATCCTAATTCTCCCTTCTTCATGCAGTTGGTGCAGGCGGGAACGGATGGATCTTCCAATAGTCAGGTCAACACCAACCACTACAACTTCGCTCCGCGCGTCGGCTTTGCGTATAACGTCTTCGGTAACGGCAAGACCTCGCTCCGCGGCGGCTACGGCATCTACTACTTCATGGACCGCGGCGGCGTAGGCAACCAGCTGAGCAACAACGCGGACTTCAACGGCTCGGTGAGCTATTCCAGTTTGCCGCAGTTCGGCGGAAACCGCATCACGTTCAGCGGCCAGGCCGCACCCTGCGCCACCAACGTCGCCAGTTGCGATAAGACCAATGCAAGCGCCACGGGGACGCTGCCGCTGCCGAGCTTCGGCTCGACCGTGAATCGTGCCGATCCTACCGGCGTGAGCCTCATTTCGATCCCGGCCCAACTGCCCACCTCGATGATCTCGCAGTGGGATTTGCAGTTCGAGCAGCAGTTGACCGCAAGTACTTCGTTGACCATCGCCTACGTGGGCACCTCCGCCGAGCACCTGATGACCTGGGTCGGTCCCAATAGCCAGGTCCTGGACGAAGCGCCCAATTCCTTCCAGTTTCCCAACTTCGAAGGGATCAATGAGGGGCTGGCGGAAGGCGCGTCCAGCTACAACGGTCTGCAGGTCTTCCTGAACAGCCGCGGTTATCACGGCGTTCAGATGACGGCGGCCTACACCTGGTCGCATACGCTGAGCGACTCCGAAGGCGCCTTCGGCACGGGAAGTAATATGTATTTCGTCTCCCCAACCGCTGGATTCACTCCGGGCGCTATGCCGACTCCCGGCCAACCTCTCACAACCAACCTCAACATCAAGAGCGATTACGGCAGCTCGGACCAGGATGAACGCCAGGTGTTTACCTTCAGCGCCATCGGAGACCTGCCTTTCGGCAAGGGTAAGCGGTTTGCCTCCCACATCCCCACCTCGTTGGACTACGTGATCGGCGGGTGGCATTTGAACACGATCACCTCTCTTTCCGCGGGCCAGCCCTTCTCGATCACTACCGGTTCGTACTACTACGACGGCAGCAACGGGGGAGGCGCTTCGCTGCAGGGTGGCAGTCTGACCAACTTTGCCAACGCCTCCGGAATGCCGCGCTACACCAAGAGCCTGCACCAGTGGTTCGACACGTCGCTCTATACACACCCGGCGGTGATCAATCCGAACGGACAGGTGAGCACTTTCATCACCCCTGGAACGACGCACCGCAACAGTGTCGTCGGCCCATCCTATCGGGATGCGGATGTATCGCTGTTCAAGAACTTCAACGTCACGGAAAAAGTGGTTGGCCAGTTCCGAGCCGAGGTTTATAACCTCGCCAATACGCCGGAATTTACCAATCCCAACGGTAACCTGGATAGCTGCCAATACACGAGCGGCGTGACCGCAAACTGCCCGTCGATCGCTGCGGGCCAGGACAACGGCCACTTTGGCCAGATCGAAGGCGTGCGCGCAGACTCGCAGCGCGAAATGCAACTTGCCTTGCGCTTCACCTTCTGACCGACCTCCAACCCGCGGCCCGGCGGCTTCTCGCAGTCGGGCCGCAAGAATCTAGCTTCCACGTTCTGCCCTGCGCCCAGCATGGCGCCGATCTCCATCCGCGTAAATGAAAGGTGATGCAATGACGCTGCCCGGGCGGCTACTCGTGATCGCTGTCTTGCTACTCTGCTGCCGTCTATCGGCATCAGGCCAGACCCCGCCGGCGTGCCTCGCGCCGCAAGACCTGAGCAGCCCGTGTATTGACAAGATCGATCCGCCGGATTGGTGGGCCGGAATGCCTGCCCCCATGCTGCTGGTGCACGGCCAGGGTCTGAACCACGCGCGGTTTAGCTTGCGCGGCACGGGCGTAACGCTGGACCGCACCCAGGCCTCGACGAACGGCCATTGGGCTTTCCTGTGGCTTGAAACCAAATCTGCCCCGCCGCAAACCTTGTGGATTACGGCCAGAAACGACCAAGGCGAGGTCCGCCACGCCTACGTGCTCGCCAAGCGCTCCGACGATGTGCGCGGCCACCTCGGCTTCTCCTCCGCGGATATCCTTTACTTGATCATGACCGACCGCTTCGCAGACGGAAATGCGGACAATGATCCACCGAGCGATAATCGCGCTTCTCCGCGCAACTGGCATGGCGGAGACCTGGCTGGCATCGAACAGCATCTGGATTATCTCCAGCAGCTTGGTGTTACCGCGGTGTGGACCACTCCGGTGGTCTCCAACGAAGGAATGCGTGGGTCCTATCATGGCTATGCCGCCACCGACCTGTCCGCCGTCGATCCGCACTTCGGCACCCTCCGGGATTATCAGCATCTTTCCGATGCATTGCACGCGCGGGGCATGAAACTGGTGATCGATCTGGTGCCCAATCACATCGGTGTATCCCATCCGTGGGTCGAGGACCCGCCCGCACCCGATTGGCTTCACGGCACACTGGAGCATCATCGCGCCGCCCAGCACGACTTCCTTGAGCTTGTGAACCCGCATGCTCCGCCGCAGGCGTGGCGCGATATCACCGAGGGCTGGTTCACGGACGCCATGCCCGACCTGAACCAGCAGAATCCGCTGGTGGAGCGCTACCTCATTCAAAACGCTCTGTGGTGGGTTGAAGCCGCGAATCTCGATGGCATCCGGCTGGATACGTTTCCTTACGTGGACCGGGCCTTCTGGCATGAGTTTCACTCCGCCCTCCACAGCGTCTATCCACATCTGACTACGGTGGGGGAGATCTTTAATCGCGATGCTGAGGTTACCTCGTTTTTTGCCGGAGGAGTGAGCCATGCCGGTATCGATACTGGGCTCTACACGCCATTCGACTTCCCAGTCTACTTTGCTCTGCGCGATGTTCTGGCCCATGGACAGCCCATGACGCAATTAGCCACTGTTCTCGGCCAGGACGCTCTCTATCCGCACCCGGAGCGTTTGGTCTCGTTTATCGGTAATCACGATACGACGCGCTTTGTGACCGAAGCCGATGGCTCGGTGCCGAAGCTGAAACTGGCCTTGGGCTTGGTCGCTACGTTGCGCGGTACACCGCAAATCTATTCCGGTGACGAAATCGGAATGCCCGGGGGCAAAGACCCGGACGATCGCCACGACTTTCCCGGCGGTTTTGCAGGGGACGCGCATAACGCCTTTACCCAGGCAGGCCGCACGGCTATAGAGGAGGATGTTTTCTCTTGGATTTCGGGCTTGCTCGCGTTGCGCGCCGAGCATCCGGCTCTGCAGTCCGGCCTCGAACAGAACCTGTTTGCGGATCAGGATCTGTTCGCGTTTGTCCGCTCGCCGGATGGAGCAGGCTGCGCACCCGATCACTCGGCCGCTGCGCGAAGCGAGCGGATTCTGGTCGTGGCGAACAAGGCGCCGATGAGTAAAGCATTGGATCTATCCGTGGAGCAAACCGCTCTGGCCGGATGCACGGAGTTTCATGCTCTCGACCCGGCCAGGGCAGATGTTCGGGCGGTCGCAGGCGGCAAGCTGCACATCGATGAGCCGGCCGAGTCCATGACGGTATTTGCGGTCCACTAGATGCTGAGTGCACGCGCCGGACCCGGACCCAAGGGCGCGGGGCTAACCGTTGGACGAAAAGGGACGCGAGGCTTCTGATAGCAATCGGCACATCTTGTCCCCGAGGAGCTGCGCAATCAGCCACCGGTTCTTCGTCTGGTCTAGCAGGGGAACAACATCACAACGGCATCCTGCTGATGCCCCCGGAACTGAGGCGCTCCCTCATCGCAGCAGAGGTCATCGCGCAATGCCAGCAGGTGCTAAACCATGCATACGACGCCCGCAACCGGGAATGTTTCGGCAGCGCTTGTCGCCAACCCCCGCCCCTCCCCACCTCGGTCTGGATCAAACTCGCCCATCCTGTCGCCGTCCAAAGAAAAACCTCGACACTCAACTCTCACGCCAACTGTCTTAAACTCGTTGACACGTTCGGCGGCGGCATCGAGTCGCGCGTTAGAGGAGGTTGATGGCTCTAGCCGCCAGCAGTGCTACCGTAGCGAACGAAATGAGAGCCTGAAGCATCATCAACGCCTTGGCCCACCGGGAGAGCACAGGAGAATCGGTGGGTGAAAAGGCTGTACTTGTGTTAAACGCGAGGAACAAATAGTCAATGAACCCCGGACTCCAGGCCTGTTGACCCAGATTCTGCCTCACGGCTGGACTGACCGTCAGTTGCGGGAACAAAAAGGCGCCCGTTGCATGTACACCTCGCAATTCCCGGGCGCGTGGCCCACCTGCGTCCAATCGCCAGTACCATAGCGCGAAGACCAGAATATTGGTGACCCACAACGCCCCGGCAGAGACAAGGAGAGCTCTGGGCGTCTCTTTTCGGGATGGAAGGGCAGCAAGCAGCAGGTAGAGCGACCATGCCATATCGGCGGTGACGATCGATGTGAGCAGATAGCCCAAAGCCTGATTCAAGCGGTGATATCCTCGCAGTCGCGAGGTCACCGTTGGCACAATCAGAACCGACACAACGACGAGCAGGAGCCAGTCAGGACCGATCAACAGATTTCGGGGCAGCGCCAGCCGAAGTCCGCCGACTGCAAGCAGCGCCAGCAGCGCGGGCCATCGCGGTTCAAGCCGATTTTGCGAAGTTGACATCAAACAACCATCATGGAACTTTGGGCCTCGGAAAGGCAATTCCAAACGGATCGTCTCGCGCCAGACAATGAGGAGATTTTAGCCTGATAAGCACCCCATCACAGATGATTGGAACCGCTCAGACCGGCTTTGAAATCTTCAAAGGCAAACTCCCCAGGCAGCACCAATTCTCCGTCATCGCAAAGCAGTCTTACCACTTCTTTATACATTTCTGAGTGTAATCATGTGTGTACCACCGCTCGAAATCGGCGGGGGATCTCCACGGCCAAGCAAAGACTGTTTGATCGGCCTGCACTTTGCTTCCCCGCGGAGAGGACAAAGTAGTGACTCCTCTCGCCTCCAAGGAATGCTGTCCCTTGATCCGCTTTGTTGAACTAGAAGGCCAGAACGCAATCGTCGAAAGGCATTTTTGAATGGCGGCCGCAAGGGAACCAAAAAATGGCTGCTAACGAGCTTCATGCGACTCCCGGTACGTCGAAATGCCTGGTCCGTGCAGCAACTCCCCACGATATGGGAGAGGTCACTGCAATCTATGCCAACTTCGTCGAGACGAGCACCGCAACCTTCGAGTTAGTCGCGCCGGACGAGCCTGAAATGTTGCGCCGGCGACGAGCCGCTCTGGATCGTGGCTTGCCCTATCTGGTCGCAGAACTGGAGGGTTATGTCGTGGGCTTCTGTTACGCCTCGCAATTTCGACCCCGGGAAGGGTATCGTTTCACGGTAGAAGATTCGATCTATGTGCGGCCGGACTGCATTGGCCACGGAGTTGGCAAGCTGCTCCTGACAGAACTGGTCTCACAATGCCAGGCGAAGGGTTATCACACCATCGTTGCTTGCATCTGCGGGATCAATGTTCTTTCGGTTGCCCTCCATGAATCGCTCGGATTTCTTCCGGTGGGAGTATTGCCCGAGGCGGGCAACAAATTCGGCGAGTGGCTGCGCCTGCTGATCATGCAGCGCCGCCTGGCTTGAAATCAGTGTTGAGTTGCTCCATTCGGTTTGCTTTGGCTGGACAACTCGAAAGTCTTGCTCCACTCACTGAATATGCCGGGACTCAGTCTCCGCCCGATCACGGCAGCGCTCCTGCTTGAGATACGCCGTGCGACGTCTAGCCCACCCTCTTTCGAATCCCTTCAACAGGACGTGGTCGAAGTCCTGTCTCGGGATCTTGCCCACTCTAGCTGGACGGGGGGGGGAACTGCTGGATTCGCGTGTTCCCGGCTCACTGATCAGCTGATCCGACAGCGTAGGTCCCGATCCCGGTGACTCAGGGCATCTGCGCAACTGCTGCGGCGTCCGGTGAGACGGTTCTTGCCGACGACGTGAATGCCGATCCACGATTCCTATTGGGCTCGACCGACCCAAAATCAGAGTCAGAGATCGTCGTCCCGATTTGCGCGCGCAAAAGGGTCATCGGCGATGATCGACATCGGCAGCCACGACCCAGCCGCTTGCCCGGGGGAAGGTGAATGCTTCCTCGCAAACATTGCCCAGATCAGCGGGGATGTCTATCGAAGAGCACAACGCAACTTCCACGCCTTAAGTATATGAAATTAAACTAAATGCCTGTGCAATCTGTAACTTCTGTGCCCGCTGAGGAGTCTGACAATCGGGCATCGGGATTGGTAGCGGCTGAAGGAGTCAGTGAGCACTATGTTGTTGCTTTTTCTCGCGTACCTAGGCGGCATTCTCACCATCCTGAGCCCGTGTATTCTTCCGGTGCTGCCGTTTGTCTTCGCACGTTCTGACCAGCCATTTCGCAAGAGTGGGCTGCCTTTGCTGGCGGGCATGGCGATTACCTTCGCTCCGGTGGCAAGCCTGGCGACCGTCGGTGGAGGATGGGCAATCCGCGCCAATCAATTCGGGCGCGGCGCAGCACTCCTACTGTTCGGGATATTCGGCCTGACCCTGATTTTCCCCTCGCTTGCCGAGCGCCTGTCCCGCCCCTTAGTACGGCTCGGCAACCGGCTCTCAGAAGACTCCAGCGCCGGCCCGAGCGCTCGATATTCATTTCTGCTGGGAATCGGTACAGGGCTTCTCTGCGCGCCCTGTGCCGGCCCAATCCTTGGGCTCATTCTGACGGGCGCGGCTCTGGGCGGAGCAAGCATTCACACGACCGTGCTCCTGCTGGCTTATGCAGCTGGTGCCGCGACGTCTCTCATGGCCGCGTTGCTTGCAGGCGGCCGCATATTCGCCACCATGAAACATTCCTTGGGCGCAGAAGAATGGACTCGCCGTGCTCTTGGTGTTGCGGTGCTTGCAGGTCTCCTCAAAGAGGCAAATCACAAGCCGCTCCCCGGTAATGCTACACAGATCGCTGCATCGGGCGCCGAAGCCGCAGCGGACTCCAGTGACGTTCGATCCCCGGAGACCTACATCGGTTACCACCGGGCTGAAAACTTCGCCTCCCCGGGCGGTTTCAATCAGAACGAGGCCGAGGTCTACCAAGCGCCTGCCAATCTTAGATTGAACGAGTGGGCGTTTTCCGGCAAGTGGGAGGACGAGCGTCAGATTGCGACTTCGCTTCTTCCCTCCAGTACCATTATTTACCGCTTTCACGCTCGCGATCTTCATCTGGTTCTCGGGCCATCCAAAGCCGGAAGGCCGATTCGCTTCCGCGTGACCATCGACGGCAAAGCCCCGGGCGCAGACCATCGAATGGACACAGATGCAGGCGGTTACGGCACAGTAAACGAAGACCGCCTCTACCAGTTGATCCGGCAGCATGGCGCAGTCCAGGACCGAGCGCTTCGTATAGAATTTCTTGTTCCTGGAGTTCAAGCGTATTCATTCACCTTCGGATAAAAAAATCCGTCCAACGTTCGTGATCGTATTCATCAGGGAGCCGCAATGATCAAACATCTGTCCGAAAAATCACCCCTTCCGAACACTGACAGTCTTTCCGCTCAGCGGCCCAATCGCCGTGCGTTTCTGCTCACCGCGGCCAGCGCAGCCGGTCTTGCGGCATGGCGTCCTTCTCTCGCGTTTGCCTCCAGCGCAGGTGGCGGAACCCCAGGAGCAGTCACCATAGTCGAGTTCTCAGATGCAGGTAAGCCGACGGGAAAGGCTTCTATTCCGCGAGTAGTTCGATCCGACGCCGAATGGAAACAGAAACTTACCCCGATTTCATTTGAGGTCACCCGGCACGCTGGCACGGAGCGTCCCTATACCGGCAGCACCTGGAACAATCACGATCACGGCTTCTATCGGTGCATCTGCTGCGATAATGCCCTCTTTAGTTCGGAAACCAAGTTTGAGTCTGGCACCGGCTGGCCAAGCTTCTGGCAGCCCATCGCCAAGGAGAATGTGGTCGAGATACGAGATATGAGCGTGGGGATGGAGCGTACGGCTGTCTCCTGCCGCGAGTGCGACGCGCATCTTGGCCACGTCTTCGACGACGGTCCTCGTCCAACCGGTCTGCGCTATTGTATGAATTCAGCTGCGATGCGATTCGTAAAGACCGCTTGAAATCGATGTTGATTGATTGGGAAGAACGACTGCGCTCATCTTGACCCATAACGCTTCATCGCGCCCTGCTCATGCTTCGTTCCGGCCTCAGAGCTTCAGTCCTGAGCCGGGCCGAAGTACCGAGACGCGCATTGTGAACTTCGAACGGCATAGCTCGAACTCAAACGCCAGGAAGGGCAAGCGCGAATTGACGATTGCCCAGCTTCTCGGAATGCGCGATCCGCAAACGTCGGACGCCAAGCAAACGCGATGCGGCGGGAACGAATCCTATGCGGCGGGAACCGGAGCTACGTGGCAGGATCGTAGTTCAGGTTCGGTCCGAGCCAACGCTCCGCCTCAGCAACGCTCATCGCTTTGCGCCGGGCATAATCGGTAACCTGATCGCGTTCTATTTTCCCAAGCGTGAAGTAGCGCGATTCCGGATGCGCGAAATAGAGCCCACTCACGCTCGAACCCGGCCACATGGCAAACGATTCGGTGATCTGCATCCCGGTATTGGCCTGCACATCGAGCAGGCGCCACAGGGTGCCCTTCTCGGTATGATCCGGACAAGCTGGATAACCTGCGGCCGGGCGTATGCCTCGATACTTCTCCTGGATCAGTTCCGCAGGGCTCAACCCCTCGGCGCGGCCATAGCCCCACTCATCACGCACACGCTTGTGCAGACACTCGGCGAACGCCTCAGCCAGTCGATCGGCGATCGCTTCGGCCATGATCGCGTTATAGTCATCCTGCCGAGCACGAAACTGATCGCACACTCCTTTCAGACCGATGCCGCTGGTGACGGCAAATGCACCGATGTGATCGGCCAGGCCGGTGTCGCGGGGCGCAACGAAGTCAGAGAGCGAGCGGCAAGGCTGATTGCTCTCCATCGCAGTCTGCTGGCGCAAAAAATGGAATCGATCAAGGACATGCGAGCGCGAACTCTCGGTGTATAACTCGACGTCGTCGCCGACGGCGTTGGCCGGGAACAGGGCGTATACGCCACGCGCAGTAATCAGATTTTCTGCGATCATCTGATCGAGCAGCACATTGGCTTCATCAAATATCTGCCGCGCCTCGGCACCCTGTTCCGGATGATCGAAGATACGCGGATAGACGCCCTTCAATTCCCAGGTATGAAAGAACGGCGTCCAGTCTATGTATTCGCGCAGCGTGGCAAGGGGAAAATTATCCAGAACGCGAACGCCGGTAAACTCCGGCGTGGACAGATCTTGCGCGCGCCACTCAATCGGTGAGCGTCGCTGGCGCGCCTGCTCAAGGGGCAGAAGCCGGACACGCGGCGCGGCGTGCGTCTTGCGCAACGCTTCATAGTCGGCGCGATGCCTGGCGACAAAGTCTGCTTTGCCGTCTTCGCTTAGGAGGCTGGTCGTCACCGGGACCGCGCGGCTGGCGTCGAGCACGTGCACCACCGGTTCGCTATAGTGCGGGGCGATTTTGACTGCCGTGTGGGCGCGGCTGGTGGTTGCGCCGCCAATCAGCAGCGGCAGCTTGAAACCCTGACGCTCCATTTCGCGCGCGACATGCACCATTTCGTCAAGCGAGGGCGTAATCAAGCCGCTCAGGCCGATCAGATCCGCTCGCTCCGCCTTGGCGCGTTCCAGAATCTTTTCGCACGAAACCATTACGCCAAGATCGATGACGTCGTAGTTGTTGCAGGCCAGCACCACGCCCACAATGTTCTTGCCGATGTCGTGCACGTCGCCCTTCACCGTGGCCAGCACAATTTTCCCCTGCGCCTTCACCTGTTGGCCGGCGTCAACCATTGCCTGCTTTTCTGCTTCCATGAACGGCGTCAAGTGGGCCACGGCCTTCTTCATCACACGCGCCGATTTCACCACCTGCGGGAGAAACATCTTGCCTGCGCCGAACAGGTCGCCCACGACACTCATGCCCGCCATCAGCGGCCCCTCAATCACCAGCAGCGGGCGACCCAGTTTGACGCGCGCTTCTTCCGCGTCGATCTCGATATAAGCATCAATCCCCTTCACCAGCGCGTGCGAAAGCCGCTCCTCGACGGTGCCGCTGCGCCATTCCTCGGCCTTCTTCTCGCTCTGGACCGTGCCCGCGCCCTTGAGTTTTTCGCCAAACTCGACCAGCCGCTCGGTCGCATCGGCGCGGCGATTCAGCAAAACATCCTCGACCAGTAGCTTCAACTCAGGTTCAATTTCTTCGTACACTTCGAGCATCCCTGCGTTCACGATGCCCATGTCCATGCCGGCAGCAATGGCGTGATACAGAAACGCCGAATGCATGGCCTCGCGCACTTTGTTGTTGCCGCGAAAGCTGAAAGATATGTTCGAAACGCCGCCAGAAACCTTGGCATGCGGCAGGTTGGCTTTGATCCATCGCGTGGCGTTGATATAGTCGAGCGCGTAATTGTTGTGCTCTTCCATACCGGTGGCCACGGTGAGAATATTCGGATCGAAAATGATGTCCTGCGGCGGAAAACCAACCTCGTTCACAAGCATTTCGTAGGCGCGTTTGCAGATGCGAATCTTGTCTTCATAGGTCGCGGCCTGCCCCTGTTCGTCGAAGGCCATCACCACCGCGGCTGCGCCATACTTCAGCACGGTAGCGGCGTTGGCGCGAAACTTGTCCTCTCCTTCCTTAAGCGAGATGGAGTTCACGATCCCTTTGCCCTGCAGGCACTTCAGTCCCGCCTCAATCACCTCCCACTTCGAAGAGTCCACCATAAAGGGAACTTTGGCGACCTCGGGCTCGCTGGCCAGCAATTGCAGAAAGCGCGTCATGGCCGTGACGCCGTCAATCATGCCCTCGTCCATGCAGATGTCGAGGACGTTGGCGCCGTTCTCCACCTGCTGGCGGGCCACGCTCACCGCATCTTCAAACTTGCCTTCCTTCACCAGCCTGGCAAACTTCGGCGAACCGGCCACGTTGGTCCGCTCGCCGATCATGATGTAGACGCCGGGTTGTTGTGTGAAGGGCTGCGAGCCCGACAGCCGGAGCGGCTTGGGCAGTACCTGTTTTGGGTTCACGGGCGAACTTTCATCCTCGGGCACGGTCACGCTCGGCTCTCGCTTAACACCGCCTCAGCTCCCTCAGCGGGCTCTGGCTGCAATTTGCGCGGAGGCCGGCCCTCGAGAGCTTTGGCAATGGCCGCAATGTGTTCGGGCGTATTGCCACAGCAGCCGCCGGCAATATTGATCAGGCCGCCGCTCGCAAAATCGCTGAGATAACGCGCCATGTCCGCCGGGCCAAGATCGAACCCGGTCTCCGATAGCGGATTCGGGAGCCCTGCATTCGGGTAGCACGAGATGGCCACACTGGCTTTCTCCGAGAGTTCTTCAAGAAACGGATACATCAGGTCCGGACCAAGCGAACAGTTGAGCCCGACCGATAGAGGTTTCACATGCGCAACCGCATTCCAGAACGCTTCGGTGGTCTGCGCGGAGATCAGCGTCTCTCCTCCGCGCCCCACGGCCGCAGAAATCATGACCGGCAGTTCCCTGTTCTCCCTGGCCAGGCCGTCTTCGTCGAACACTTCTTGAATGGCGACCAGCGCCGCCTTGGCATTCAGAGAATCGAAGATCGTCTCCACCAGCAGCGTGTCCACGCCGCCGGCAATGAGCGCGCGCACCTGCTGCGCATACGCCGTCTTCACCTGGTCGAAGGTCACCACACGGAAGCCGGCATCATCGGCATCCGGCGAGTTGGACAGCGACACAGTCAGCGGCCCGATTGCGCCGGCAACAAACCGCGGTCTTCCGGTCTCATTGGCCACGCGGTCAGCCCATTCGCGGCACTGCCGCGCCGACTGCTCATTGATCTCCCAGGCCAGGTCACTCAGAAAGCTGCTGTCAATCACTTTCTGATAAAAGCCCGGATCCTTGCGGCCGCCGTGTTCGCGCGGATCGTCAACAAAAAATTCGCTCTGCGTGATGCTGGTGGCGCCAAACGTATTGGTCTCGATGATGTCTGCCCCGGCTTCAAGGAACCTGCGGTGGATGTCGCAGATCATCTTCGGCTGCGTCAGCGAAAATAGGTCACCATTATTCAACAGATCCTTGGTTGAGTCCTTGAAGCGCTCGCCGCGAATATCCGATTCCTTCATGCCATAGGTGCGAATGGTCGTGCCCATCGCTCCATCAATAATGGCAATCCGGCTCTCCATGATCTTCTGCAAAGGATGTGGGGGGGCCTTTTTCATTTAATTTCCTCGCCTCGATGGCTGCAGCTGCGGACATCAGCGTGGGCGACAACTACCTGTCTATCGCCGGAACAGAGGCAGTTGATCCATTATACCGACGCGGCGAAAATTTCACGAAGCCAGCCGGTGGCTCGCTAAACCTCCGCTCCGGACCTCCACGCGGAGCCCTGCGCCAAGGCCGCTCGAGAAGCAGGCGGACGCCGGCCCTTTGGTGTCCGAATATGGAACGGGTCCCCCAGAAGAACCCAATCCCACAGAATGGTTCGCGCTTGCAGTCCTGCTTGATCTCGGACTAAAAGTGTCGTATATTAAATATCGGACTGAAAGTGTCGTATATCGGACAGCGACCGGGGCAATCTCGCCAGCTGTCATTACCGGAAATCTAAGGGAAGACCCAAAGCACAAAAAACAGGCCCTCACGAAAAACTCTTGGCGGAGATCGCGAGGACCTGTCAACCACAACCCTGAGCGGTCGCGGACTTTCTCAACTATAGGTCCCGCACTTAAAGGATTCAACTGCCGCGACGTCCCGCGATTCATTCGCAGGTTCGAAGAGTCGTGTGCCTTGTGAGATAGAACAATGCGTCGTGAGACCAGAGTTGAGCTTTCCGGCGGCCTCAGCCGCGTGCTTCCGGCCTTATCAACATTCTCAATCGCTCTCATTGTTTGCCTATGCGTCTCCCATGCGGCTGCGCAACGGACCTTCGATCAAGGCCGAGGCGCTGTCTCGGCTCAGGATCGGGCAAAACTCACTGCCGAGGTACCGGCCAGCTCAGCCACGGCCGACTCCGTCTGCCCCCGTTTTCCCGTGGGCTCGGTGGTGTCCGCACCACCCGAGCTCGAAAGCCAGAACGGCGTGCTTGAACTGACCATGCAGTTGCTCACCGTTGTCGACGCGCAAGGTCTGACCCGCTATTGCTACGTATCCAGCACCGGCCTTGAAGCTCCTACGCTGCGCGTCAATGCCGGCGACCAGCTCATCATTCACTTTCAGAACATGCTGCCTGCCGCTGCCTCCTCGTCGACAAGCGACAACATGGCCAGCATGAAGATGACGCTTGCTTCCGATCAGGCCGCCACCAGCAGCAGTTCTGCCTGCCATGGCGCCATGTCCGCCAGCGCCACCAATATTCACTTCCACGGAACCAACGTTACTCCGGTTTGCGGTCAGGATGAGGTCATCCACACCCTCGTCCAGCCGGGCCAGAACTTTGACTACAATGTGCAGATTCCCGCCAACGAGCCCCCCGGCCTCTACTGGTATCATCCCCATCCGCACGGATTCAGTGAGGCGCAGGTGCAGGGAGGCGCTACAGGAGCGCTCATCGTGGAGGGCCTGCAACATATCGACCCGGCTCTAGCCGGGCTAACTGAGCGCACCTTCGTGATTCGCAATCAACTCCTGCCCAACTCTGAATTGAACGATGCCAACATTCCGGCCTGGGACTTATCCATTAATTATGTCCCGGTCCCTTATCCGAGTTACACTCCCGCAGTCATTCAAACCAATCCCGCGCAGCAGGAGCTATGGCGCGTCGCCAACACCGCCGCTGACACCATCCTTGATCTCCAGTACATCGTCAACGGAACGGCGCAGACCGTCGAGGTGGTCGCAATCGACGGCTATCCGATTGCCTCAGCCGGCAGCGGTCAAACCTCGGTAAGTGAGACAAGGATCCAGTTGAGTCCAGGAGCGCGCGCTGAGTTCCTCATCACCACACCCAATGTCGGCGACAAGGCACAGCTGGTCACTCAGTATTGGAATACCGGCCCCGATGGAGACTTCGATCCCGCTCGGCCCATCGCCAACATTGTAAGCCAGAGCGGAGTGGAATCGGTGAGGAACGCACACACCCGGCTGCTTCCTTCCAGACCCGCTCCTGCCAAAGTCACTCGCTTTGCCGGCCTGGCAAGCGCTACGCCTGTCGCGCAACGCAACCTGTACTTCTCTGAAGTCCTGCTCGATCCCACCAACCCCTTGAGCCCGACTACTTTTTTCATTACTGAACAGGGCCACTCCCGCGCTGTATTCACGATGGATCAGGCGCCGAACATCATTGTTCATTCCGGTACCGTCGAGGACTGGGTGATTGAAAATCGCGCCCAGGAAGATCACATTTTCCATATCCATCAAATTCACTTTCAGGTTCTCGAGGTCGACGGGCAGGCAGTCAGCGATCCAGCGATTCGTGACACCGTCGACCTACCCTATTGGAATGGATCGGGACCATATCCAAGCGTGAAGGTCCGCATGGATTTCCGCGCCCCCGACATCGTAGGAACATTCGTCTATCACTGCCACATCCTCGAGCATGAGGACGGCGGCATGATGGGCGAAATTCAAGTGCTTCCCTCCGCCGGATCCGCTTCCGTTACAACGGTGGCGGCATCAGCCTCCAGCATTGCTCCTAACGGAAACATCACGCTTACAGCAACCGTGCTGGACGCCGCCAGCGGAAGTTCCGCCCCCACGGGCACGGTCGAGTTTCAACTCAATGGCCAAACGATCGGCTCCCCCGCCGCACTTGTCAGTGGCCAGGCGAGCCTGTCGACCACGCTCAACGGAAACGTCGGCACCAACAACCTGACAGCGTTCTATCAGGGCGATTCAACCTATGCCGAGTCGGTCTCAGCGGCGGTCCCGATTTCAATCTCAACATTCACGCTCTCTTCTTCTGGGACCCGAGCGGCGGTCGGTTCAGCGGCCCTTGCCAATATTGCAATCAACGTCGCCAACAGCTTCACTACGCCCATTGCCTTGACCTGCGCACTGCCTGCCGGCCTCACCGAGTCGGCCTGCTTCGTCAATCCAAATTCGATGACCGGCACGGGCACAGTTTCGCTCACGGTGAACACAACGCCCGCACACCCGATGAGCAGCAGGCTAGGTGGTACCCCGCTCTGGTTTGCCGGCGGCGGCGGCGCCAGCCTGGCCTGTGTCCTGCTCGTCGCATTCCCACGGCGTAGACCTCGGTTCAGAGCCATGCTTGCTCTTGCTTCCGCGGCTGTTCTGGTCACCGCCATCGGGTGCGGCAGCGTGCAGAAGACAGATCCGGGAACCGCCCAGGGTACATACAACGTGACTGTTACCGGCAGGGCTGGCAGCGGATCGGCGCAATTCCAAACCACCGTCAATATTCCGATCACCATTCAATAGCGAATTTGTGCAGTTCAACAGCGAGATTTGGGGATAAGTATGTTGAAAAATTCTAGGCTTCTGCTGTTCAAGATCACCAAAACCATCTGCACCGCAGCACTGTTTTGCGCAGTCGCCGCATGGGCCAGTGTCGGCGGGAGCATCTCCGGCACAGTGAAGGACCCCGCGGGAAAAGTGCTTCCCAAGGCAAGCGTGAGCGCGCGCGAAGTCACTACTGGACTCGTGTATCAAGCCCGCACCGACAACAAAGGCTATTACACGCTGCCCGTCATGCCGGTGGGCGCCTATGAACTGGAAATCAAAGTGCAGGGTTTCCGCGCCTATCAGCGCAAGGGCATTGCACTCGATACCAACGCCGCTCTCACAATCGATGTCGCACTTCAGCTGGGCAGCACGACTGAAACCGTGAGTGTGAGCGATGACACGCTTCATGTAGAAACGGCGAGCACCCAACTCGGCGAAGTCATCACCGGACGTCAAATGACAACCGTTCCGTTAGACGGACGCAGTTACACCGACCTACTCTCGCTTCAGCCCGGCGTGGCGCCTGGAACCTCCATCACGTCCACAACTGTTCAGGATGTAGGCGCGACCATCCTTGACCCTTCGGGCACGCTCAATCCCGGGACGATCTCCGTGAATGGCCAGCGCGAATTTGCTAACTACTTCAGCGTAAACGGCAGCGACGTGGAAGAAGACGTGAACGCCGGCACGGCAATTATTCCCAACCTGGACGCAATTTCCGAGTTTCGAATCGTTACCAGCAACTTCGACGCCGAATATGGAGAATTCTCCGGCGGCCAGATCAGTGTAGTTACCAAGTCGGGAACAAATCAATATCATGGTAACGTCTTTGACTTTCTTCGCAATACTGATCTTGACGCGCGCAATTACTTTTCGCCGACCCGCGGCACATACCACCAAAACCAGTTTGGCGGCACTGCCGGCGGGCCCATTCGCCATGACAAGGTGTTTTTCTTTGCCGATTATCAAGGCACCCGCCAGACACAAGGAATTGATACCGGCAACATCAGCGTTCCTTCGGATGCCGATCGAGCGGGTAACTTATCTGACCTGGCTGCGAATTTAACCGGCGCGGTCAGCGGTCCCAATCTCGCCACTCTGCTTTCGCAAAAGCTGGGTTATGCCGTCGTTTCGAGTGAGCCGTATTACACTTCCGGCTGTACCAGTTCGACGCAATGCGTCTTCCCCAACGCGGTGATTCCACAAACCGCATGGTCGGTTCCGGCACAGCGCATGCTGCAATACATCCCGGCGCCGAACACCGCCAGCGGCACTTTTGCTACGTCGGCGTATAACCAGACTCTTCGCGATGACAAAGCTGGCGTCCGCGTCGATGCCAGCAGTCGATGGGGCTTGCTCTCGGCCTATTACTTCTTTGACGACTTCGATCTCAACAACCCCTACCCCGTGGCGCAGAGCGGCGCCAGCGTTCCCGGCTTCAGCGCCATTACCACTGGCCGCGCTCAACTGCTTTCCCTTGGCGATACGAAATCTTTCGGCTCCACAATGGTCAATGAATTTCATCTGAGTTTTATGCGCGATTTTACCGATCTCGGGCAGCCCGTAGGAGGCCGGGACGTAAGCCTTGTCTCGCAAGGCTTTGCCAATGCCGACGGCTCCCCCAGCATTGTCGCCCTGGATCCCAAAGGCCAGAGCGTTGAAAACCTCAACTTCAACGGCTACTCGACCGGTGCCGCTGCCCAGCAGCTTATCCAGGCCAATAACACGTATCAAACTGCCGACACATTTTCCAAAGTCCTTGGCAATCACACCATGAAATTTGGCTCTGAGTTTCATGCCGATCAAGTCAACGGCACGCCTATTGCCCAGTTCAACGGGAATTTTGTTTTCTCCGGCACAGAAACCGGGGTTGATTTCGCCGACTTTCTCATCGGCGTGCCCAGCCAGTACAACCAGAGTCAACTCAACCCGTTCTATGCGCGCAATAAGTACGCCGGCCTGTTTGCTCAGGACAGTTGGCGTGCGCGCTCGAATCTTACGCTGAACTACGGCGTTCGCTGGGATCGCATTGCTCCATGGTCGGAAAAATACAATCAGATTTCTACCTTTGTTCCCGGCGCGCAGTCGGTCGTGTTTCCCGGCGCACCTCCAGGAATTCTTTATCCCGGCGATCCAGGAGTGCCCAACACCCTTGCACCCATTGGCAATTTGAGTTTTGCGCCGCGCGTGGGCATTGCCTGGTCACCTGCGAGCGCAGCAGACAGCTTTTGGGGAAGAGTATTCGGCGCGCCGGGAACCACCAGCATTCGCGCCAGCTTTGGGAATTTCTACACCGCCATTGATGCCCTCTCCATCGGCGTGCTGGCAGCCAACGCACCCTACGGCACAACCTATACCAGTCCCGAGGAGCCGTTGTTCGCGACGCCGTTCATCTCTGCCCCCGATGGAACCAATAACGGCCAGCCATTCCCCTACACTTTCGCACCGCTCAATTCCTCGCGGAGTCATCCGGACGCGAATATCAATTGGCCAACGTATGAACCGATCAGCGGCATCCCCGGCTATGACATTCACAATCGAACTCCCTATACAGAGGAGTGGATGCTATCGATTGAGCGCCAGGCCGGCCCCGCTACAGTCCTGAGCGCAAGTTACGTTGGAACTTCCAGCCATCGCCAACGCGTGCTCACTGAGCCCAATCCCGGAAGCCCAGCTTTGTGCCTAAGCCTGAGCCAGCCCGGCGAAGTGATGCCCGGAACTCTTACCTGCGGCCCGGAAGGCGAAGACACCGTCTACTATCCGATCGGCGGCGGTCAGATGAACGGGACGCGCGGCCCGCTGGGGCCGAATTTCGGAAGCAACGCCCTCCAGTCCACCATCGGACATGCAAACTATAATGCGCTGGAATTGAGCGCGCGCCATACCAGTGGGCGGCTCGAATTATCGGCTTCCTACACGTATGGCAAGTCCCTTGATCAATCGTCGAACCCCGGGGAGGAAGTTAACCCCTTCAATCCCGCGCTCAGTTATGCCATTTCATCGTTCGACGTGAAACACAACTTTATTGCAAGTTATGAATACCAACTCCCCTTCGAGCGGCTCTCTCACGCGAATCGGTTGACTCAAGGCTGGTCTATCTCCGGCATTACCCGCTTCGCAACTGGGTTCCCCATCACCATAATCAACAATGGCGACAACTCGTTGATCGGCACCAATCCCAACGGGATTAATAACAGCAGCATTGACGAACCGGACTATAGTGGCGGTGCGCTGCGCCTGAATCACAACCCAAGAACCAGCCGCAACAACTACTTTGACACCTCGGACTTCAGCATGAACGCGCTGGGCACGCCAGGCACGTCCAAGCGGCGTTTCTTTTACGGCCCAGGCGCGGATAACTATGATATGGCCGTCGCCAAAAAGCTCCCTCTCACGGAGTCAAAAGCATTGTTGTTCCGCCTAGAAGGCTTCAACGTCTTCAATCATACCCAATTTAATGGGCCAGGCTCGGTGGACGGAGACATCGGCAGTTCCACGTTTGGTAGCGCCATCAGCGCCTCAGCACCGCGCATTCTGCAAGGTGCGTTAAAATTGAACTTCTAGCGCCGAGTAGGTCGGAAGACTTCTGACTGGCGACTCCAGTCAGAGGTCAGGTTGAAACGCCGACAAGTCCCGCCTCCAGAGTCTGACAAACGGAAACTCTGCGCTCAACGCACTTTGTCAGTTTCTGAACATCCTCGAAATCCATCCATTGAGAACGGATTCTTCGCACAGAATGCCGGCGCAATTGCCAGGCGCACAAGCCGCGCGCCGGCAAAAACAGTGCTCCCCTCTCCCTGCCTCTCTGGAAAGGGAGCGTAGCGCCACCGTCATCTCCCCGTCATCTCCTCTCCCCCCCGGGGGGGGCGCAAGCGACTGCATGCATGGAAACTTTTCCGACTTCGAGGCAGCCTGCTTGCCCGGCTGCCCGGTTTCAACCCAAGCCAGCGCCAAGCAGAGCTTCATTCTGCTCACCGCTGCGGGGCAGTTCCGGAGTCTCACCGGATTTCCACCTTCATTTTGCGCTGAAACCCATGGGTCCAAAACATGACTTCGCTATAAATTGGGCTCTAGGATCGTATTAACACAATATCTGGGGGTGCAGTGGAAAAATGCGCGACAATTTCATCAGGGGCCGAAGCGGTAGCCAGGCTTGAGTTCGCACCGGTAGACGGTGGTATTTTCTGCATCGGAATTGCTGCGCACCGAGCAGTCGGCCCAGCTTAGGTAGAGTTCCGGTCCGAGAGGAAAAACCATGGGAACACCGTTCAGATCGGCTTCCAGACTCACGCCTTCCTGGGTATGCGGTAAAGTGAAATGCAGTGTCTGGCCGAAGATGACCGGGTATAACTCGCGCACCCGGGAACTCAGCCCAGTCCGAAACACCTCAGCTTCTAGAAGAAAGGTCGCCGTGTCTGACCAGGCAATTGCCGATGCGGTGATGGTGCGGCCGCCATTGATAAATCCGCTGGAGTCCATCCGCGTAAATGGACAGGGGCCCGCAATGCAGGAGGCTCTCACACTGCGGAACTCATTTTCAGGCCCCGCATCGAGCGATATCGAGCCGCGGGCTGCCTTCCAACGCCCATCTGGCGAACAGGGAGCCTGGCCGTTGCATGGCACACGTCCCTTATTGACGACCTCGAAAGTTTGGACCGCGCTTCCAACATTGTCTTCCGTTTGCGAATTCACGGTATACCGAACGCGAATATTCTTGACCTCCGTCAGTGGCGTTTTCGCGTTCACCGGCGCAGGCTGCGTCGCCGGAGTCATTGCGGCGACATACAATTCCGTGCTTGCGAGCCGTAGCCCCGTGGGTAGCTTCATTTCCAGGGGCCGGTAGCCAATTCGGCTAAAGGAGAGGTTGAGGGTCTGTCCTGGCCACACTGCTTCCGGGAAACGGATGGTGAAATAACCTGAAGCGTCGGACCGGGCCGTCGTGCTGGTTACGCCGTCTGAGGCGGTAATTTCGGCGTCTCCAACCGGCGACTCCTTCCGCGTATCTTCGTCCTTGCGAATAACGGCGCCTTGAATCGTGAGCGCTCGAGGGCGCCAATGATGGGTGCGCAGCACCACGATGATCAACACTGCCACGGCCGCAACCACACCGATCGTCGTACCTACGAACAGCTTTCTGCGCGTCACTTCGATTCCAATCACCCCTGAACTGGTTTGACGCAAATTTTCACCAATTCGCTGTACGGAGCGGGGCGGATCGCAAGGCAATTTTCTGCATCTAAACCAAATGACTGCAGGAATTGGCCCCCGGCCGCATTCACCATAGCGTGTGAGGACAGAAGGCTTGGATCGAATCGAGCGAAAAGAGCGATCAAACATCGTCGGAATTGATAGTCACCGAGAGAGTGAATTCTCACGCAGGAAACTGCTGCTGAATGCCGCTGCCGTTTCCCTGGGACTGCCGCTTGCCGGCGCCTCGACGCTTCCAATTCTGAATCAAAACGCGCAGCAGGTCGAGCCGGTTCGCCCGCACACGCGCCCGGCGGAGCCGCCGACGCCCACGTCTCTGACACCTGAGGATGATCAATTCCTCGATCAGCTGGAACGCGCCAATTTTCTCTTCTTTTGGGAGCAGTCCAATCCTCCCACCGGCTTAACCAAAGACCGCTGCAACATTCGCACGAAAGACACCAGCCTGGCAGCCAGCATTGCGTCGACCGGATTCGCGCTCACGGCCATCTGCATCGGTGAAAAACGCGGCTATGTCAGCTACGCAGACGCCCGGTTGCGAGTCGTCCAGGCATTGTCATTCCTGTGGCACAAACTGCCCACGCACCGGGGCTTTTTCTACCACTTTGCAAACATCAATACCGGCGAAAGAATGTGGGATTCTGAGGTGTCCTCTGTGGACACAGCGCTTCTGCTTTGCGGCGTGCTCACCTGCGGCCAGCACTTTCACGACAAAACAATTTCAGAGCTGGCCCACGCCATCTTCGACCGCGTAGAATGGACCTGGCTCTCGGAGGACACAAGCCTTCTCTCGCACGGATGGACCCCTGAACTCGGCTTCATTCCATCGCGCTGGGATCTCTATAGCGAGCTGATGATGATGTATCTGCTCGGCATGGGCTCCTCGTCTCATCCACTCTCAAGCGACGCGTGGTTCGCCTGGAAACGCACCATCTTTGAATACGATGGCCTGCGCTATATTGGCTCTTTTGCGCCGCTATTTGTTCACCAATACTCCCAGGCCTGGTTTGATTTTCGCGGAAAACGTGATCGCTACGCAGACTATTTTGAAAACTCCGTCATCGCGACCGACGTCCATCGCCGCTTTTGCCTGGAGTTGAACGTCCAGTTTGTCGACTACACCAATGCGCTGTGGGGGATCACCGCGTCGGACTCTGAGAAAGGTTACGTGGCATGGGGAGGTCCACCGGCCACCGGCCCCATTGACGGAACCATCGTTCCCGCCGCGGCCGGCGGTTCGCTGCCATTCTTGCCCGACGCCACCATGCGCGTGCTCAGAACCATTCACGACCACTACCCCAAAGCGTGGTGCCGCTACGGCTTTGTCGATGCCTTTAACCCGATCACGGACTGGTACGACACGGACGTGATTGGCATCGACACCGGGATCACCATGCTGATGGCGGAAAACGCTCGCAGCGGATTCGTATGGGAAACGTTTATGAAGAACCCGGAAGCCCAGCGCGGCATGGCTGTCGCCGGACTCAATCCTTATTGACGCGCCCTGGAAGGCGGACTGAGGGACCTTCTCATCGCTTCAGAAACAACGATCCGTCCCCCGTATGCATCGCATTGTAAGTAGAATCCAACGCACCGCGCGGTTCGAGATTGACGTTTTCCAGCGACCTTGGCAGCGGAAGGCGTATTGTGTTTGCAATACGCTTGCTCCCGGCACCTGCAGCACCGAAATGAACTATGTCCTCGACCAGGCACGATCAAGCTCTCTCCGCCAAGCACGGTGAGAAACAACCCGACGAGCAGAAGGCCCCCGGCAACGCCTGGGGCGACCGGCTGCGCGCACTGAAAAACGTGCCTTCGGTTCTGCATTTCGTGTGGGAGTCTGGCCCCGGGGTCGTTTTCTGGAATATCACGATTCGCATCGCGGTTGCCTTTCTGCCGGTAGGAATCGGGGTAGTGGCCCGCTCCATCATCAACGGTGTCATTCAAGCCCGCACCCATGGATCTTTGCCCCAGAACTTCTGGTGGCTGGTTGGGACCGAGATGGGCCTCGCCGTGTTGACGGGGATCCTCTCGCGTGCCGTGGATTACTTTGACAACCTGCTTGCCGACCGCTACACCCATCACGTCAGCGTGGAGGTAATGCGTAAAGCTGCCTCGCTTGACGTCACGGTGTACGAGGATCCGGTCTTTTACGACCGTCTGGAGCGGGCGCGTGTGCAGGCCACAGACAGGCTGGCGATGATCCAGCAGATGGGCCGCCTGATCCAGCAGTCGATCTCAGCCGTTGCCTTTTCCGCGGTGCTGGTGTACTACTCGCCCTTTCTTCTTCTCCTGCTTATTTTCGGCATTGTTCCCGCGTTTCTCGGCGAGAGCCACTTCGCCTTTCTCACCTACGCCAAGAATTTCCGCCAGACCCCAGCCCGACGCCAGATGGATTACCTGCGCCAAGTGGGAGGCAGCAAAGAAGCCGCCAAAGAGCTCAAGCTGTTCAACCTCAGTGAATATCTGACCGGACGCTTCACCGCACTCTCCAAGGGCATTTACGAAGAGAATGTTGCCCTCAACCGCCGGCGACTCTTCTGGGGCGGCGTGCTGGCCATTCTGGGGCAGCTTGGCTATTACGCGGCTTACGGGTTGAGCATCTACCGCACCCTTCAGGGGCGGTATACCATTGGCGATCTGACCCTGATCACGACGGCGATCATGCAGGCGATGAGCAATATCCAGCAGGCATTCTCCACCGCTTCCGGCGTTGCAGACCAGGCCTTGTTTCTCACGGATCTGATTGCATTCTTCGAAATGAAGCCTCGCGTCGAATCCAAGGTGAACGGCCTGCCTGCCCCGCGTCCCATCGTCCGCGGCTTTGAGTTCCGCAATGTTTCCTTTGCCTATCCGGGAACCGAGCGGCCGGTTCTCAGCAATTTCAATTTCACACTCAGCCCCGGCGAACGCATTGCGTTGATTGGTGAAAACGGCCAGGGAAAAACTACCATCGTCAAACTGATCACGCGCCTGTACGATCCGACCGAAGGCGAAGTCCTGCTTGACGGGATCGACTTGCGGGAATACGACGTGGCCGATCTCCACGCGGAAATGGGCGTCATCTTTCAGGACTTTATGCGTTACGAGATGACGGCCAGCGAGAACATCGCCGTCGGCCGAATCGAGATTCCGCATACTCAGGAAGAACTGGAGTATGCCGCTGAAAAAAGCCTTGCATCGGAAGTCATTGCCAAGCTTCACGGCAAGTATGGCCAGATGCTTGGCCGCCGCTTCGAGGGCGGCGTTGACCTGTCCGGCGGCGAATGGCAAAAGCTGGCGCTGGCACGTGCCTACCTGCGGGATGCCCAGTTGCTGATTCTCGATGAGCCAACCGCGGCGCTCGACGCTCGCAGCGAGCTTGAAGTTTTCGAGCGCTTCGCAGAGCTCACCTACGGAAAAATGGCTCTTCTTATTTCTCATCGCTTCTCCACGGTTCGCATGGCCGATCGCATTGTTGTGCTCGAGGCCGGCCGGCTGGTGGAACAAGGTACTCACTCACAACTGATTACGCTCGGGGGCCGCTATGCTGCCATGTTTGAAATGCAAGCCGCGAGTTACCGTTGAATCCCTATGACTGACACCGCGACGATTCCCGACACCCAGCAGCCTCTCACCAACGAGATGTTGGAGCTTCTACGCGCCGCCTCCTCATGGGACGTAGTGCCGCGCCCCACGGGTAAAGGAACTTTCCCTGCACGCATTGCAACGGCTCGCCGCGCCCTGAAGCAACTGGAGCACGATCTCGCCTTGCTCCCGCAGGCTCCCTCATCGCCCTCGAGCAACAGCGCGGCGTTGCTTGAGATCCGTGCCAACGCGCGCATGATGCGCTCGGCGGTGAGCGGATTGATAAACCAGCTTCACGTGATCGCCCGACTCCCCCGCGTCGTACTCCCGGCACAGAGAGATGAACCACGCGCGGCGGCCGCTGCCGCTCTCTATCTGCGCGCAGTGCATGGGCATTTCTCCGGCGTGAGCTTTCGCGCCTTCATGGAAGCCATGCAGGCGCATGAACCGTTAGCCCTGCTGGAACTGGGGACTATGGCCCCGTTCCTCAAGTTCATTTTGCTCGAGTCGCTGCTCGATGAAGCCAGTATTCTGCTTCGTTCCACTAATCTGGTCGCCGAATCTCCGGTAACTGTCGGCCTTGCCAGTCTTCGCACCATCAGCCATACGGACTGGGCCTCGCTCACCGAGCCGCTGATCGTGTTTGAAGAAACGCTGCGCCAGGATCCGGCCGAGACCTACGCCGCCATGGAGTTTGACAGCCGCGAGCTTTATCGTAAGCGTGTTGCACTGGTTGCACGCTACTCCGACTGCACCGAGCTGCAGGTTGCGCAAGCCACCGTTGACCTTGCTCGAGAATCCGCCCATCACCCTTCCGATGATCCTCGCATCCAACGCCGTCATGCCCATGTTGGTTATTACCTCATCGACAAAGGCTTTCCCAAGCTAGCCGAGCGGACGAACTTTCACCCGTCCGCTGTGGTGCGGGCACGCGCCGTCATTCGCGCTCACGCAGACGACTTTTACATCAGCGGCATTCAGCTGATCACCCTCGGTTTCCTCGCGGCCCTCATCCTTCCACTGTCGCGTTACTCACTGGTCGACTGTCTTATCGCCGCCATTTTCCTCGTTCTTCCCGTGATGCAGTGTGCGACAGATCTAGCCAACAACTCTGTCACCTCGATCTTCGACCCCGCACCTCTGCCCAAGCTCGACTTCAGCGAGGGTGTTCCTGCTGGCTGCACCACGCTTGTGGCGGTTCCAACTCTGTTGATGGATGAAAAGCAGGTTCGATCCCTGGCGAACGACTTGGAAGTCCGCTTCCTCGCCAACCGCGATCCCCATCTGCATTTCGCTCTGCTCACGGACCTGCCGGACGCGGTGAGCAAACCCCGCGCCAGAGACGCGGATCCTCTCGTCGAACTGGCCGTTCACCTGATCGAGGAGCTGAATCACAAATACGCCGGCCAGAACACGGGGAGATTCATTCTTCTTCATCGTCATCGCATCTTCAACGTGCGCGAGGGAGTTTGGATGGGCTGGGAGCGCAAGCGGGGAAAGCTTATTGACCTGAATAAGCTGCTGGCCGGCGACTTCGATGCCTTCCCCATCAAAGCGGGTCGAATTGACCTGCTGCGCGAGGTCCGCTATGTGCTCACGCTTGACTCTGACACCCAGCTCCCGCGCGGCTCCGCATCCCGTCTGGTCGGCGCCATTGCACATCCCCTGCACCAGGCCATCATCCATCCCAAGTTGCGCATCGTGGTCGCCGGCTATGGCATCCTGCAGCCGCGTATCGGAGTCAGCGTCCGCTCTGCTTCACGCTCCCGCATGGCGGCTATCTATTCTGGCCAGAGCGGCTTCGACATTTATACGCGCGCCATCTCCGACGTCTACCAGGACCTGTACGGCGAGGGAAGTTTTACAGGCAAGGGCATTTACGAAGTCGCCGCCTTTCATGCTGTCCTTGATCGCCGCTTCCCGCGTAATTCCCTGCTGAGCCATGACCTGATCGAAGGCGCCTATGCGCGCGCAGGCCTGGCCACAGATATTGAACTGATCGACGATTACCCGTCGCACCTGAGCGCATTCAACCGCCGCAAACATCGCTGGGTGCGCGGCGACTGGCAGATCGCGCAATGGATGTTCTCGCGCGTTCCCGATGAATCTCACCACTGGGTCAAGAATCCGATCTCCGAAGTTTCGCGTTGGAAGATATTTGATAATCTGCGCCGATCGCTGGTAGAACCATTCACGTTCATTCTCTTTGTCGCCGGCTGGATCGGCCTTCCCGGTGGCCCGCTCTATTGGACCATCGTCCCACTTGTGCTCATCCTCTTTCCGACGCTCGTGCAGCTGAGCTTCGGCCTTGGGCGCGCCGCGCAGAGCACCGGCAAAGGAAGCGTCGCTGACGCCTTCTCAGGCTTTTGGAAAGCAGTACTCGGCGTTCTGTTGAACATCGTTTATCTTCCCCATCAGGCTCTTCTCTCGCTGGATGCAATCGTGCGTGCGCTGGTTCGACGTTTCATCACCGGCGAGCGGTTGCTGGAATGGGAAACAGCCGCAGAGGCTGAAGCCCGCACCAGCAGAAATACTCCTGCAGATCGATATCTGGTCCTCACACCCGTTGTCGCATGCGTTTCAGCAGCGCTGGTGTTCGCCATCAATCCTCGTCACCATCACGCCCTCACTGTGGCAGCGCCCATTCTCTTGCTGTGGTGCATGGCTCCGCTGGTGACCGCGTGGCTCAACGCCCAGCCGCGCGAGCAGCACAAGCGGCTAGACGCCGCCGGAGAAACATTTCTGCAAACTCACGCGCTGCGCATCTGGCGCTACTTTTCCCAATTCGGCGGAGCGAGCCACAACTACCTCATCCCTGACAATGTAGAAGAGAAAGGTCTGTTTGAAGCAGCGCGCGTTTCTCCCACCAACGTTGGCCTTCTGCTGAATGCGCGCCAGGCGGCATGCGAGTTGGGTTTCCTCACCGCGCCGGAATTCGCCGCGCTTAGCAGCCAATCCCTGGCAACGATTGAGAAGCTGGAAAAACACCGCGGCCATCTTTTCAACTGGTACGACACGCAGACGCTCAAGCCACTGAATGCCGAGCCCTTTGTCTCCTCCGTCGATAGCGGCAACTTCGTGGCTTCTCTCTACACCCTCCGCTCCGGAGCTGTCGCACTTGCGCGGCGACCCTTGCTTGACCCGCAGCTGTTCAGCGGGCTTCGCACCCATTGGCAATTGCTCCGCATGGAGAACGGCGATCGTGGTCCATTCGCGCAACTGGCGCTTCCCTCTCTTTCGGCCTCTGTTGCTGAATGGATCGCCTGGATTTCTACTGCCTTTGGAACCATCACATCTGCGCCTGCCCAGTCGCCGGATCGATATGAAGATCCCTGGTGGCTTCACGAAACCGAACAGCGTGTCCATGCGATTGTCGCCCTTCTCAACGACTACATGCCCTGGTTGCGACCTGAGTTTCAACCGTTGCGCGAAATTCCGGAACTGCTGTTCAAGCCCGAATCCTTCGCGCAGACGATCGACGAAGCTGCGACATTTGCCGAGCAGCTGGATATGAATCTGCGCCGCGCCTGGCTCAGGTTGATTGGCAATGCACAGCTGCTTGCACTGGGCGAGCAACTGCAAGCAGCGCTGCCGGCGGCCAATGAGAAACTGCGCTCCCTCTCATCCTCCCTGCATTCTCTCGCCCAAACGGCGGAGCGCATGGCAGAAGAGACCGACTTCGCTTTCCTCGCCGATCCCGGCCGTCGCATTCTCTCCATCGGTTATGACGTGCGCGCCGAAAAGCTCCACGAAGCGTGCTACGACATGATCGCCTCGGAAGCACGCATCGCCACCTTTCTGGGCATTGCGCGTGATCAACTGCCGCAGCAAAGCTGGTTCAAAATGGGGCGCGATCATGCGCATGCCTTCGGCCGCTTTCTGCTTCTGTCCTGGACCGGCACCATGTTTGAGTACCTGATGCCGGCTCTGTGGATGCGCAGCTATCCTGACACGCTCATCTCTCGAACGCTTGCCGCTTGTGTCGCTGTGCAGCGTGCCTTTGCGCGCCAGCTTAACATTCCCTGGGGCATTTCCGAGTCAGGCGCGTCGCGCACTGACGATGCCGGCCATTATCACTACCAGGCTTATGGAGTACCGCAGATCGCGCTCTTCATTGAAGCGACCGCGGGCCCGGTCATCTCGCCCTACTCCACATTCCTTGCCCTCGGAGTGGATTCGCTGGCAGCTGTTCAAAATCTCCGCCACATGGACTCCGCGGGCTGGGTGGGGGCCTTCGGCTTCTACGAAGCAGCGGATTACTCCAGCACGCCTGCCAAGCAGCCGGTGCTGGTCCGCGAATGGATGGCCCACCATCAGGGTATGTCGCTGCTTGCGATCCTCAATCTGCTTCGCGATAACGTCGTGCAGCAGTGGTTTCACGCCAACCCGCTGGTGCAGGCCAACGAGTTGCTGCTTCATGAAATGCCGGTGAGCAATGCGATTCTCCGAGCACGCATGAACGAGTAAGTCGGCTGCGCGCTCAAGGGGGACCGATTCTAAGGATCGGTCAAAGGGATGTGAGGCGAGCGGATCTAAGGCTCGACCTTTAAGGCTCGACCTTGATGAGCACAAGCGTATTCGGAGCGAGCGACAACTTCAACCGGCCCCCTTTGAGCCGTAACTGTTCCGGCAGAGCAAGAGCCGTCTCGCGATTCAGCTTTTCCACCTGCTCCGGCGTTGGATCGAGCGGCTGGCCCATTGCCGCATAATGCGGCAGCACGTTGCCGTGTTCGGCGTCGACACGCTGAATACTGGCTTGAGCATCCGCCGGCACGTTGAGAAACTCGAATTCTATGCTTCGCGTCGAGCCCTGTTGGTCAGGATCAACCAGGTTCCAGGCGGCAATCTCGACTTCGCCATTTACCGACTTGGTCACAATTGCATCTTTCGATGCGCTGGCAATCCGTTCCTTTCCCAGCTGATGTAGCAGGCCGTAGGAATAGTAGCTTGGTTTGTTGATCCCACCCTTGGCGCGCAATCCAAACTCTCCTTCAAATGGCTTCGCAATGGGGCCACCTTCTTCAAACACGTCGGAGAATGTCCAGAAAGAAAGCATGTCCGTCAGACCGTCGCACTGGCGAATCGTGTTGGCCAGCGCGGGACCAACAAAGATTGTGTCGCGCGACGCCATCATGCCTTCGACATTCCACTCGGTCCACATAAGAGGAAGATCAGGTTGCGCGGACGATTTGATTTCGCCCCTGACCTTGGCGGCAGCGCGGCACACGCGTTCATCCATGGGAACCTCTTCGCTCGTCCCGAACAGATTCTCGACGGTATCGTCGGCATAGCCGTGCGTCGAAACAAAGTCCACCGGGATCTTGTTCTCGGTCGTGTACTTCAGAAAGTCTCCCACCCACGCCGCAGCCGCCGTGGCCGGCCCTCCAACGCGCAATCGCGGATTGACTGCCTTTAAATCGCGAGCCGTATGTGCGTATAACTCAAAGTAAGACTTCTGTCGGGGGATTCCATTCCAGAAATCAATATTCGGCTCATTCCAAACCTCGAAGTACCAGCTTGCCACTTCGTCGATTCCATACCGGTCCACCAGGTGCTGGGCAAAGTGTTTCATCAAATCATCCCAGCGTTCCATGCTCTTGGGCGGCGACACATTTTGCTTGTACCAGAACGGATGCAGGGCATCGGGATTAAAGGCCAGCTTTTTGGGCATAAAGCTGATCTCCACAAACGGCTTCACGCCATTCTTTAGTAGCCCGTCGTATACCTGATCAACGTAAGAGAAGTTATAGACCGCATCGCCGTGCTCGTCTTCGTTATAGACGCCCAGTTCATCGTGGAAAATTGCATGGAAGCGCACATAGTGAAAGTCAGCCACCTGTTTTACAGCGCGCAGATCTTCACGGTAGCTTTCGCGCAAGGAAAGAATGGCCCGCCCGGAGCCGAACATCTGTTCCCAGTAATGCGGAAAAGGCGTCGCGTGTGCCTGGGCGTCGACCACGATCTGCTCCTGGGCAAGCCCATACGGAGAGCGAATCGTAAGGCCTGGAAGGAGCAGTGCTGCAAGAGTCCATTGTTTGAATGGCACCACGCGAGAACCTCTTTTCGATCAAGCGGACGTGTATTCCCCAAAAGGATACTCGAACCAGACAATGCTGAGCAGCAGGCAATCGGCCCTGCGGATCGGCGGCCACACCCTAAATGGAAGCGCGAAATTGAGCTCGGGCGGCCGTCGCGAACGCCAGAACCGCGAAAACAAAAAATCGCCGGCTAACGGAAGACTCGGTGTGATCTCGATTCCACAAGCCTGCGCCTGCAGTGCGATCGAATACGGCGGAGAGGGCCGTTACTGCCACCAGCCTTTCCTGAAAGCGTCGTGCGTGTCGGTGAACACACGCATCCTGTCAACGTTGAATTGATTCAGCTCGTGGACGAAAGGTTGCTGGAAAGTTCAATGGAGAGTTTCTCCTCGGGCCGGCTGCCAGAGCAACTGTCTTCAATTCGTTGGTCGAATTGATCCGGATGAATCGAGGAATTGGTCTTCCACCCCGGCCAGGATCGGCAAAGCCGAGACCAAGACACGGACAAAACGTGCGGGGCGGACTTGCCACTCACACTTGAATCCAGATTTCAAAAAACGGCCGCGAGACTAGGCAGACAAAGCGGCGCGATTGGCACGGGCCGCGGATGTATAGCCCATGTCGCTGGAAATTCCGCGAACGCACTGCAGCAGCTGGTTGGCGATCGAAGGAAGCTTCTGCGCAGTCACGCGAAAGGACGGCCCGGAAATACTGACAGCTGCGACCGGAAGCCGCTGCGCATCAAGAAGCGGGACGGCGATGCAGCGCAGGCCTTCTTCAAACTCCTCGTCATCGACAGCGTAGCCGCGGCGACGGGTCTTTTCCATCTCCGTGCGCAGTGCGTCGGCGCTGGCGATAGTGCGATGCGTGAAGCGCTCGAAGCGTGTGCGGCGCACGACTTCAGCGGCACGCTCTTCGGGAAGGAACGCCAGGATGGCCTTGCCTACTGACGTGCAATGCACCGGGTTGCTGGCGCCGACGCGCGTGATCATGCGCACCGAACGCGCCGGCTCGATCTTGTCGATGTAAATCACCCGCGCGGCTTCCATGATGCAAAGGTGCGCGGTCTCTTCGGTCTCCGCCACCAGGCGGCGCAGGTGCGGCTGGGCGCGATCACGCAGGTCATATTGCTCGATGGCCCGATTGCCAAAGTCGAACAGGCGCAGACCGAGGCGAAACTTACCCGTTGAGGTGCGCTCAACCATGCGATGCCGCTCCAGCACCATAAGAAAGCGATGAGCCGTGCTCTTGTGCAGTTGCAGCGACGAGGCGACCTGCGCCAAGCCGAGCGGCGTCTCACTCTCTCCCAGCAAGTCAAGCACCGCAAAAGCGCGATCAAGTGCCTGAACTTTATAGGTACCTTGAGGAGCTGTGTCTCGCATTATGGTCCTCCATTTCGTCAAGTGGTGGCTCTCCCAGTCTGCTGGCCGGGAGTCGCCGTGTCAAGTTCTGAGACGCGATTTCCATCCGTGAGATTGGCGCCCTACACGATAGGACGTGGCATAGGCCTTCGCAGACTCATGGATCTTTGCACTTCGAGCCGATATGCGCCGGAAAAATCCCGGGCGGGGCAGCTGGGGATCGCTTTTGGAATGGCCGCCTAGGCGGGAACCACGTCCCCTTCGCCGGGCGCCAGGAAGAGGTTGGTTTCCAGCCCATGCTGGCGCGTGTAGAGGTCGTAGTAGCGGCCGCCAAGGGCGAACAGCTCGGCGTGATTGCCCCGCTCGACGATTCTTCCCTGCTCGATGACCAGGATTTGTTCAGCGCGGCGGATGGTCGAGAGCCGGTGCGCAATCACGAAGGTGGTGCGCCCCTGCATGAGCTGATTCAGGCCGGACTGAATCATGGCTTCGGATTCGGAATCGAGCGAGCTCGTGGCCTCGTCCAGAATCAGAATGCGCGGCTCAGCTAGCAGCGCGCGCGCAATCGAGAGCCGCTGGCGCTGGCCGCCGGAAAGCTTCACACCGCGCTCGCCCACGATGGTGCTGTAGGATTCCGGGAAGCGCTCGGCAAACTCATCCACGCGCGCCGTGCGGCAAGCAAACAGGAACTGCTCCTCGGTGGCATCGGGCCGGGAGAACATAATGTTCTCCTGAATACTGCCGTCGAACAGGAACGAGTCCTGCAACACCACTCCCAGTTGCGAGCGATAGGTATTCAGATCCGCCTGGGCGAGGTCGAAATCGTCCACCAGCACGCGTCCCTGGCCGGGTGAGTGAAAGGCGCAAATCAAGCTGATGATGGTTGACTTGCCCGAGCCGGAAGAACCGACCAGCGCCGTGACCGAGCCGGGCTCGGCCAAAAAGCTGATGCCATGCAGCACCGGCTTCTCTGGCTCGTAGGCAAACACCACATCCTCAAAGCGCACTGTCCCCTTGATCGGAGGAATCTTCTTCGTCCGTTCCGGCGCCTGATTCTCTTGCAGCTCGGCCATGATCTCGCTGGTGCGATCAAGGCCGGCAAATGCCTCCGTCAATTGCGTGCCGATGTTCACCACCTGGAACACCGGCGCGATCATAAAGGCGAGAAACAAGTTGTAGCTGAAGTAGTCACCGACGGTCCAGCTGTTGCCGAGCACCCGTTGGCCGCCGAACCACATCACCAGGGAGGACACCAGGCCGAGCACCGTCGTGGATGCCGCGCCCAATGTGCTGGTCATGGTCAGCGATTTCATCACGTTGGCCAGCAGGCGCTCCACACCGGCGGAAAAGACCGTCGCTTCGCGCTCTTCGGCGTGGTAGCCCTTGATGACGCGCACACCGCCCAAAGTCTCCGCCAGGCGCCCGCTCACTTCCGCGTTGATCTTGCCTCGTTCGCGAAAGATGGGACGAATGGTCTTGAATCCATACTGCAGCACAAAGACAAAGGCACCCAGGACGGCAAACACGGTCAGCGTAACCGTTGTGCTCAAATACAACAGGTAAATGAAGGACAGAACCGCGGTGAGCAGTCCGCCGACAAACTCTACCAGCCCGGTGCCGACGAGGTTCCGTACGCCTTCGACGTCCGACATGATGCGGGCAACCAGTGTGCCGGTGCGGTTTTCATCGTAGTAGGACACCGAGAGCAAACCCACATGCTTCTGCACCTGGCGGCGCATCTCGGCAATCAGCCGCTGGCCGGCTTTTGACAATACCTGCGTCAGCGAGAACGAGGTGATGGCCTGCACCACCATCGCTCCAAACACCAAAGCGATGATCTGCGGCAGCATTTCAGCATGCGGATGTTGAACGTTGAGCACTTTGTCCATCA
>DATDLS010000569.1:0-27398 GCA_036519195.1 Occallatibacter sp. | reverse complement strand
GGGCAGAGGACACACCGGACCGGCTCGACGCGATCCTCGCACCTTCGAAGTGAATCGCAAAACCGGCCAGGCCCTCCTTGATCCATTTTTCCGCCTTGGATATCGGGAGGGCGTCACATCTACCGACGCTCACTGAAGTGATCGCACGTGAGCGTCGGAGTTGCAAGATCAGCAGGAAGCGGAAAAGCTGCTTTCATTTTCCTTTCGTCGATTTTTTGCTGACTGTTTTCTTGGCCGGGCGGCCCAGCTTCGGCTGCGCTACGAAGCTCTCGACCTCGGAGCGAAGAACGACGGGACGGCCCGCCACAATGGCTGTGGTCAGCCGACCTCTCTTGATTAGGTCCGTGATGGCCTGGTAGGACACGCCTCGAATACGAGCAGCTTCAGCCTGAGAAATATATTTCTGAAGATTCTGGTCGTTTCCACTTTTGTTTATCAAGTACTTATTTTGCTGCGCGGATGATTGGGTTCTGGATCTGCCGTCCTGTGCTGGAGATTGGCGGTGATCCTGAAGTCGAGTCGATTCTGCTTCGCTGCATTTCTTACTTGATCGAGGTCCAGGCGGTTGCGGTTGATAATTCGCGACATCTGCGCGATTCAATAAGGTTTTCCCGCCAAGCTTTAATGTCTTGAAACGGTTCCTTTTTACGAGATTGTCTATTGCCTGTTGAGAGACGCCCCGGATTCGCGCCGCTTCGGCCTGAGTGATCCAACCCTCAGGTTTTTCCGATTTTCGATATGTATCAATTGAATTTATCACTTGGCTCGTGGTACTATTCTGCTGAACTGGAATTCCGGTATTCGTCATACCGGTTTGCACAACGCGCTAACAGCGGGATGCGGTAGTGTCTCACCACTAACGCATCCCTGACCACACTCACCTTCCTACGAAAGGCGACAATATGGCTACGTCTAAGAATACCCGCCGGTCCGGTTCTGACACAAACCCTTTGTTTCGAGAGCTTTTCCGCAACAGCCAAGTTTCGGAAGAGCGCCAACAGGAATGGCAAGGTGCCGTGCGCCACGCAGGAACGGGAACACCGCCGCTGCGGTTTCCGGTCTATGAGCATCTTTATCAGTTCAATCTGTGCGCGCAGAAGATGGTCGAGTTGCTCGAAGAGCTGAGCAACAAGTTTGCCATCGACCCGGAAGCCCTTCTCTACAACCAGTCTCTGATTCAGTCTGTTCGGGCTGCAATCAGCCTGGATATCGTGGAGTCGATGACAGGCGTCGAGCATACAGAAGCCTGGCTCTTTCAAAGCCAACAGCGCAGCGAGGAGGAGAAGCTGCGTGACCCGGACGACGTCTATATCACCGTCCACCAGCGAGAAGCCGAGCGCATCAAGATGGGCCTCCCCCCGCGCATCCGGTTTCTGGATGAACCCCGCTCCGGGAAGAAGTCTACGGGGAAAAAGACTCGAGCCACGCGAGCAACTTGAGTCAGCGGCTGGAGATTGGATCTGGTCATCGAGCGTTGGTCCTCGATGATTGCTCGCAGATGGGCAGGCGCCATGCGCGAGGATGAAAAGGCAAATACAGTCTCAGAGCCGGTTTGAAGCAGGAGTACAGGGCGGATGCGAAGTGCGGCTTTGCGAGTTCAACGAACAACGCTCGCCAGAGCCGCAGGTCGTGCGATTCGCGGCTGCAGGATTTGACGAGTGCTGGCCCGGTCGCCATTGGCTCGATCCCGACTTCGAAGTCGCGAGCGTGCAGAACTTTGGACTCATTGTGATGGCTTCCGGCTCACCTGTGGGGAGTTGCGCCTGGTACTCGGCAATCAGGGCCGGAGGCAGCGTGGGCCGGAGATAGCGTGGGGCTAAGGGCATGCTCTACGACTTCATCATCTTTACTGGCGCACAGTGGCACACCAATGGAAGGATGCTCGTGAGCTTTCTTCACATCCCGATCTAACGCTGCCGGATAAAGGTGATCATGCGGTGGGACCCGATTCCTTTCCGGATGCTGTTGGCGAATCCCTGAAGTGTTGTCATTCTGCTCTCAATACACGCACTGGATCAACCGACATGGCGCGCCGCAAAGGGAAATATCCCGCTAGTCCGCACACCGCGCACAGGATGATGGCGCTTCCGGCAAACATCCATACGGCGCTTCCACTCACACTCGCCGCTTGCCGCAATAATTGCTGTCCAGCCCATGCCAACGGGGCACCCACGACAATTCCAGCTCCAACGAGAACTGCCAACCGGCGCATTACAAGCATCGCAAGGTCCCTCTTGCTCGCTCCGAGCGCTACTCTGATCCCCATCTCCCTTTTCTTCTGTGTCACAGCGAATGACAGCACGCCATATAAGCCGATTGCGCTCAGGAACAGAGCCAATCCGCCCATCGTAACGGCGAGCGTCGCCATCAGCCTCTGTTCAAACAGCGACGAATCAACCTGTTCCTGCATTGTTTGCAGTCCCACAATCGGCAGGGTATGATCCACGCTCATCACTGTTTTTCGAATGGCCGCAGCGAGTTCTTCCGGTTTGATGTTGGTGCGCACATAATATGCCGCAGGATAGGAATGTCTCATCGTCCAGATTTGATCGTAGGGCAAATAGAGGAACGGAGATCCCGGAGGATTCTGCAGTCTCACTGAGCGAAGATTGGGCACGACACCCACGATCTGAGTGTTAAGTTTGGCGCCATCTCCGAGTCCCAGCAAGCTCCCTATTGCCACCCGTGTCTTCCCTCCGTAATATCGCCTGACAAACTCTTCATCGACGATCGCAACCTTTTGCGATCCGGTACGATCCTGTGCATTGAAGTTGCGGCCTGCCAGAAGGGGAATTTGCATCGTCCCCAGAAACCCCGGCGTAATCCAATTGAAGTCTGGCGAGATCTCCTCGTTCGGCTGTGCTGAATAACCGCCCACGACGATATCTCCCCCACTTTGGTTACCGGAGAGCAGGGTCATGGATGCATAGCTCACGCTGCCCACACCGGGGAGATTGCTCAGCCGTTTACTGATTGACTCATACTCGTTCCGTACCTGCCCGCTTTGCTTGCCCAGAGCCGATGCATCTACTGAGAATGCGACCAAATGGGTGGTCGAATACCCCGGCTTGATCGACCGCAACTGATAAAGAGTCCAGGCAAATAGGCCAGCACACATCAACAAGACCACGCTCAGTGCGATTTCTCCAGCGATCAGTATGTTGCGGAAGCCGGTCTTCGCTGTTGTCGCATTCGATTCTGAATGCAACGCTTCGATCAAGTTAATCCTCATGCTGCTCAGAGCAGGCGCCAGGCTAAACAGACCACTTGTCATGATGCCCGAGCCTGCAGCGAACGAAAGTATGTGCCAGTCCAGTTGAGTTGTCAGCGCGTCTCGCAATGTACTGGTCGGAGGGATCATCTCCAAGATCGCACGCAGTCCAACTGCACCGATCAATACCCCGGCAATCGATCCAAGAAGACCGAGCAGTATCCCTTCCATCAAGAGCTGGCGAAACATCTGAAGACGGCTGGCACCAAGGGCACCATGCAAGGCGAGTTCACGCTGCCGTCGTGCTGCCTTCACGGAGAGCAAACTCGCCACATTCCCGCAAGCGATCGCCAGAACCACCACTACCATCCAGAACAGCACTTTCACGGGATCGCCGAGCAGGCTCTCAAGGAAAGGAAGGCCCCGGGCACCGTCTCGAAGCGAAAGCCTCGTTTGCATCCACTGCTCATTGAAATCACCACTCCGATGAATCGTCGCGAGTGCAGTTCTCCGCCAATTCCGCCAGAGCCCATCCAGTTCGGCTTCTGCTTCCTGTTGGGATATGCCGACTCTGCGTCGCCCAACAAGGGTGATCCATCGCCACAGTCCGTCCCTCAACCTGTCGCTGCCCGGGATCACCTGGTTTTGCGCCGTAATCGGAACAAAGAGAGCCGGCACATATTGATTGGTGAGACCGCGAAAGCGAACTATACCTACGATTGTGAATGGCTTGCCATTCACGTGCACGACCCGGTTTAAAATTGCCGGATCGCTTCCGAAGCGGTTTTGCCAAAATCCATCGCTGAGCACGGCGACTGGATTAGCTTTGTGATAAACGTCGTCGGCTGGAGTAAGGACCCGACCGAGGAGAGGACGAACTCCGACGACATCGAAGTAGTTGCCAGTGACGAATTCGGTAACGACGTTTTCGGCCGAATCTCCAGTCGCCAGATTGACCCAGTCAAATGCGGACGCTGCCAGACCCTCCAGCGTATGGGTTCCGTCACGTAACGAGAGATAAGACGGGTAGGAGAAATAGAAGGAGTTGTCTCCCCATGAACTCAACGAACCGACTTCTATCCCCGATTTCTCGCTTAAAACGACCAATTCGTTCGGATCACGGACAGGCATCGTTTGCATGAGTACCTGGTTAAATACGCTGAAAACTGCCGTGTTCGCCCCTATTCCTACCGCGAGCATTAGAATCGCTAGGGTGGTCAGCCCCGGATTCCTTTTTAGTTGCCGAAATGCGTAACGCACATCGTGCTGCAGCCGTCCCAATCGCGACCAGCCCCACTGCTCTCCAGTTACATCCTTAACCAACACGACGTTGCCAAACTCTCGAAGCACAGATTGCCTTGCGGTGTCAGATGACTCCCCGCTGCCTATGCGGTCTTGAATGGCCATCTGAAGATGAGCCTCAATCTCTTTATCGAGATCCCGCTTGCGATTGGTGAAAAGATTGAATCGGAAACTCACGCCTCATCTCCTACTAGTTGGGGATCGATGATCGAGCCAATCGCTTCGACAGTCCGTTCCCGTCTGCTCCGGTCTGAGGCTCTACGCTTCTTGCCTTCGGCCGTAATGCAGTGGTAGCTCGCCGGCTCTTTGCTCTCCGATTGCTTCCACTCCGAAAGGACCCAGCTTTGGCGCTCCAGACGGTGAAGAGCCGGATAAAGAAAGCTGGTTTCTGCCTGAAGAGCTTCCCCCGACTGGAGGCGCAGGGCTTGGACGATTCCGTAACCGTGTTGCGGGCCCCGCTCGAATGTCTGAAGGATGAGCATGTCAACTGTGCCCTGAAGCAGTTCAATCCGGTTCCGATATAGGTCCTTCGAATCCATGGCTGTAGGCATCCTACTGCTAGTGGAGGTAGCCTGTCTACGTCCCCGCCCTGGCGGTATCCGGCACAATGCATTCATTGACAGTTCCCGCCCGTTGAGCAACGTCCTTTGCCTGTTACGGTAGACCGGCCACCTTTCCCTTTCCCTTTCCCTTTCCCTTTCCCTTTCTCCTTGTCTGGCAGCAATGAAGCTGCTTGTTTTGGTGCCCATTACGATGTCTTCTGGGACCTGGAAACCGGTTGTGCTCCCAAAGCTGAGTTATCATGCGTTTAAATGATGTTGGCAGACAAATCGACGGTTTTCGTGGTCGACGATGATGCCGGTGTGCGGGCATCGATTCAGGGTTTGCTGAAATCGGCAGGCCTGAACTCCCAATCGTTCGAGACAGCAGAAGACTTCCTGCGCGCAAAACAGTCGGATGGTCCTAGTTGCCTGATTCTGGATGTGAGCCTTCCGGGAATGAACGGGCTGGATTTCCAGCAGCAGCTGACAAAGGCCGGTCTTCATATTCCTATTGTGTTCATCACCGCACATGGCGACATTCCCATGACGGTGCGGGCTATGAAGTCCGGAGCAATGGAGTTTCTCACGAAGCCCTTCGATGATGTAGCGCTTCTCAGCGCCATTCAACAGGCGCTCGCCCGTGATCGCTTGATTCGCCAGCGCAACAAGGAGCTCGACGCGGTGCGGAAGCGGTACGAAATGCTAACCCCACGCGAGTGCAAAGTCATGAGCCTGGTGGTTTCTGGCATGCTAAACAAGCAGATTGCATCGGAACTTGGCACCAGTGAGATTACGATTAAAGTCCATCGTGCCCGCGTAATGCACAAGATGCAGGCCGAATCCCTTGCGGACCTGGTGAAGATGGCGGAAAGACTCCAGCGTTTCAGAGTTTTATGACCTGACACCCGTCTACGCGGGTAAATGGGTCGTCGAAGGCCGTGGCCGGGTTCCCGGGACGAGTTATACCAAAGCATAATTGTGCTGATCTGTCAGCCGGATTAAGCTCCGACCATGGCTCGAAGGGAAGAGCGGACAATGGTTGCAATTGTTGACGACGATGACTCCGTCAGGAGTGCTTTACAGGGGCTGATGAAAGAGGCAGGATTGCCTGCATTGACCTTTGCGTCCGCCGAGGAGTTCCTCCAATCGGGAAAACAGGGACAAACCGCATGTCTGATCAGTGACATCCGGATGGCGGGAATGTCTGGCCTGGAACTCCAGGCCAGACTGAATTCGGAACGACAGAGAATTCCTATCATTTTTATTACCGCACATGGCGAGGAAGATATGCGCCTGCAGGCTTTAAGAGCAGGTGCAGTTGAGTTCCTGGCGAAGCCTTTTGATGACGAGATTCTGCTCGATAGTGTACGGGCAGCGCTGGATAACTAATCATCGCATTCGACCTTAAGCGTATGGGGTGCTTCTGTGGAGAATATGCAGAGAGTTCCGCCGGCTGATCGGGATCGTACTGAGCGCAGGTTCGAGCAAATCGTTGGGAACAGTTCTGCGTTGGAACTTGTACTCGAGCAGGTGCGCCGTGTCGCACCGACAGATTCTACTGCCCTGATCCTTGGAGAAACAGGCACAGGGAAAGAGTTAATCGCACGTGCCATCCACAATCTCAGCAACCGGTGCGGGCGCCCTTTCATCAAGCTTAACTGCGCGGCCATCCCTTTTGAGCTCCTGGAAAGCGAACTTTTCGGCCACGAAAAAGGCGCTTTCACCGGGGCTGTCGCCCAAAAAATGGGCCGTTTCGAAATGGCCGACACAGGAACACTCTTCCTCGATGAAATAGGGGATATTCCGCTGGCTTTGCAGCCGAAGCTGCTGCGGGTACTGCAAGAGCAGGAATTCGAACGTTTGGGAAGCGGGCGAACCCATCGGGTGAATGTGCGCCTGGTTGCGGCGACACACCGAGATCTAACGCAGATGGTGAAGCGGAACGAATTCAGGGCCGACCTCTATTACCGCCTAGACGTGTTTCCGGTTGTCCTGCCGCCCCTGCGGGAACGGCGCGAGGATATTGTGCCTTTAGTGTGGTATTTCGTAGAGAACTTTTCGCGCCGCATAGGAAAGCAAATCAGCGTTATCCCCGACCAGACACTGGCCGCCTTCGAAGACTACGATTGGCCAGGGAACATACGTGAATTGCAAAACTTGATCGAGCGGGCAATCATCCTGTCCGATCATGGGGTACTTCCGAATCCATTGCTTTCGTCGCGTGGCGAGGTGGTTCGCGACACTCCCGTCACTCTGCCAGGCATATTGAGGGACTCAGAAGAGACTCTGATCTTGCAATCCTTGCAAGGTGCTGGTTGGGTCATCGGGGGAGCTGGGGGCGCGGCAGCCAAATTGGGAGTGAAGCGCACTACATTGATTGCAAAGATGAAGAAGCTCGGAATCTACCGACCGGGCGTCACAAGCGATATAGGTAGGGTATACGGCACAGCCGAGAGTAAGGATTACCGACCGGTAGTTCAATGAGCATCGCCTGATGACTCGTATCGGGCCTGGCCATTCCTTCCAGCGGGCGCACGATAAGAACTCAGCCACTCCGCCATGGGTGTGTCGACATCCCTATTTCCTTGCCATCTGCCGGGGCTCGAACACGAAAGCCGCCGAAGCACAGCTTAACAGCAGAATCCAGAAGCAGATCACGGACAGAGCGTAGTGGTTTTCGCCACTGTTTTCCGGAATTGAGCCCCAGTCAAGAGAGCGAATGGCGGTACATGTGTTTGCATCCGTAAGCTTTACGAGATTCCAATTCGGTTGCTGCTTTCTCGGCATCAGAGGTTCTCAGTGCGTCCAGAAATGAACAATGACCTCGTGGTTCCTCGTTCAATTGGATGCGCGCATTCCGTTCCATCAGTTGTCCTGTGATCCAAATTGCATCCAAGGGCCGCGCCGCAATCGGTCTCCTCCCGAAGAACGGAAGATCGCGAAGATCGCTGAGGTTGGAGCATTGTCGCGGAATTTACCTCTCCTCTTATCCCTTGCTTGTGCCATCGTATTGCGAGAGAATTTTCCGAATGGCGGAGCTGTCGAGTTTCGAGTTCGAGACCGTATGGAATGATGGGGACTTCCTTCTGTCGAAAAGCACCCACAGAGGAACGTCGTGCCCAGTCCTGGTATTGGCCCCCGCCGTGGACCAATCCGCGCCTAGCGGTATCGCGCGGCTTGAAAACGCGTATGAGTTGCGGAATGAGCTCGATCCCGGTTGGGCTGCACGGCCTCTAGAGTTCATTCATCTCGACCGAAAACCGGCACTGCGGATCGAGAATCCGGGCGGCGAGGTGCTTGCGTGCCTCCTCGGCAAACCATGGGAACTGGAGCAGTTTTTAAGGGTTGGCATGGGGATTGCCGCGTCGCTGGGGCATCTGCACCAGCGCGGTTTCGTCCATAAAGACATAAAACCTGCAAACGTCTTTGTCGACACTGCGACGGGCGAAGCGTGGCTGTCGGGCTTTGGACTCGCTTCCCGTATGCCTCGCCAGCGCCAGGCTCCGGAGCCACCAGAGTTAATTGCAGGCACGCTCGCCTATATGGCGCCCGAACAGACCGGTCGAATGAACCGCTCGATCGATTCGCGCAGCGACCTTTACTCGCTCGGCGTCACGCTCTACCAGATGCTCACCGGCGCTCTGCCATTCACGGTGTCGGACCCGATCGAATGGGTGCATTGTCATATCGCCAGAAGACCGCTGCCGCCCAGTGAGCGATTGGACAACCTGCCGGTCGCTGTCTCCCAAATCGTCATGAAGCTGCTGGCCAAGACAGCCGAGGAGCGCTACCAGACTGCGGCGAGTGTCGAGCGCGACCTCGAGCACTGCCTCAACGATTGGGAGCGTCAGCACCGCATCGACGACTTCCCGCTGGGCCAGCACGACGCGCCCGACAGGCTGCTCATCCCTGAGAAGCTGTACGGCAGAGAGCACGAGATCGATACGTTACTGGCCTCCTTCGAACGCGTCGTTGCCAGCGGCAGGCCCGAACTGGTGCTCGTTTCCGGATACTCTGGCATCGGAAAGTCTTCCGTCGTCAACGAACTCCACAAGGTACTTGTTCTCCCGCGCGGCATTCTTGCATCAGGTAAGTTCGACCAGTACAAGCGCGACATTCCCTACGCCACCCTGGCGCAGGCTTTCCAAACCCTTGTTCGAATGCTTTTGGGGAGGAGCGAAGCCGAGTTGAGCGAGTGGCGCGATTCGTTTCGCGAGGCGTTGGGGCCAAACGGACAGCTCATTGTGAACCTGGTTCCGGAATTGAAGCTCATCATCGGAGAGCAGCCTCCAGTCCCCGATCTTGCTCCACAGGACGCACAACGTCGCTTCCAACTGGTTTTTCGGCGGTTTATCGATGTATTCGCACGTCCCGAGCATCCCCTTGCTCTCTTTCTCGATGACTTGCAATGGCTCGACCCTGCAACGCTTGATCTGCTTGAAGATCTACTGACCCAACCGGATGTAAAGCACCTGATGTTGATCGGCGCCTACCGGGACAACGAAGTTGATTCCAGCCACCCGCTGATTCGCAAGCTTGAAGCGATCCGTCAATCTGGGGCCATTTTAAAGGAAATCAGCCTGGAGCCCTTGAGCTGTGAGGATCTGAGCCAGTTGATCGTGGATTCCATTCACTGCGAATCGGAGGGCGCAGCACCACTCGCGCAGTTGATTCACGAGAAGGCTGCCGGGAATCCATTTTTTGCGATTCAGTTCATTTACGCGCTTGCAGAGGAAGCGTTGCTGACGTTCGATCACAGCGCCGGGCGGTGGTCCTGGGACATCAATCGCATTCACGCCAAAGGCTACACCGACAATGTGGTGGATCTCATGGTCGGAAAGTTGAACCGCCTGCCAGTCGAGACGCAGAAAGCCTTGCAGCACCTTGCTTGTCTGGGCAATAGCGCGGACTTCGCCCTGCTTACAACGGTTTACCAGGACTCGAAGGAGATAATGCAAAGTGACCTGGAGGAAGCCGTGCGGTCGGGACTTGTTCTGCGCTCGGAACGAGCATATAAGTTTCTCCACGACCGCGTGCAGGAAGCTGCATATTCTCTCATACCCGAGGGCGCGCGTGCCTCACTCCACCTGAGAATCGGGCGTCTGCTGGCGTCCCAAACGGCGCCACCGGGAGTTGAAGAAAACATCTTCGAAATCGTAAACCAGCTCAACCGCGGCTCTGACCTTCTCACATCAACCGAAGAACATGAACAGGTCGCCGAATTAAACTTCATTGCAGGCAAGCGTGCAAAAGGGTCCACCGCGTATGGATCGGCGCTCTCATATTTCGCCTCCGCCCGGGCCTTGCTAGGCAGAGAGAGTTGGGACCGTAACTACGACCTCACATTTAATGTCGAGTTTCAGACCGCCGAGTGCGAATTGCTCACCGCGAATATGGCGGCTGCGGAAGACCGACTCGCAATCGTGGCACGGCGTGCCAGAGGCGCGCATCATATTGCCGCGGTCGCACGTTTGCGTCTCACACTTTACACGACTCAGGACCGAAGCGACCGTGGTGTCGAAGTGTGTCTTGAATACCTCCGACAGAGCGGTACTTCTTGGTCGCCGCATCCGACCCCAGATGAAGTCAGGCAGGAATACGAGCGGATCTGGTCTCAGCTTGGAGCGCGGCCGATCGAGCAACTTGTTGACCTGCCGTTGATGGTGGACCCAGTGCCACTTGACGCTCTCGATGTTCTAACCGAGGTTGTGACACCCGCGTTGTTTACCGATGAGAATCTTCTTTCGCTCGTAATTTGCCGGATGGTCAATCTCAGCCTTGAGTATGGCAACAGTGACGGGTCGTGCTTTGCTTACGTCTGGCTCGGCATGATTGCCGGACCGCTTTTCCAGAACTATGATGCCGGGTTTCGCTTTGGAAGGCTGGGCTACGATCTGGTGGAAAAGCGCGGGTTAAATCGATACCAGGCGCGCACGTTCATGTCGTTCGGAAATCTCGTCATGCCATGGACCAAACATATTAAGACTGGCCGCGAGTTGGTGCGCCGTGCCTTCGATGCTGCCAACAGGATTGGTGATCTTACCTTCGCTGCCTATAGTTGCAACAACCTGAATACGAATCTTCTAGGCGGCGGAAGTCCGCTTGCGGACGTGCAGCGCGAGGCCGAGAATGGTCTGGATTTTGCGAAAAGTGCGCGCTTCGGCATCGTCATTGACATCATTACAGCTCAGCTTGGCCTCATTCGTACCCTTCGCGGCTTGACGACCAAGTTCGGATCATTTGACGGCAAAGCGTTCGATGAAGTTCAGTTCGAGCGCCACTTGGCAAGTGATACGGTTTTGGCGCTGCCCGAATGCTGGTATTGGATCCGAAAGCTGCAAGCGCGTTTCTTCGCACAGGACTATTCCTCCGCGATCCAGGCCTCACTGAATGCTGAAAGGCTGCTCTGGACTTCCCCGTCATTTTTCGAAGTGGCTGAATATCACTTTTACGGCGCGCTGACCCAGGCCAGCTGTTGCGACGACGCGCCGGCCAGGGAGCGGCAGCAGCACATCGACGCGGCCGCTGCGCATCACAGACAGTTACAGGTCTGGGCGGAGAACTGTCCTGAAAACTTCGACAACCGCGCCCATCTGGTCGGGGCAGAGATTGCCCGCATCGAAGGTCGAGCACTCAATGCCATGGAGCTTTACGAACAGGCCATCCGCTCGGCGCGCGCGAACGGCTTTGTGCACAACGAGGCGCTAGCCAACGAACTCGCCGCGCGGTTCTACGCGGCGCGTGGATTCGAGGTCATCGCCGAGGCCTATTTGCGCAATGCCCGTTACGGCTATCTGCGTTGGGGAGCCAACGGCAAGGTTCGGCAACTGGAGGAGATGAATCCGCAACTCCGAGAGGAGATCCGAGCGCCTGGTCCGACGAGCACGATCGCGACGCCGGTCGAACAACTCGACCTTGCGACCGTGATCAAGGTATCACAGGCAGTCTCGAGCGAGATCGTCCTGGAGAAATTAATCGATACGCTGATGCGGACGGCGATTGAGCAAGCCGGCGCCGAGCGTGGCCTGTTGATCCTGGCGCGCGGGGCCGAACCGCGGATCGAGGCCGAAGCCACGACCGGCGGTGAGGCGGCCGTCGTGCATTTACGCGATGTACCCGTGACCGCGGCAGTGCTGCCGGAGTCGGTCCTCTACTACGTCCTGCGAACGCGGGAAAGCGTCATTCTCGACGATGCCCCGACCCAGCCCCAGTTTGCCACCGATCCGTACCTCCGTCAGCATCGCGCCCGTTCTATTCTCTGCTTGCCATTGACGAACCAGGCCCAACTCGTCGGTGCGCTTTACCTCGAAAACAACTTGACCGCCGGTGCCTTCACGCCGACCCGGATCGCGGTGCTGAAGGTCATCGCCTCGCAGGCCGCCATCTCCCTGGAGAATACCCGGCTGTATCGCGATCTCGAACAACGCGAAGCCAAGATCCGGCGCCTGGTTGACGCCAACATCATTGGAATCTTCATCTGGGAGCTCGAAGGTCGGATTCTTGAAGCGAACGACGCCTTTCTTCGCATGGTCGGATTCGACAGCGAGGATGTCGTCTCGGGGCGCCTGCGCTGGACGGACCTGACGCCTTCTGAATGGCTCGAACGCGACATGCAGCAGCATGTGCCGGAATTGAGGAAAAAGGGATTCCTGCAGCCGTTCGAGAAGGAGTTTTCCCGGAAGGACGGCAGCCGTATCCCAGTGCTCCTCGGTACTGCTACCTTCGATGAAGCCGGCAGCCAGGGCGTCGGGTTCGTGGTCGACCTCACTGAACGCAAGCACGCGGAACGAGAGCGCGAGCGACTCCGTCAACTGGAGGCAGACCTTGCGCACACGAATCGGGTGAGCATGATGGGAGAATTGACTGCCTCATTTGCCCACGAGATCAAGCAGCCGATCTCTGCAGCCGCCACCAATGCCAAAACCAGTTTGCGCTGGCTTCAGCGCGAGCAGCCTGACATCGGAGAGGCTCGCGAAGCCATTTCGAGAATTGTCAAGGATGTAATCCGTGCCGCCGACATGATCGACCGGACTCGTGCCCTGTACAGGCGAGGAGCGCCAAAACTGGAGATGGTTAACCTGAACGAATCCATTCGAGAGATGGTCGTTCTCCTACACGAGAAGGCGATTCAGCATTCGATTCTCATCCGTACTGAACTTGACGGAGTCCTTCGGGCGATTACCGCAGATCCCGTGCAGATGCAGCAAGTCCTGATGAACCTCATGCTGAACGGCATCGAGGCGATGAAGGATATGGGCGGTGAACTGACCATCCGATCGAACAACCTCGAGGATGGCCAAATACTTCTCGCAGTGAGCGATTTGGGCATCGGGCTTCCCGTTGAGAACGCCGAGCGTATTTTCGAGCCATTCTTCACCACAAAAGAGCAGGGCACCGGAATGGGACTGTCCATCTGTCGCAGGATCATCGAGTCCCATGGTGGCCGCCTCTGGGCGTCTGCCGATACGAGCCGCGGCGCTACCTTTCAGTTCACGATCCCGACCGAAGTGAGGGCGGCCTCTGCTTCGGCCGGTGGCGACGTTCACCCGCACACTTGAATGATCGACTCATAACCGTGAGGAAGAGGGCAACAACCAATGAGATCGCCAGGGCTTGGACATGCGACCTGACCCGCTGCAGCGAACCATGGAGACAAAAAACACGCTTTCCGCAGGAATGAATGACTGATTGACTTCCCGATGCGTCGAGAGAGCCGCCGCGCTAGGGATGAATGGTCGCGAACCTCAAGGCAGTCAAGGCGGGAGCTTCAACGCTCGAAGCATCGTCGTATGACCGCGGACGGTGCCTTGTTTCGCAAGGTTGCGCTGAGCTCCTACCAAGCGTTTCCTTCCGCTCATGCTCTGCACCCCACTGAGGCAACCATCCGGGCGATTGCGACCTAGTCGCCTCCAGCGCATTCACGCCCTGTCCGTAATCACTCGCATGCATTTGCCAGGTGTCTTAGGGATGTTGCGGCAATTGCGCATCGCTCCAGCCACCGCCAAGCGACTTGACGAGAAGCACACTTGCCTCGAATCGCCGGCGGGTGATTTCAATGTCATTGCGCTGGTTTTCGAGAAGAGCTGTTTGCCATGTGATGACCTGCAGGTAGTTGTCAACGCCACCTTCGTAGCGGGTATTGAAAAGGTCGAGAGACTGCGCTGCAGAGGCCGTGGCATCGCGCTGCTGACCCGCCTCGATCTGGAGGTTGTGCAGTGCGTTCAAATTGTCTTCCACCTGTTGGAACGCGGTGAGCGTCGTCTGGCGATATGCAGCGACGGTCTCGTCATATTGCGCACGGGCGATGTCGGAGACGGCTTGCCTCCGGCCGTGATCGAAGAGTGTCTCGGACAGCGTGGGCCCAACCGCGAAGAATCGGCTGGGCCAGGAAAACGAGTTGAGGGCAGAGGTGCCCATGAACCCTGCCGCAGCGGAAAGAGATAAAGTGGGGTAAAACGCGCTGCGTGCGATCCCGATCTGCTCGTTTGCCGCTGCCATCTGCCGTTCACTGGAAGCGATGTCGGGGCGGCGTTCCAGTAATTGCGAGGGCAGCATGCCGGGGATCGGCGGGATCGTGGGCGTAGCGACGGTGATCGGATCGCGGGGAAGAGTCAATGACGCCGGCGGCTTGCCGATCAACACAGCGATTGCATGTTCCAAGGCGGCACGCTGAATATCGACATCCGTTGCCAGGACCTGCGCGGTCTGCAGCTGGGTGCGCGCCTGGGCTACATCGGACAATGGCGAAGCACCGCCGTTGTAACGGTCCTCAGTGAGTTGCAACGCACCCTGGTATGCCTGGACGGTGTCGTCCAGGAGCTTGCGCTGAGCGTCGTCTGATCGCAGGCTGAAATAGTCAACTGCAAGTTCCGCGTGGAGCGAGAGCCGCGAGGTTTCAAGGTCAGCAGCCGAGGACTGAGCTTGTTCACGCGACTGGGTGACGGTGCGGCGGATGCGTCCCCAAAGATCGATCTCGTAGTCCAGATCGAAAGGAAGGGAAAAGTTTCCCTCGCCATCGTTGGCCTGCGAAGTGTTGAAGTACGGCTCGTTCTTTGAATCGCGAATGGCACCGACCGATGGTGCCGTTGAGATCGTAGGCGCCTCCGATGCCTTGTTAAAACGGACCAGGGCTCGTGCGGCGCGAAAGTTCGCCTCGGCCTGCTTGAGCGTTTGGTTTGCCGGATCGATCTGCTCTTCAAGCGCGGTCAATTGAGCGTCGTCAAAAAGAGTCCACCAGTTACCTTTCAGTTGAGCATCGCCGGGTTGCACAGGCTTCCATCCGTCCTGAGGTTTGAAGTCCACCGGCAACGGCTCTTTGAAGGTGGGCGCAAGAGGGGCCGAAGGCCGCGCGTATTCCGGACCGACACGGCAGCCGGCAAGCACTACGCTCATTCCCGCCGCAAGCGAGATGATTGACGATCGCAACCTGCGAAAATTTGTCATGACTGGCCCCCGACAATGGCTGATTTGAGGTGAACGCGCACCCCGTTGCTGAGCGAATCAGAGGGATCGAGAATGACCTGATCGGCTGGAGTGAGACCGGAGGTGATCTCCACAGCGTTGCCAAAGTCGTAACCGATGGTGACGGGCACGAGCTGCACTACATCGCCTCGCACAACGCCGACACGAAGTCCCTCCGAGCGGAACAGCAGCGTATTCGAGGGTACTGTTACTGTATTGTCACTCGAAGGCAGATGGAAGTGAGCGAAAACATATGCGCCCGGGCGGAGCACACCCTTCGAGTTATCGACGTCTACCTCGACGTTGAGCGTACGCGTGGTGGTATTGATGGCATCGGAGTTGCGGACAATCCTGCCCTCAATCTTCAAGTTGGGGTTGGCGTCCTCGGTGATCAGGGCGCTGTCTCCATCGTGAATCCCGTCTGAGTCAACCTCGGGGACGGACACATAAATGCGCAGCGTTCCCGTCGCATCCATGTGGAACAGTTCGCGCGGATTGTTGGAGCTGGAGCCGGCATCAATCAAATCACCTATGTCCGTATTGCGTGCAGTGATAATCCCGTCAAAGGGCGCAGTGATGCGCTCATAGCTTTGCAGCTGTTCCAGGCGGCGCACGTTGGCCCGGCTGGCATCGACTGCCGCTTGCGCGGCGATGTAGTTGCTGCGGGTCTGATCGGCTTCCTGTTGCGAGACCGCGTGTTTGGCGAGCAATGCCTGCCATCTGTTGCTGGTTACGCCCGCCAGCTCCGCGTTGGCCTGCATACGCTCCAGTTCGGCACGCGACTGATTCAATTGCTGATCGATCTCAGGTGTTTCGATCTCAGCCAGGAGCTGGCCCTTGCGTACGTGCGATCCAATATCGAAGTACCACTTTTTCAGGTATCCATTGGTGCGCGAGTAGATCGGAGTATCCGTAAATGCGATCACGCTGCCGGGAAGCGCGAGTTCGTCGCCCCGGGAACCGGAGATCGGATGCACAACGCTAACCGACTGTATGGCGGCCTCTTCGGTTTCACTGGATAGCTTCGATTCGCTCCGTGAGCGAACGTAGAGACCGTATCCAATCGCAACCAGCAGGACAACGGCAACAGCCACGCCAAGCGTCCGCCCGCCACCCGGTTCCTCGACCGGTGGCTGAGCATGGACTGCATCCGTGTGCGCGGGAACGACATGATCTTCGGGCTTTGCCCGAACTTGCTCTTCCGCACTCATCGTTTTTCCCTGTTGAACGATTTCATTGCTGGAACTCATGCGTATTCCTCCATCCGGCGTTTCCTCTGGCGTGCCTCCTCGCTCTTCTTCGACCCGTGGATCAGCGCGAATACTGACGGAACAAAGAGCAGGGTGGCAGCTGTGGCGCACAGCAATCCGCCGATAACTGCCCGTCCCAGCGGAGCATTTTGCTCGCCGCCGTCGCCGAGCCCAAGAGCCATCGGAACCATGCCGATGATCATGGCCAGAGCGGTCATGATGACGGGACGGAAGCGAGTTGTTCCTGCCTCGATAGCTGCCTCGATCGGGTTGCCATGTTCTTCCAGCCGGCTGGTTGCGAACGTGACAACCAGTATGCTGTTGGCCGTGGCCACTCCCATGCACATGATGGCCCCCATGAGTGCAGGAACGCTCAATCGCGTACCGGTAAAAAACAGGAAAAGCACGATGCCGGACAATGCCGCTGGAAGTGCGGTGATGATGATGAAGGGGTCAATCCAACTCTGGAAGTTCACTACGATCAGCAGGTATACCAGTACGATCGAGAAGACCAGGCCGCCTAACAATCCGATATAAGAGCTGCGCATTGTCTCGACCTGGCCCTTAAGCGAAACAAATGTGCCCCGCGGCAACGACTTGGCATCGGCGTTGAGGACCGCGCTGATTTGGCGACTGATGGCGCCCATATCGCGGCCTTGTGTATTGCCGTAAATATCCACGACCCGGCGGATATTGTAGTGGTTTACGACACCCAGTTCCGTTCCGCGGTCGACGGTCGCAAGGTCATTGAGAATCTCGGGATTGGTCGATCCAGAAGCCGCTCCCTGCACATTGCTCGAACGGTTAATGGGAATGTTCGCCAGATCCTGCATGGTATCCATCTTGTACTGCGGGGTCTGTGTTACCAGGTTGTAGTTCACCATGTTTTTCCAGTTCAGGAAGAACATGGGCGTTACCTGGAAACTGCCACTGAGTGTGTTTAGGATGCTGGTGGCGACATCGTGCTCCGTATAGCCGCCCTGGACCGCCTTGGTGCGGTCCACGTTCACGCTGAAGATGGGATAATCGAACGGCTGCTGGATACGCAGGTCCACAAGTCCCGGCACCTGACGAAGCTGCCCCAGGATCTTGTCAGTCTGGACCTTGCTGGCCCGGATGTCGTTGCCCTCGATCTGGATGTCGATCGGCGCCGGCTGGCCGAAGTTCAATATCTGTGTGGTGATGTCGGCAGGAAGGAAATAGAACGTGGCCTGCGGGAACATGCGCGGCAATTTGCTGCGCAATGCCTTCACGTACTTCGCCGTGGGACTGTGGTTCTCTTTCAAGCTGACCTGGACGTCCCCGTCGTAATTGCCGATCGATCCGTTTGTCAGGTGCTGCGTGTTCAGGTTGCTGTAGGGCAACCCGATGTTATCGAAGATGTTATCGATCTCTCGCGCTGGAATCTGCTTGCGAATCTGATCCTCCACCAGGTCGAAAAGCCGAGCCGCTTCTTCGATACGCATTCCCGACGGACCGCGCACATGCAGAATGAACTGACCGCTATCGGTCTGAGGGAAAAAGTCTTCACCCAGAAACGGGAGCAGCGCGAACACCAGCGCGCAAGCGCCAAGGAGCGCCGGGATGAAGACCTTGCGCCGAACGACGAGTCGCTGAAGAAGACGATGATAGCGCTCGCGCAGGCGCTGGAAGACGCGCTCGAAACCCTGGTGAAAGCGCGCGAAGAATCCCCCTGCGGCCTCGCCGTGCTCTTTGGCCTTCAGCAGGTACATGGCAAGGGTCGGGACGAGCGTGCGGCTGAGGATATAGCTGGCGAGCATGGCGAAGACGACTGATTCGGCCAGCGGCACAAACAGGTACCTCGCCACCCCGCCCAGGAAGAACATGGGCATGAACACGATGCAAATGCACAATGTGGAGACCAGAGCCGGAACGGAGATCTGGGACGACCCTTCCAGAATGGCTTCGCGCAGCTTGTGGCCATCTTCAAGATAGCGCTCGATGTTCTCGATGGTGACGGTCGCGTCGTCTACCAGGATGCCTACTGCCAGAGCGAGGCCGCCCAGGGTCATTGTGTTGATGGTCTCGCCAATCAGCCCGAGGACAATGACGGAGGTGAGAATGGAAAGCGGAATGGAGACAGCGATAATCAATGTAGATCGCCAACTGCCCAGGAAGACGAGAATCATCACTGCAGTGAGCGCGGCGGCAATGATGGCCTCACGGATGACACCCTCTACCGCCGCTCGCACAAAAACGCTTTGATCCGCCAGCGGCGTCATCTTCAGCTCGGGCGGCACCGTGGTAGCGATGCGCGGCAGAAGGGCGCGAATCCCCTTGACCACATCGATCGTGGAGGAGTTGCCGTTCTTCAGGATCGAGATGAGCACGCCTCGGTGGCCGTCCTGGCGGACGATATTCGTCTGAAACTGGAACCCATCGCTGACGCTGGCGACATCACGCAGGTAGATCGTGGTGCCGTTCACCTGCTTGACCGGAATATTGGCTAACTCATCGACCGTGCGCGGTGCGCCATTGGTACGGACATCGTATTCCGACTGACCTACCTTGATCGTTCCGGAGGGCATCACAACGCTCTGCAGAGCAACCGCATTCAACACGTCGCCCGGGGCGATGCCCTTCGACTGCATTGCGGCCTGATTCATATTGATCGATATCTGGCGCTGCTTGCCGCCGTACGGGGAGGGAACGACAGCACCCGGAACCGTGACCAGTTGGGTGCGGATGAAGTTGGTCGCATAATCGTTTAGCTGCGTTTCGGAAAGCCCCTGACCGGAAATTCCCAGTTGCAGAATCGGAACGCTCGATGCCGAGAAGTTGATGATCTGTGGCGGCAGCGTGGCGGGAGGAAGCTGGCGCAACAAATACTGCGATGCGGCCGTAACCTGCGCGTTCGCTGTGTCAAGCGAGGCGCCTGGCTGTAAATAAATCTTCACTACCGACTGGCCGTTGTACGTCGTGGACTCGATGTGCTGAATGTTATCCACCAGGGTGGTGAGCGCCTTTTCGTAAGGCTCCGTGAGCCGCCCCTCCAACTCCTCCGGGTTCAAACCGGTATAGGTCCAGCCGACTGAGACCACCGGAATATTAATGTTGGGGAAGATGTCGGTGGGAGTTCGCAGGATCACGACCGGCGCTGCGATGAGAATAAGCAAAGCGAGAACAATGAATGTGTACGGTCGATTGAGGGCGATCTTAACGATCCACATGGTTCAGAACCTCAGCTCCGGAGAGCAGCCAGTCTACGACTTCCGAGGACCAACCGCTCTCAATCCGCTCTGGAATTTGCCCGGCGTCCTGTTTACTGCAATTCACTTGCCACTGGGGGCTCTCGCTCGCCGTGCGCCTATCGAGCCCAATAAGAGGACCGTGCTGGCAAGTTCAGTGTCAAGATAATGACTCGGACGAGACCAACATCTGACACAGGCTGCAGAGGAAGCCGAGAGAACCGTTTCACGCGTTCAATGTCAGAGTTGCGACCGACAGTTTCCCTCAGAACCTGAAACCGCCCGAATCATATCTCGGACGGGCGCGATTCTCGGAAATCCAAAGACTGAAGACTCTTCAACTGGCGCGCTGGACGGCATTGTGATTCAAGACAAATGAGTTCAGCAAGTCCCGGCACCTGCGATAGCGTCGCTTCCCCAACCGTCCATGCGCATTCCGTAGCGGACAAACTGCCGAGTATTCAAACCTGACTGCACTCTCGATACTCGATACTCCGACGTATTGAAGACCTGCCGTCGAACGCTCGTCCTCGACGCGTTTCAGTACTGCTGACTTTGGTATGCCAATTGCTACTTCAAAAGCGGCATCGCGAAAGCCCTCCTGCACTTTCACACTCACCTCGAAAAGGAGTTCGTCTATGGAGCTGACATATTCTGCTCGGAGGCCCGAGGACTTATTGCTCTTTGGAGTGCCCCCTGTTGAATCCGCCTGCGACGCGTCTGAGGGCGATGCACGGTCGTCTCTCAGACCCCACGCAGAAAACCAGTTCGATCCTGCCATCAGGGCCTCTGGGAGTACGTCGGTCGTCAACTATGGTCATGCTTCCGATGAGCATTTGGTGGAAGCGGCACGATCTGGAGACGACCGAGCCTTTGTTGAATTGAGCAACCGATGCGCAGGCTCATTGAGGCGGAGATTGTTCGCCATTCTTCGAAATCGCGAAGACGCCGAGGACTCCTTTCAAGATGCTTTGCTCAGAGCGTATTCCCATCTGGGACAGTTCAGGGGCGACACCTCGAGATTCTCAACGTGGCTAACCAGGATTGCAATCAATTCAGCTTTGATGCGACTACGCAAGAAGAGATCCCGTTACGAAGTGTCCTTACAACGCCCCGGAGAGGACGATCAGTCTTCAGAGCTTCGGGAATTCACGGATCCATCGCCCAGCGTTGAACGGATGTATGCAAAACATCAGACCGTAGACCTGTTGGCCAATACAATCAAGCGACTTCCTTTGCGCCACCAAAGCATCATCAATCAGTACCACGTGCAGGAAAGGTCGTTGGAAGAAATCGCACAGGCCCTCGGGATCACAGTCTCTGCCGCCAAGTCACGTCTAATGCGAGCACGACTTACCATGCGTTCCTCACTTGAAACGATGCGCATGTCTTTGGAAAACGCATATCTCTGACCAGGCATTCTTGTGCCTCCCTTTCGCTTGTTGCAAGTTCGCATCCCATGAGCATTCCCATGGGCAATTTTCGACGATGGGGGATCGCATGTGCCCTTTCACACGGCAAGGGATTTCACGCCGAGTTTCGCCAAGCAGGTATTTTCTGGACGAATGGCCACGGTGCTTAAGGCTATCGAATGCACGGTTCGTCACGCTTCTGTTGATCCACCGATCTATGGCACAAGGCTTGCATAAGGAAGTCCAATGCAAATCGTAGGGCGTCCGATCGTTCGCGCCGTCGACCGGCTGATCACCCCTCAACACGAAAGGATAAGACGATGAACGAACGTGCGCGCGAGAGATCCATGATCGAACACCCCTCCCGGAGAAACTTCCTGGGGATGAGTTCACTGGCATTAGCAACAACGGCTTTTGCCGGCTTGACTGCAAATGCCCAGGAGCGCGCAAGCACACAGAAGGCAGAGCAGGATCACTCCTCGAGCGATCCCGGTCAGGAAAACAAGGCCCTGCTCGATTTGAACCCTAACTCCAACACTCCGCCACCTACGGACCACGGAGATGTTGTGCCTTTGTGGTACTCCTTCGATCTGGTCAAAAAACGCGTCGAAGAAGGGGGCTGGACCCACCAGGTAACGGAACGGGAACTTCCGTCTTCCCGAGACATCGCCGGGGTCAACATGCGCCTGACCGCAGGCAGCTACCGCGAAATGCACTGGCATACGGCCGATGAGTGGGCATATGTGCTCTACGGCAAGGCCCGCGTCACTGTGATGAACCCCGACGGGACCATGTTTATCGGCGATGTGGAAGAAGGTGACCTGTGGATCTTCCCAGCCGGGTTCCCACATTCGATTCAAGGTCTTGGCCCGGATGGAACCGAGTTTCTGCTCGTGTTCAACCAGGGAGCTTTCTCCGAAGACGGCACCATGCTTCTTTCCGAGTTCGTCGCCCACATGCCGCCCGAGGTTTTGTCGAAGAACACGGGACTCGATGCAAGTGTCTTCGCCAATGCGCCGAAAGCGCCGTTGTATATCTTCCCTGGCACGGTACCCGGTTCGCTCGCGGCCGACAAAACGGATGTTGGGGGCGAACGGGTCGCGTCCCGGTACCAGCACACTTTCCACCTGAAGTCCATGGAGCCGACGAAGACCAGCAAGGGAGGTTCGGTCCGCATTGTTGACTCTCGAAATTTCCCGGCGTCGAAACATATCGCCGCAGCCCTGGTCATCGTCAAGCCAGGAGGGTTGCGGGAACTCCACTGGCATCCCAATGCCTCCGAGTGGCAGTTCTACATTGCTGGAAAAGCTCGCATGACGGTATTTTTTCCCGTCGACAACGCCCGTACCGTCGACTTCAACGCCAACGATGTCGGGTATGTTCCCTCGAATGCCGGGCACTACATCGAGAACACAGGGGACACGGATCTGGTTTTTCTCGAGACCTTTGCGTCAGACGAATTCGTGGATGTTTCGCTGAACCAGTGGTTGAGACGGGTACCCAGCGAGATGCTGCAGGCGCACCTCAACATCAACAGGGAACAGGCGCAGATGATTCCGGCTGAGAAGCTTGGCGTCATTTAGCTCTTCGTAACGGTAGTTGTGTGCATGCGCGCACATTCGAAATCGAATACGCAAGGCAAACTGGCAAAGACTGATCGAACAGCTGAAGCAGTTGATGCGTGCGGAGTAAATAAGAAGGAGAGGAATACGCAGATGAGTTATGTACCGGATGCAAAGCGGTATGACGGAGCTCACTTCAGGCGGTCTGGACGATCGGGTATCGTCCTGCCGCCGATTTCCGTTGGATTGTGGCAAAACTTCGGAGGCATTCATGTCTTCGAGACGGGGCGGGCGGTAGTGCGGCGTGCATTCGATCGAGGTGTGACGCACTTCGATCTGGCGAATAACTATGGGCCGCCTTATGGGTCTGCCGAGGAGAACTTCGGAGAAATTCTGCGGAAGGATTTTCGCGGCCTTCGAAACGAACTGCTGATTTCGACAAAAGCGGGTTGGGATATGTGGCCGGGGCCCTACGGCGAAGGCGGCTCGCGCAAATATATGCTTGCCTCCCTGGATGATAGCCTGAAGCGCATGGGGCTCGAACACGTCGACATTTTTTACTCTCACCGTCCGACCGTGGACGTTCCTCTGGAAGAGACCATGGGCGCCCTGGTGCAGGCGGTGCGTCAGGGCAAGGCCTTGTATGTGGGTATTTCATCGTATAGTCCGGAACGGACGCGTGAAGCAGCCAAGATTCTGAAGGACGAAGGAGTTCGACTGCTGATTCATCAGCCTTCGTATTCGATGCTGAATCGCTGGGTGGAGAAGGACCTCCTCGGCACGCTGGAGGAACTCGGCATCGGTTGCATTGCGTTCTCTCCTCTGGCACAGGGGCTGTTGACGAACAAGTATCTTAACGGTGTGCCCGAAAATTCGCGCGCAACGGATGGCCTCTGGTTTCAGAAGGCGTTCTTGAGCGAGGATAATCTTAAGCGGGTGCGGGGGCTGGACGAAATTGCGAAGCGGCGCGGACAGTCGCTGGCGCAGATGGCGATCGCGTGGGTCCTGCGCGACAGAAGGGTTAGCTCGACGCTCATCGGCGCTCGCAACGTGGAACAACTCGACAACTCGCTCGATGCGCTGAAGCAACTCGAATTCGCAACTGCGGAGTTGATGGAGATCGATCGGTTTGCCGAGGACGCCGGAATTGACCTTTGGAAAGACGCCCGCGAAGCCGCCGCCTAGCCATGGACACACATAGTCAAAGAACGAATTAATTTGAAACCCGAGGAGCTTGAGTATGCGATTCTCGTCTACTGTGGTCTTAGCCGCAGCCGCCTTGTTTCTTCCTGCAGCCCTTGCGGCGCAGCAAACCATCACCGGCCAGGCAGCCTTTGCCGATTGGAGCCAGCAGCAGCCCGGCATTCGACGCAAAATCACTGTTGCCGACCTTCCGGAGCCCAAGCCCGACGAGGCCGTCGACAACACACCGCATGTGATCTCCCGGCCCGCCGATGCGTGGCCCATCGCCCCCGCGGGCTTCAAGGTCACGCTCTATGCCGGCGGCGATTCAACCCCCATGCAGCGTGCAGACAACAAGGAAGTGATGACCCTCAGCGGGGGAACATTCACAATGCCGCGCCTGATCCGCACCGCACCCAACGGCGACCTCTTCCTCGCGGACTCCGGCGCCGGAACCATCTTCATCCTCCGCGGCGCCGGTCCGGATGGCAAGGCCGCGCAAATCGAGAAATTCGCAACCGGCCTGGATCATCCCTTTGGCATTGCCTTTTATCCGGCCGACAATCCGCAGTATGTCTACGTTGGTAACGCCACAACTGTGCAGCGGATCCGGTATCACTCCGGCGACCTGCACGCCACTTCGGAGCCCGAGACCGTTGTTCCCGATATTCCGGGGTATGCTCAACTCAGAGGCGGTGGGCACTGGACCCGCGACGTCGTTTTCAGCAAAGACGGCCAGCACATGCTCGTCTCCGTGGGGTCCGGCTCCAATGCGGACGATCCCGATACACATCCGAACGAGTTCCACCGTGCCGATGTCCTCGAATACACCCCCGAAGGCAGGTTCATCGAGGTCTACGCCCACGGTATCCGCAACTGCGTCGGTGAGGCAATCAATCCAGTCACCGGTCAGCTCTGGTGCTCCACCAACGAACGCGACAACCTGGGCAATCATCTTGTGCCCGACTACGTGACTTCGGTCAGGGAAGGAGGCTTTTATGGGTGGCCCTGGTACTACATGGGAGGACACCAGGATCCGCGCCTGCCGCAGCCCTGCGCCAACGGCACTGGCCCCAGCCTCCAGGCTGTGGCGCTCAGCTCCAATGCGGCAAATGCCTGCAAGCGTGTCGATCTGTCCTCAAAGGTGATCACTCCCGACGTTCTCGTTCAGCCCCACATGGCGTCGCTTGAGATGACTTTCTATCCTCCTGCCGGCGAGTTCCCAAGACAGTATGATGGCAACGCATTCGCCGCCGAGCACGGCTCCTGGAACCGCGCCCGCCGTACAGGCTACGAAGTCATTCGCATCCCCATGCACAACGGCCATGCCGATGGCAGTTACGAGGACTTCCTCACCGGGTTCGTCACCAAGGATGGCCAGGTCTGGGGTCGACCTGTCGGTGTCGCCATCGCGAACGACGGCAGCATGTTCGTCACAGATGACGGATCGCGCTCCGTTTGGCATGTCACCTACCTGGGCAAATAGATGATCGGATTGAGATCCGAACCCTTCAGCGGGCGGCACCGTTGAAGGGAACCCATAGCCCCAACTATGAATTAGATTCGAAGTTGCCTCTTGGCTTTCGCGCATCCCAATAAATGCCTGCGGCAGTAGTGGCGGACGTCAAGACCCAGACAACCGCGATCAGCATCACGGGACCTAAACGGGCCTGAAGGGCAATGTCGGTAGCGTGGAGTGAAATCAATTCGACCATCCAAAAGCCAGCTGAGACAACCCCGCCAAAGACAGCGAAAATTGCACCGATTCTCCCTTGCAGACGCTGAAAGGCCATGATCATTGCACAGAATGGCAGACTGGCTACGATCAACAAGGCAAGCACCTGAGGAAGTTTTCGTTGGCCATACACCCCGTTGGCCACCGCAGCGTTCATCAGCATCCCATGAAGTATCCATCGCCAGTTGAATGCGGCGTCCAAAAAAAGGAATGCCTCCAACATTGCGAGACATGGTGCCAGCCGAGAAGCACGGCAGTTTTCTTGATTTCGAGCCCAAGCGCCTCCACATACGATCGCAGTAAGCAGATGCGTAGCCATACCCACTACGCGGGTGGGAGAGATCCAATCGGAAGGGGCTATCATTGGACAGATTCGCGCCCTTCAAACCACCACACCTTCTGAGGCCGTCCATGCATCTGCCACCTCTTGTCGCCTTATTGGCTTGGGTACCTATCGGCGCCTACCTTTTTCATCGTTATTCGCTGAGGTTGGCAATCCTCGTCAACTTCATTGCTGGCTGGGCGGTTCTTCCCGGCGCCAATTACACGCCGACCCAAATTGAATTCCCATACTGGATTCTTCCCGTCTGCCTGCCCGGCGCCTATTTCATCACGAAAGCCACTGTTCTCGGCATTGCGGCACTCGCGGGCGTCTTGATCTTTCACCGGGCCGAAGTACGACGGATTCGATTCAAAATTTGCGACCTCCCGATTGCCCTGTTGTGCATCGTTCCGCTGCTTTCAAGCCTGGCCAATCATTTGACTCTCTGGAACGGATTTCGCGGCGCGCTCTACTTGTTTTTGGCGTGGGCGGTCCCGTTTCTGCTTGGCCGCCATTGTTTTTCCGATCGACAATCGCTATTGCTCGCAGCCAGAGTAATCGTGGTTGCAGGGATTCTCTATTCGCCGATCTGCCTCTTCGAATTGTTCACCGGGCCCCAATTCTACGCTCATCTATACGGATACCAGCCTTATCGCTGGATCGGCGCAAGCCGCTATCTTGGATTCCGTCCCGTCGGCTTCCTGGAAGACGGCAATCAGCTGGGAATCTGGATGGCCTCCTCCGCAATGACTGCCTCCGCCCTTTGGGCACGTGGCCTCGCCATCCGCGTTCTCGGGATGCCGGTGAAATGGGCAGCCATTCTTTTGATTGGCGTGACTCTCCTCTGCCAGTCTGTAGGCAGCATTCTGCTGCTGTGTTTGCTGGTGCCATTGGCCTGTTTGAGTCGCCCTCGTTCTCTCCGCATCGGCCTCGCCGCGATATTGTTTGGGACAGTTCTTTTTGCCGTTTTGCAACTCTCTCACCACATTCCCTGGAGAGAGTTGTCGAAAACCAACCCAATTGCACATTCGATCGCGGACAATTTGAGAGATTTAGGACGCAAATCGCTTGGCTGGCGATTAGGCAGGGATGAGACACAGGCCGCAATCGCCCTGCGCAAGCCGTTTCTGGGCTTTGGAACGTGGGACTGGTGGCAGCGCGGAGGTACGAGGCCATGGGATCTTTGGCTTTTGATTTTTGGCATGTACGG
>DATDLS010000568.1:0-42461 GCA_036519195.1 Occallatibacter sp. | reverse complement strand
TGGTTCTTACCTGGCGCGGTGCCTGCGACCCAGTTTCCAGCTCAGATCCTGATCAATTGGCCTGCCAAACACGCTGAAGAGAATCTAAGTCGTAATCTTTTCCAGCAAAAATTCACCCGGCTTGACCACTTAGAATTGCTGCCTTACGACCCAAAAACTTGCCCGGAAGACTGTTTTCGGCGATACTTAGATGTTGAGTCTTGTGTGGCTGGGCGCACTTGCGCGGCCGTTGATTTGGCCGCGCAGGCCTGAAGCATAGCTGCCGCCGGCCGGAAAAGCCCCCTGAGACCGCGACAAATCGCCTGATTCAGGAATCAGGATTTTTGAATAGCAGGATTTTGAAAGGAACCGTATCGCCGTGGTGATGATTCGATTGGCGCGCTTTGGCGCCCGCAAGCAGCCCTACTACCGCATTGTGGCCATCGAGAAGGATCGCGCCCGCAATGGCCGCTCCATTGAGGTTGTCGGCACCTATAACCCGCGCACCAGCCCCGCCACCGTGGACCTGAAGCACGACCGCATCGCCTATTGGAAGAGCGTCGGCGCGCAGTTCTCTACCATCGTTGAGAAGCTGGTGGCCAAGAATCCGGCTGGCGCAGCGCCTGCTGCCCCGGTGACTGCAGCGACGGTCAAGGCTACTGCGCCGACCGAAGCGCCGGCGGCCGTCGAAGCTCCGGCAGTGGAGGCTCCGGTCGAGGCCTAATCTCGACTTCTAATCCTGGCGGCTGATCCAGTGGGCTGAGTGCTGGAAAGCCCCAGGCCTTTGGAAGCCTCAGTAAAAACTGCGCGGGCCGGTGTCCCCCCCCCGGCCTGCAGACAAAAGCTGACGGCAACCGGGATGGAGTGATAGGATTCAGCCGACCCAATCCATGAATTTATGCGGGCTCCCTGTGATCAGGTCAGAGGCACGAGCAATGACCCAAAACGATACAAGTTCTCGGAACTCCGTTGTCGAGCTGCTGCGTGAGATTGCCCAGGCGCTGGTGGATGAACCGGCGGCAGTGGCTGTCGAGTCCATTGACCGGGACGAAAGCACCGTTCTGAAGCTGCGCGTGGCCCCACAGGATGTGGGCAAGGTGATCGGCAAGCAGGGGCGCACGGCGCGCTCGGTGCGCACGATTCTGGGCGCAGTGAGCATGAAGCTGCATCGTCGCTATACGCTTGATATTCTGGAAGAAGACGAATAGCCTTGGCAGCGGACGCGCATGTCTGGCGAGGACATTGATGGGTGCGCCCGCAGAGCAGGAAAGCTGGGTGTGGCTGGCGCGGCTTCGCAGGCCGCAGGGTCGCAAAGGCGAGGTCTTCGCCGATATCCTGACTGATTTCCCTGAAAAATTTGTGGAACGACGCCGGCTTTGGCTGGTGGCAGCCCCGGATTCGGTGGGTTTGAAAACGGGATCAGTTCCGCGCCAGGTCGAACTGGTGGCGCATTGGCTACACAAGGGCGGCATCGTGCTGCACTTCGCACAATCGAATTCGATCTCGGACGCGGAGACGCTGGCCGGGCTGATGGTCGCGATTCCCTCCTCCGAACGGGCGCAGCTGGCCGACGACGAGGTGTACGTCGGCGACCTGGTCGGGTGCACTCTGGTTAACGTGGCAGGCAATGGGGCTGTTGCAGTGGGGCAGATTGAGAACGTGGATCGCACCGCCGGGCCGGTAGCGCTGCTGGTGGTCCATGGGTCCGGGTCTGACGGCGAGATTCTGATCCCGTTCGCGAAGAGCTTTCTGCGGTCGATCGACCTGGCCGCCAAGCGAGTGGAGATGGCGTTGCCCGAAGGCCTTGTGGATCTGAACGCTACGGGCAAGGGCTGATCCCGTCTCTCGGGGGAGCCGTTATCATCGATACCTATGCGCTTTGATATCGTGACCATCTTTCCGGGTTTCTTTTCCGGCTTTCTGGAGAACGGCATTCTGCGCCGGGCGTTGGCCCAGGGCCTCGTGGAAGTCAGCGTGCACGATCTGCGCGGGTTTACCCATGACCGGCATCGGACGGTGGATGACCGGCCGTTTGGCGGCGGCGAGGGGATGGTGCTGAAGCCCCAGCCGATTCGAGAGGCGCTCGAGGCGCTGGGGATCGGGCCGAAGGTTTCTCGAGGGCCTGAGGCTCCTGCTCCAGCAAGAGTGATATTGCTTTCCGCGCAGGGGCGGCCGTTTACGCAGGCACTGGCGCGGGAGTTGGCCGGGCTGGAGCGGGTGGTGCTGATCTGCGGGCGCTATGAGGGCGTGGATGAGCGGATCAATGAGCTCTACTGCGACACGGAGCTTTCCATCGGCGACTACGTGCTGAGTGGCGGAGAGCTGGCTGCGGCGGTCGTGATTGACGCGGCAATGCGGCTGATTCCGGATGTTCTGGGCAATGAAGCTTCGGGCGAGTTTGAGAGCTTTGGGGTTGCGGATGAGGAAATTACGCTGGGCGAGGAGGGAGTGCCCCGGTCACAGCATGGGGCGGGTGGGTTGCTGGATTATCCGCATTACACGCGGCCGGCCAAGTTTGCCGGGTTGAGCGCGCCGGCGGTGCTGATGAACGGGGATCACCAGGAGATTCGGCGGTGGCGGCGGGAACAGCAGTTGCTGAAGACCCTTAAGAACCGGCCTGATTTGCTGGAGAATGCGGCGCTAAGCACGGAGGACCGGAAGGTGCTTCGGGAACTGCGCCGCGAGCATCATTGAGGACAAGATCCATCGAGGTGCTTTACCGGTCGCCACATTTTCGTTCTTGCCGCCGGGGGCGGGCAGGCACGAACCCTCACTTGAACGGCTGCACCGGCGCAGGCTGATCGGCGCCTACCTGCCCCGCGACAATTGCCGCGACATACAAGTTCTCCCCGCGCATCGGGCTGCCGCTCAAACGACGCAACATTGCCAACTGGCCGACGTGGGTAAAAGCGTCTGTCACTGGACCCTGTATCAGGCGTTCAATCGGGGCCTCGACTGGGCCACCGGAGGCCAGAAATGCGTCCAGCGCGCCCAGTGACTGGAAAAACCGCTGCTTCTCCTCTTTCCATACAGACGGCTGTGAAGTGTGCCAGCGTTCCTTGCCGACAGCGGCCGTAAACGCCCAATCGAGCAGGTCACCCATGTGGGCGAGAATCTGCACGGGCATGCGGCCCGCACCGGCGAATCCGGCAAAGTGGTCCGGGGCGCCGTCAAGCGCCCGCGCCGCCCGGTAGGCAAGGCTCGCGAGCAAATGTCGCAATAATTCCCGCTTCTCATCCATACTCGGAACTATATCGCAACGCGCGCTTCCCAGCAGCGAACACAATCCGGCTGCTCTTGGCTTTCCTTCACATTCGCGGATTCAAACGCCAGCATGGCAGACGAGTGGAATCCCGTCCATGCCAGGCAGCTTATCAACTGCCTGATCCAGAGGGTCTGCTCAAAAAAGCCTCCAACCCTGGCGTCGATTCGGATTTCCGCAAGAACCGATAGTTCCCGGAGCTCTCGACAAGCCAGATTCCGGTCTGCGTTTCTTCCTGGGAATCCCGGAGCCTGGGAATCCCGGAACCTGGGAATCCCGGAGCCTGGGAATCCCGGAGCGAGGGAACTGGAGCGGGGGAGTTCCGGAGGGATGAACTGAGGCGGTTCTGTTCCGAGCCACAGGAGCAGTCTAAGGAAAGCGTAGCGGATCAGTTTTCAAATCAGGGTATTTCGCCGCGACAGTTGATCTAAACTTGGGACATAGGCTTCAAAATTAAGCCCGCAGAGCGACGATACTTCGATTACCGGGGTGTATCCCGAGAGCTCGAGCTACGAGGATATGGTTCGTCCCGGCCTGAGCTCGCCTGGGCCAATCGACAGCAACAACACAGGCCAGAAAATCCCCGGGACGATCAGAACCCAGACCTTGATCCGGATTCGCTCAGAACCCCGGATTCAAACTGACCCACTACCCTAGGAAAAGGCCAAATTAGGCGTCGAAACCAGATCTCTGGTAAACTGGAAATTCTGAGTCCAACAGCAGGAAGCAACCATGTCTATTCATCCCGTAATGCAGCGCCTGGCCGACAAGCTGAAGCGCACAGATCTCCCGGAGTTCGTCCCTGGCGACCAGATTCGCGTCCAGGTCAAGATTAAGGAAGGCGATAAGGAACGGCTTCAGGCCTTTGAAGGTTTGGTCATCGCCATTAACCGCGGGGCGCAGGGCACGTTTACCGTGCGCAAAATGAGCTTTGGCCAGGGCGTGGAGCGCATCTTCCCGTTCAATTCCAAGGTGATTGACAAGATCGAGAAGATCCGCAGCTACAAGGTTCGCCGCGCCAAGCTGTTTTACATCCGCGGACTGCGCGGCAAGGCCGCCCGGTTGAAGGAAGTGGACCGCGTGACAGGAAAAGTTCGCGCCTAGGGCACCCCATTGGCGAACGGCAGCAGCTGAGCTTGTGTAAGGTTTCTCTCTCAAAAACCCCCGGTCTTCGCGGCCCGGGGGTTTTTTCATTTGCGAATCGCCCGGCGTTTTTTATACTGACTCCATATGGTCAGGCCTTCTGATTGCCCACCTGCGGCCAAGCGCGGAGCAGCGTTGAGGCCGGTTTGCGGTTGGAAGTTTGAAAAGGCCGCGCGCAAGCAGGGCGCGCTGCGGATTGCCGGGCTGGACGAGGTGGGGCGTGGGCCGCTGTTTGGGCCGGTAGTGGCTGCGGCGGTGATTTTGGCTCCGCGATGCCGGATTGACGGGCTTACGGACTCGAAGAAGCTTTCCGCAAAAAAGCGAGAACTGTTTGAAGGTCAGATCCGCCGCAATGCAGTGGCCTGGGCGGTAGCGGTGGTGGATGTGGAGACCATTGACCGGATTAATATCCGGCAGGCTTCTCTGCTGGCAATGCGGCTGGCGGTCGAGCAGTTGGCGCTAAGCCCAGACTACCTGCTGATTGATGGCGTGGATACGATCGATTGGCATGGCCCGCAACAGGCAGTGGTCGAGGGCGACGCGATCAGCTTATCGATTGCCGCGGCAAGCGTGCTGGCCAAGGTGCACCGCGACCGGATGCTGGTGGAGTTGGACAGCCAGTTCCCAGGCTATGGGCTGGCCAGCCACAAGGGCTATGGGTCGGCTGAGCACCTGGCGGCGCTAGCGCGGCTGGGACCGACACCGATGCACCGCAAGAGCTTTCATCCGGTAGCGCAATCTTTGTTTCAATTCGACTGATTCAGCCTGGAAGTGAAGCCGGACCGGCGCTCTTCAGGCTGCGACCGGGCGGCCTTTTCTGCGTTGCTGGCCCGACGCGAGCATCGGCTTGGCCAGAAACAATCCTGCCAGGACAATTTGGAGACGCAGCGGACTCAGGATGCCCGATTTTGCGGCAACAGCAGCGGCCATCTGGCGACACCAACGGTGATGAACCTGCGCTTGGCGATATCGTCGAGCACGGTTGTTCGGTCAAAGCCAGCGTAGAGGGCGACGTAGGTGAGCCCAGCAACCGTGCCGCGGAAAAAGGCGAAGAAACCGAGCCGGCGGCGGAACTTGATGAGCCAGGTGAGCTTCGGAACGAGTTTGCGCAGCGGGCTCATGGCCAAGCGAGAGGATCAGCAGCAGTAGCGTGTTGCAACCAGTGTTGAGGCCGATGTTCGGGGTGGGATCGGGCCTGAGGGTGCTTTTGACGGCTTGACAGGCGAGCAACGCCGCGGGCCCAGAGAAGCGATCCCGGACAGGCAATCCCGGACGGGCAATCCAGATGAGGGTCCTGAGGAAGCTGGCCTCATTTTTGTCTACCCGGACGTGCCTCACCAAGACAGCGCTCGTCAGGAGCGAGAAGCCGCATCGCTGCCTCTGTTCATTTCGCCGGCAAGAACGGCCACTGCCCCAGCTTGCTTGCGCGCCACAGGTAAATCGCGGTGCCGCTGAGTGCGATGCCCACGGCCACAGCAAGCCCCTCAATCGCATGGCTGCGGTTGACCAGCATGAACACAAACCCTGCCATGGCTATCAGCGGCGGCAGCGGGTACAAGGGCATTTTGAAGGGGCGATCGAGTTCCGGGTGCTGGGCGCGGAGCAGCATTACGCCCACGTGCTGGAGGAAGAATTGCAACAGGATGCGGGTGATCACCAGCAGGGTAATGACCTGGGTGAGGGTGAGGAAGCAGAAGGCCGCGGCAACCAGGCCGAGAGCGACGAGCGAGCGGTGGGGAATGCCGTGGCGGGGATGGACGGCCGCGAGAAGGCGGAAGTAGTTGCCGTCGCGCGCGGCGGCGTAGGGGACGCGGGAGTAGCCAAGCAGAAGCGAGAAGACGGAGGAAAAGGCGGTCCAGACGATCAGCGCCGCGATGGTATAACCGGCCCATCCACCGAAAGCTGAGCGGGCAATGTCAGCCACCAGCTGGACGCGGACGACGGCGCTGGCGGCGGTGGGCTCGGCGGCGCGGCCAAGCGAGGGAAGGATGGCGAGGTTCATGGTGAGGTAAAAAGCGGCGACGAACAGCACGGAGAGCAGAATTGCCCGGGGGATCGTTTTCTGCGGGCGTTTTACTTCAGAGCCGAGGAAGGTGATGTTGTAGTAGCCCCAGTAACAATAAGTGGCGAGGAGCGTGCCCTGGGCCAGGCCGCCCATGGCTTTGCTGAAGCCGGGAACGGCCCCCAGCACAGGCGCGGCGGGCATGTGCCAGCCGCCGAGGGCCGAGGCATGAGCGAAGCCGGAAGCGATGACTCCGGCGATGGCCGCGAGCACGCCGACGAACAGCACCCAGGCCATGCCGGTGACGATGCTCAGCTTGCGATAGAGCATCCAGGTGACCAGGAGGCAGACCACAGCGGCGGCGAGGTTGCTGAAGTGGAGCTGAGGAAGGGCAGCAAGGGGGGCGGAGTCGATTCCGGGCCAGAAGACGGCGAAGAAGCTCGCAAGGCCGATGCATCCCGAGGCGATCGAGAGGGGGGCGGAAAAGCTCAATTGCCAGACATAAAGAAAGCTGAGCCAGTTGCCGGCGCGATCGGGGCCGTAGATTTCGCGCAGGAAGGCGTAAGAGCCGCCGGCACGGGGAAACAACGCGCCGAGTTCGGCCCAGACCAGGCCGTCGGCGACGGCAATGGCCGCGCCCAGCAGCCAGGCCCACACGGAGAGCTTGAATCCCGCGGCGACAATGACCAGGGGCAGGGTGATGAAGGGGCCGACGCCGATCATCTCCAGCATGTTAAACAGCACAGCGGAGCGCAGACCGATACGGCGTTCGAGCGCAGGCTTGGTGCCGTTGGAAGGGTCGATCATCAGCGCAGCTGTCCTCTTTCGTCACCTTCAGGATAGTTGCGGCCCAGGACGGGCCGCTTCCCTGTTACCGATTGCACGTCAACGCCGAGTCGTTCTGGGGCATGACCGCGTCATACAGGCGAACGGGGATTCGGCCTTCAAGACCGGAGAGGCGGTCGTAGTACTCGGGATAGAAGAACAGCAGGGCCGGCGCTTCCTGGGTGAAGTAGTCGAAGACCTTTGAGTCGGGCTTGACGCGGAGATAGGCCACCATCTGAATCTGGTCTTTGGGGAGACGCTGCTTGAGCCAGACATCGCGTTTGAAGATCATGCCGTCGTCGGTGACACGCAAGGGGCGGGCGGTGATGCTCTTGCCGCTACGAAGGTTGAGCAGGAAGCTTTCGTGAGGGAGCAGGTGAACGGCTTCCACGTCTCGCCAGGAGCTGCGCGCGCTGAAGAGGACCGAATCGTTCTGGCTGGCCTGAAGAAGATCGACGCGCTCAATAGGGAGAGGCGGCGCCTGAGACGGCTGGACGGTCACCGAGCTGGGATCGATTTTTGTGATGGGGCCGGCGACGCAGGTGCGGTCTTTTTTCATGAAGGTGAAGCTGTTGGAGGTCGGCTGGATTGGCTTGGGGCGGTGGTGGTGCAACAACTGCGCGCTGGCCAGACCGCTCGATTGCGCGAGCAGGAGAATCAGGGCGATGCAGGCGGCCTTCCGGCCGGCAACAGGATAGATCGATGGGGAAACAGAGCAGCCTTGAGAACCCGTAGTCACTTCCCGGATTGTACACTGACCAGTAGCATGGATTTCTTTGACAAACATCTCCGGGCAGCAGCGGGCATCGCCCTTGCAGGCCTTTTCATTGCGAGCGCATCTTCGCGCTCGATGGCAGCACAGCAGGCGGGCAAGACGGCTGCTGGGGATGAGCCTGCGCCGCTGGCGCTCACCGACCCGAGCAGCGTTGCGATGCCGCTACCGGAAGACCGCGGAGCGGCGGCGCTCGAGCAGTCGCTGCGGCGGCTTTCGACGACGGCCAGTCTGATGATGATTGTGGCGCATCCGGACGACGAGGACGGAGCGCTGCTCACCTATCTGTCGCGCGGGCTGGGTGTGCGCTGCACGCTGTTGACGCTGACGCGCGGGGAAGGCGGACAGAATGCCATGTCCGGCGAGAGTTACGACGCGCTCGGACTGATTCGCACCCATGAGCTGCTGAAGGCCGGCGAGTACTACGGCGTGAAACAGCTGTGGGGAACGGAGATCGATTTCGGTTTCTCAAAGACGCAGGAAGAGTCGTTTGCCCGCTGGGGGCATGAGCGCGTGCTTTACGACGCGGTGCTGGCGGTGCGGCGGGAACGACCGCAGGTGATCGTTTCCACCTTTGTGGGCGGGATTACGGATGGACATGGACACCATCAGGTTTCGGGGGAGATTGCGCAGGAGGCTTTTAAAGCTGCAGCAGACCCGAAGGTGTTTCCCGAGCAGTTGAAAGACGGACTGGAACCCTGGCAGCCGCTGGCGGTTTACTCGATGGTGCCGTTTGCGCCGGTGACGGCGAAAGGGATGTTCGACTACGCGACCGGCAAGTGGGCTCCGGCCAAGTTTCATAATTACCTGACGGGGGAGTGGACGACCGGCGCGCTCTCGACGGACGTGACGCTACAAGTGGGCACGCGGGACCCGGCGCTGGGGCGCAGTTATGCGCAGATTGCGCGGCAGGGATGGGGAGAACAGAAGTCGCAGAATGGTGGGGCCGTTGCGACGCTGAGCGGGCCGGTGACGACAAGCTACCACCTGTGGGCGGTTGCGCCCAGTGCGGCGGCCAAGCCCGGAGCAATTCCGACCGACAACAGTCTGTTCCACAACAGCAGAGTGAACATTAATACCAGCTCCGGCGGATTGGGTGCGCTGGCGGGGCCGAGTCCGGCAGAGTGGCTGGCCGAAGGGTTGCAGCAGCTGGGCGCGGGGCTCGCGCAGTTCCAAGCGGAACGGCGCGGACGGGATGGCAGCGGGGCAGCGCATCTGCTGACTTCGGTGTATCGCCAGACGCTCGATCTGCGAGCGCGGGTCTCTGCCGGCGACATGGACGCTCAGGCAAAGGCCAGCCTGCTGTTTGAACTGGATGCGAAGATCGACGAATTTCAAGCGGCGCTGAAGAACCTGCTCGGGCTGGACCTGGTCGCGTTCTCGACCAAGTCCACCAATGCACAGGAGGGCGGCGGATTTCGCGGTGGCGGAGCGGACGAGACACCGCGCGGCGTGACGCCGGGCGAAGAGTTCAATGTGCGGGTGCATACGGCGCGGGCGTCGGCCGAAGTGCACCTGGCGCGGACCTGGCTGGTGACCGAGAACGGGGGCAGGTGGGAACAGGGCGATCCCCTGAGCACGCATGCGACGGACACGACTTCCGACGCGATTTATGCGCTGAAGGTTCCGGACGACGCGCCGCCGACTGAGCCCTACTTCTCGCGGCCCAACATTGAGCAGCCTTACTACGACCTGAGCCAGCCCACCTATCGGGAGCGGTCGTTTGCGCCGTGGCCGCTGGCGGCGTGGGCCGAGTTTACGTTTGATGGATTGCCAATCCGCCTGGGACAGGTGGTGCAGACGGTGGAGCGGGTGCTGGGGCCCGGAGGCATCTACGAGCCGCTGGTGGTGACCCCGGCGATCGGCGTGCGCATGGAGCCGGAGGCGCGCATTCTTCCGCTCGATGGATCGGCGCTGCCGGTGCGGGTGACCGTGCATGCGCAGGCTCGGGCGGAGGGGACCGTGGAGCTGAACCTGCCGGCGGGCTGGATGGCGCAGCCCAGTTCAGCGAGCTTCCATCTGTCGGAGGCGGGCGATACCGAGCCGATTTCTTTTTCTGTGACGCCGGCAGCGACCCAAACGTCGAGTTACACGATTCAGGCCGTGGTTCACTCGGCCGGGAAGACCTATCAGACCGGATGGGAATCGGTGGGCTATGCGGGGATGCTGCCGTACAACCTGTATAAGCCGGCACAGCTGCTGACGCGTCGCGTCGATGTGAAGCTGGCAACCGGCCTGCGGATTGGATACATCATGGGCACCGGCGATGAAGTTCCGGATGCCATTGAAGCACTGGGGGTGATGCCTCATCTGCTGACCAAGGTGGAGATCGCTTCTTCCGATTTTTCGAACTTCAATGTGCTGGTGGTGGGGATTCGGGCTTATTCCGCGGTGCCGGAGCTGGCCTCGGCCGAACCGCGGCTGGAGGCCTTTGTGAAGCGTGGCGGAACCATGATTGTGCAATACCAGAGCGCGGACTTCCCTGCTCCGCTGCCGCTGAGGCTGGGACGCGCGCCGGAACGGGTGGTGGACGAAACGGCACCGGTGAAGTTGCTGAACACAACCAACTCGCTGCTGACAACACCCAATGCGCTCGGCTCCGCCGATTTTGATGGATGGGTGGAGGAGCGGGGGCACTCGTTCCTTGAGTCGTGGGACGCGGCCTATCTGCCGTTGACGGAAACGGCAGACCAGGGGGAGGATCCGCAGCAGGGCGGCCTGGTCGTGGCTCATCCCGGCAAGGGGACGTATATCTATATCTCCTACGCGCTCTACCGGCAGCTGCCCGAGCTGGTGCCGGGAGCTTACCGGATCCTGGCGAATCTGCTGAGCGCAAAGCAGTAGGACGCGCGAAAGGGCGCCATCCCGAAACCCGCTGCGCCTGGCTGGCATGAAGACGAACAGGCTCGCATGCGCCGGATGCGGAGCTCCACTCTAAGGTGGAGAAAACCCTCATCCCGAGGACGGTTGCACGTGGAGTGTCTGAGCCTCATTCTCATGACATCCACATGAAAAAACTCTTCCTTTTCTTGCTCTTGCCGCTCGGCGCGCTCGGTGTGTACGGACAAACCGCTTCTTCCCCAACCGCATCGCCCGCTCCGGCCTCGGAAAACGTGTATGCATGGTGGTCGGCACATACCAACGCCACGCAATCGAAACAGCCGGCATGGGCGGTTCCACTGGTCACGACGTACACGGGGCTATTCCAGGTGATTCGATTTGACCTTCTGCGTCAAGTACTTCCGGCTCGCACCAACACCTGGAACTACGACAACAGCAAAGGCGTGAACTTCATCATCCCCAATTCCAATGTCGAAGTAGACCTCAACCTGCCGCCTTATATTCAGCACAACAGCGCGGCGGCCAATGGGTGGGGCGATTTCTCGTTCCTGGCCAAGTACCGCATCGCCTCCGGCAACGCGCAGCACGGGACCTACACGCTGAGCGTCTGGGCGCTGACGACGGTTCCTTCCGGACAGGCCAAAAACGGCTCGACGAACGCAAGCGTGCAGCCCAATATCGGCGCGGGCAAGGGATTCGGCAATTTCGACGTACAGACCGCGCTGGGGGCAAGCCTGCCAACGGGTACGCCGGCCACCACGACTGCGGGACGGCCAATTCTGTGGAACACGGCTGCGCAATATAGAGCCGCCAAGATTTTCTGGCCCGAGGTGGAGAGCAACGCAACCTTTTTTAAGGGTGGAACGAACGACGGCAAGATCCAGGAGTTTCTGACGCCGGGTATTTTGATTGGACGCTGCGCGCTGCATCCGGATAATCCCCACTCAAGGCCGGGGCTGGGGTTTGGCGCCGCGATGCAAATTGCGACCAGTCAGTTTCATAGTTATAACCACGAGTTGATTGTTACGGCGCGATGGGTTTATTGATCTTGCCGGTTGCGGCCCGAGACGACAAGAGCAGGGGCCTAAAGGCTTCTGCTCTGTTTCCGCCTTAAGTACGGAAGGCGACTTATCGAAGGCGGGTCGGCGCTGGTTTGCGCCCGTGATTTTCAACAGATGCTGTGACCTGGAACTTTCATGCGTCGTGCCAGGACGAGCTGGGAATGGGAAACCAACCAACCTGGATTGACGTATCTGCATTCGCCTTATTTCGAGGTCCATTGCAGAGATTTTCGCCGCTCGATCCAAGCCTGAAACCCATGTTACGAATTCGTGAATATTGGAATAAAATCAATAGATACAACTAACTTATTATTAAAAATATGTGAATTAGTCAAATATTAACTTAGATCTGAGACTCTCAAATGCGGAAGCATGCGGGAACAGCAAATTGAGACACGATGCTGATCGCGTGGCTTTCATCTTCTCTCCGCAGAGTTAGAGGAGACAACTCCTGAACCAATCCTCAGGGGCTTTAAGTGCGGGGAGGCGGTACGCAGCTCACGGTGCAGTGCCCGCTGCCACGATTCAACCCGATTCGAGAGGAAAATGAGAGGCCCAATGAACTTAAATCTGAAACCTGCTGTCGCCGCTATTTTGGCACTCAGCATGGTTAGCATGTCTGCCAATGCCAGCCAAGACCCGCCGCCGCCGCCCAAAAAGCATCCGGTCAAGAAGGCCGCCAAGACGCCTCCGGGGCCGACCGTGGAACAGCAGATTCAGATTCTGCGCCAGGAAATGCAGGGGCAGATTGACAGCTTGAAGAATGATCTGGCCGACAAGGACACGCAGCTGAAGCGCGCCCAGCAGGCGGCCTCCGATGCACAGGCCTCAGCGGACCGGGCTAACGCCGCGGCCTCAGCCCAGAACCAGGCAGTGGTTGACAATGCAGCTGCGGTCAATACGCTGCAGAGCACGGTTACCGACCTGAAGGGCAACCAGTCTTCTCTTGCGGCCACCGTTTCCGATGAGACGGCCAGTATCAAGAAACAAATCGACAGCCCCAACGTGCTTCGCTACAAGGGAATAACGCTGACCCCGGGTGGGTACGCGGCGGGTGAAACAATTTACCGCACCAAGGCCACCGGTGGCGACATACCGACGGCATTTAGCGCCCTGCCCTATGAAGGCTCGGATGACTACCTGCTCAGCGAGTTTTATGGAAGCGCCCGCCAGTCGCGCATCAGCCTCTTAGCGGAAGGCAAGACCAGCTGGGGCACCATGAAGGGGTACTACGAGGCTGACTTCCTGGGCACGGGCATCAGTTCAAACAACAACCAATCGAACAGCTATGTCCTGCGTCAGCGCGTGGTGTGGGCTTCGGCCGAAACCAACTCGCACTGGAAGTTTGCCGGCGGCCAGTTGTGGTCCCTGGCAACGGAAGACCGCAAGGGCATCTCCAACGATTCGGGCGACATTATGACACCGCTTACCATCGACCCGAATTACGTTACGGGCTTTGTGTGGACGCGCCAGTATGGCTTCCGCGTGGTGAAGACCTTCAACAAGATGGCATTCGGCATCGCGGCAGAAAATCCGCAGCTGCTCTATACCGCATCTCTGGCCGGCAACACGCCCTACGCGGTGCTGGGCATGGCCGGACAGAATGGCGGCAACTACAACGCAGCAATCAGCTCGAGCACGCCGACCACTTATATCCAGAACTACTCCAACCAGAAGCTGCCTGATTCGGCCGGCAATGTAGTGGAGTCTCCCGTGGCGGTATACAACACCGTTGCGGCAAACACCAACATTGCCAATTACGCCTTCAACGTCGCACCGGACGTGCTCGTCAAGGCCGCGGTCGATCCTGGCTGGGGACACTGGGAGGTGTTCGGCATCGCGCGCTTTGCGCATGAAACAGTGTTTCCGGGCGTCACCACCAACACCACCAAGTACGGCGGCCAGAAGGATATAGCGACCGGTGCTCTGGTTGCTCCGGCTTCCTCAACGGCGGGCTCCTACGAGAACAGCATATTCATGGGCGGCGTCGGCGCCAGCATGCGGGTACCGCTGCTTCCTCACAACGGGCTGACCTTTGGCGCCAAGGGCCTGGTGGGACCGGGCATGGGCCGCTACGGCGCCACCACGCTCTCCGACGTTACTGCAAATGCCGCCGGCCAACTTGAACCGATTCACAACGTGAGCGGCCTGTTCACGCTCGAATCCACTCCCACAAAGCGGCTGACGCTCTACGCCAACTACGGTGGCGACTATGCCGGCCGTGAAGACTTCGGCACGGGCAACACGTTCGCCTCAACGCTGGGCTCGCCCACCGCTGAGTTCTGCCCCACCACAGCGGGCGCCTTTGCCTGCACCGCGACACCGACCTCGGCAGACGTTGCCGCAGGCGGAACGTGGGGCGGACACTGGAGCACGCCCAGCGTCGGCACCACGGCCGTGGGTTACGGCTCGCGGCTGCTGAGCAACTCGGCCTGCACCTCGATTGCCGCACCGGGTTTCAGCGGCAGCTCCACGGGCTTCTACCCCGGCGGCTCCTGCGGCGCGCAGACGCGCGACGTGCAGGAAGCGACCGGCGGTTACTGGTATGACATCTACAAGGGCGAGCACGGCATGCTGCGTCAGAGCGTTCAGTACGGCTACGCGGTGCGTGAAGGCTGGTCTGGCGCCGGAGGCATCGGCGCCAAGGGTATCGACAACATGTTCTGGACGTCGTTCCGCTACTACCTGCCTTAACCGGCAACGATCGGCTCAGACAAGAACAGAAAAGGGTGGCCCGGTTCACGGGCTGCCCTTTTCTATTGGCGCAAAGGAGAGCAAGGGCGGAAGGCGCCAGGATTCTGGAACCCGGAATTCTGGAGGCCAGGATCCTGGAGCGGGGATCGAATGGTTATGGTTTTGCTTCGCCTTCGGCGAGCGTCTCGAGCACCAGATCCAGAGAGCCTTCCCAGGACGGCATGCGGACCCCGAAGGTTTCTCTGAGACGCTGGCAGCAAAGGACCGAGTTAGCCGGACGTTTGGCCGGCACGGGGTATTCGCTGCTGGGGATGGGTGTGAGCGCGGGGCAGACGGGCTGCTTGCTTAGAAATTGTTTGGCGAATCCAAACCAGGTGGTTTGTCCTGAGCTGGTAAGGTGATACACGCCGCTGCGGCCGTCCAAGCCATGGCCGGGCGCTGTAACCTGGGCGAGAATCTGGGCCGTCGCCTGCGCGATGCACTCGCTGGTGGTGGGACTGCCGGTCTGGTCGTCGACGATGCGCAGCACGGGGCGCTCTTTGGCCAGACGCAGCATGGTGAGCAGAAAGTTGCCGCCGCGTGGCCCGTAGACCCAACTGGTGCGCAGGATGAGGTAGTCGCCCCCGACAGCGGCAATGGCTTGATCGCCGGCCAGCTTGGTTTTTCCGTAGACGTTGAGCGGATTGGGCGCGTCGGTCTCGACCCATGGGCCCTGTTTGGACCCATCGTAGACGTAGTCCGTCGAGTAATGAATCAGGAGCGCGCCGAGACGCCGAGCCTCCTCGGCTATGACCTCGGGACCGGCAGCGTTGATGGCCCATGCGGCCTCGGGTGCGGCTTCAGCCTTGTCGACGGCGGTATAGGCAGCCGCATTCACAATCACCGATGGCTGGGCGGCGCAGATGGCATTGCGAATAGTATCTGGCCTTGCAAAGTCGATTTCCGGCGAGCCAACGCTGGTGACTGGGCCCAGGCAAGCCAGCTTGTGACGCAGTTCCCAACCCACCTGGCCCACGCGGCCAAAGATCAAAATCTTCGGTAGTGTCATAGACCAAACTCTAACCACAAATGCCGGCTCTCGCAAGCCATCGCGAAGCATGCCGTGCGGCCCCGCCATGGCGCTGGCGAGGAAAGAAAAAGGCCCGAGCGCGCCTCGGGCGCGAGGCCTCGTAGCGGCCTTCAAACATGGGCACAATCGGCAATCGCGGGCAAAACCGGCGCCTGGGGCAATCAAGCGGCGCCCGATGGCAGCTGGGCCATGTTCACTTCCCGATCGCGAAAGAGATAGCCACCAAGGAGTGCAAGGGGGGTTTGTCTTGGGAACAGCCGATGTGACCATGCGGCGACCGGTTGCTCATTGGCTCCGTTTGAAATCGACCGTCCTTCCCGGGCCCGGGCCCCGCATCGATCGCTCAACCTGAGCAACGGCCCGAAGCTTGTCCCCGTCCAACCGGGCCACTCGGTCCATTGGTGCGGCGATGCTCATCGGATCGCGATGCGGAGGATTCTTCCCGACACACACGCCGGAGTGAAAGCGCCGATTTTTAGTTGCGGGCCATGGGAGGCGGCTGGTATCCGAAGGCGGCATCGACGATGGCCGCGATGCCGAGCGCGGTTTCGTCTTCGAAGGGGCGGGCGACGATTTGTACTCCGATGGGCAGACCTTCGGACGAACCTGCGACTGGCACGACGGCAGCCGGGCAGGCCAGTGCGTTGAACCACTGCGAGTAACGCCACGCATCGAGATATTCGACGGTGCGGCCGTCGATACTCCAGCTTCTCTCGCCGTAGCGGAAGGCGGGAACACTGGCGACAGGGCACAGGAGCACCGGATACCTGCGCAGCTGCTCGAGCGTCTGGGCGCGGACCAGATCGAGCTGGGCCCAGGCGTCGAGCAGTTCCGGGCCACTGAGCGGCGGGAAACTGGCGGCGATGTCGAGAAATTCCGTGAAAATCGGGCTCAGTTCTTTCTCTCTTCCGCGAATTTGAGGCGCGTAAAACATGGCGCCGCATTGGACGAAAAACTTACTCCACAGTCGGCCGAGCGCGTCCAGGGTGGATGGGCGGAACGGCTCTACGCGGAAGCCGGCCTCGCGCAGAGCCTGCGCGGCGGAGTTGACGGCCGCCCGTGTCTCCGCCGTTACCGGAGCAAGGCCATCCTCTTCAAAGAAGCCGATGCGGTTGGACTGGAGTTCGTTCAGCGCCGGCTCATGAAGCGCCCGGGGAGAGCTGGCAGGATCGGCAGGGTCGTGGCCGCTGATGAGGCCGAACAGCAGCGTCAGGTCGGCGATGGTGCGGGCCATGGGGCCAATGGCGCCGAGAATCTGAAATGGGCCAACGAAGGGCGGCAAGTGGCCGCGGCCGGGAATGCGGCCGGGCGTGGGCTTGAGCGAGCAGATACCGGTGAAGTGAGCCGGCACGCGGACCGAGCCCCCACTATCGCTGCCGAGACCGGCCGCGGACATGCCGGCGGCGATGGCGGCCGACTCACCGCCGCTTGAGCCGCCCGGGGTGCGCTCGAGGTCCCATGGATTGCGGGTTTGCCCGTGCAGCAGATTATCGGTCTCGTAGGCCATGAGAAATTCCGGGCAGTTGGTCGTGCCAACAATGAGTGCTCCGGCGGCACGCAAACGAGCCACGGCCACTGCGTCTTGACGCGGGATATCACCTCTGTGGAGCAGGCTGCCGATCTCGCAGCGCAGGCCACGCGTGGCGATCGAGGACTTGACCGTGACGGGCAAACCGAACAGCGGCCTTCTGTCGTGGTGGCCGCGCCAGGCTTGGTGGAGTTCGGCTCGGACACGGACGCGCTCGGCATCGAAGTCGACCAGCGCATTCAGCTCGGGATTCAGGCGCTCGATCTGGCGGATGTGCGCTTCGGCAAGTTCAACAACGGAGATAGCACCGATGCGCAGCAACTCCAGCTGGCGGACGGCCGATTCCAGTACCACGCTGTTCATCGCGACTCCTGATGATGTGATCGATGGACGCAAATTGATCCCGTGCTGCGGCTCATTGCTTCGCCGCCTGGTGTTGTCCGGGAAAGAAGTCGTCGAGCGGCGTCGAGTGCCTCAGCCGATAGTCGAACTGATATGAACGAACGGGATCGCCGGAGTCAAATCGAGTGTTCCAGTTCAGCTGATATTCGAGCGCGCCGGCATCGTCAGGGAACTTTTCAGAGGAGGGGTAGGGATACGCGCTCATGTTGTGGAAGGGGAGATCGGCGACGGTGAAGGGCGAGGCGTCCCACCAGTCCATGTCCTTCACATATCCATTGGCATAGAAGAAATAATCGCGCTTCCAGTCGGCAGCGAGCGGGGGAAGTTTGCTTGGATCGAACTCGGCTGCAATCTCTTCGCCGCTGCCGAAGATTACGTAGCGGTCGTCGATGCCTTGGAGCAAAGCCGTCACATCGCCCATGCGAGTGTAGTTGCCGCGCTGGTGCTGGTAAGGACCGGTGAGGCTCACGCGATCGTAGTCGTACTCCAGGTCGCCGGGGCTGGCTCCTTCGATCTGCTTTGGATAGCCGCGGAAATGAAGCGTGGCCGCGGCCAGGGGAACTTCAGTTGTGGCCGCATTGGCGTCGGCATCATTATCGATGAGCACCTGGTCCCAATAGATTTCAAGATTACTGATCAGGCGAATTTTGCGCGCCCCGGCGGGGAGTTTGCCGGTGAGGTCGACGACGATGGTGCGCTCCAGGCCGGCGGGGAAACCAACATCGTCGGCGATGCGCTTCCAGGTCCCGTCGGGCATCTGCGCTTCGGCGTAAGGCGAGACCGGCTTCAAGCCGGCCTGCCATGCAGCGTAGAGCGAGGTGGCGCTGAAATAGTTCACGTAACCGGTCATCAGCAGTTTCAGCCGAGCGCTTGTGTTGATCTCTCCGAGGTCGAGGGTGAGGGCGTGGAGGTTAGCAAAGCCGTCGTAGGGGGCGGCTCGAAATCCACTGGCGAAGGCGTGATCGCGCCGACTGAGGGCATCGAGGACATCGCGGCCTTCACCGTCCCATGCTCCGATGGGCAGGCGCGCGCCAGAGGAAGCGACAACGCGGCCGGAGGCGAAGGGAGGATCATCGAGGAAGCGTTCATCGGGATTGACTTCCACATTTACAGGATGATCGACGGCGACCAGGCGCAGTTGATCGATGTAATTGACCTCTTCCATGGGCTCAATGAAGCGCAGGCTCAGCTTGCTGTTGACGGCTTCGATTTGCGAACCGTCGATCTTGATCCATTCGCCGGGGTTGGGGATGTTGCGGCGCTGGGGCGTGAACCAGTGACCGACGACGCCGGCGCCGATCACATCGGTGACGAGCTTGTATTTGTAGCCGTCCCAGGCGAACAGGACGGGGCACGAGCTGCCGCGGCGGTCGGCTTCCTTGATGGCAATCTCTTGACGGCCATCGACCAGGCGCGGCAAATCAATTTCGTCCTGGAGAACCCCGGTCGGCCATAGAATGCGCAGCAGATCGATTTGGTCCGCATCGCCCAGCCCAATGAGCAGCTCTGGCGGCCCTTGCGTTTGATAGCCCGATGCGCCAGCCAGTTCCCACTTTTGCCAGTGGCCATGGGCGAAGGTTTCCACTTTGACGCCAATGGCTGTTTTGTTGTCCGCGTAGCCGGCCAGATCGAGGCGGACAAAATGATTTTTGTTGGCGCCGATGTTCTTCAAGAATACGGGCGGCGCGTTGAGCTGGGTGACGATGAGGTCCGCAGCGCCGTCCTGGTAGACGTCGGCTGCGATGAGGCCGCGCGGCGCCGAGAGCTTGATCTTGTCCAGGCCGAGGGCATGCGATACGTCTTCAAACGTGCCGTCGCCGCGGTTGCGGAAGAGGCGCACTTCGGCGCCGCTGCTGGTTTCGACGATTGCGGCGAGATCGATCCAGCCGTCGTTATCGATATCGATGGCAGTAACGCCCCAGGCGCGCGTTGCATCGCGGAGGGGCAACGGAACACGTTCGAATCGGCGGCCGATGTGCTCGGGGCCTTCGACGTTACGCCACAGGGTGAGACCGGGCGCGCCCGAGTGGGTGACGGCAACATCCATCCAGCCATTTTTGCTGTAGTCGAGCACGGCAATGCCCACAGTGGGTGGGAGCTTGTCGTGTTCATACAACGGCTGGGTGGGATATTTGCCTTCGCGCGGATTGATGTAGAAAAGCGGCGCGGGGCCGTCGCCAGTGATGGCCAGGTCAATCGCGCGATCGTTGTTGAAGTCGGTGACAATTGCGGCGGCGGTGATTCCGGCGCCTCCGAGGCCGGTTGGTTCGGTCCAATCGGTGAAGGTCTTGTTGCCGTTGTTGCGCCAGAGGACGTTGGGTGTGGTCTCACCTTTGAGCGGCGCTCCGGTCACCAGCAGGTCGAGGTCGCCGTCGTGGTCGTAGTCGACGAAAGTGATTCCCGTGGGGCGATTGCGCGCGGTGAGGCCGGCCTCCAGGGTGACGTTCTGAAATCTGCCGTGGCCGAGGTTGCGGAACAGCAGCACCTGATCGTCGAGCGCGACGGCGAGATCATTCAAGCCATCGTTGTCATAATCGCCGACGGCACAGGCTACCGCGTGACCGACTGCTTTCAGGCCTGCCGAACCGGCGTCCCACTCGGTGAATGCGCCGCCCTGGTTCTGCAGCACGCGAATGGCTTGCGGGCCGGACTGCATGAGGACGAGGTCCATCCGGCCATCCCCGGCGGCATCGATCATGCAGGCGCCTCCTGTGGCAGTCTCTTTGGCGGCCAATCCACCCATCTCTCCATGGACCAGCCGATTCTCCTCGAGCGTGACCGGGATCATCGGCTTGGCGGCCCCTTCGGGCTCCTCGATGGGGATGACCGTGGAGTAGTGGCCTTGTTCGCCGTAGGCGAGGCCGATGGGCGCGCCGATCTTGGTGCTGGTGAGATGCTGGAAGCGCTTGAAATGCTCTTTGGCGCCCAGGGTGTCGCCGGAGCGCTGCAGCGCGCGCGCCAGTTGAAACTCCGAGGAAGCATGCAGCGGATCGATTTTGAGCGCGGTTTGAAGGACGGCGATGGCCTTGTCGAATTCCTTCCTTTCCGCGTAGCAGACGCCAACGAAGTAGTAGGAATCGGCGTCGCGGGGATCGAGCTTGACGGCCTGCTCAAAGCTTTTCAGCGCCTGGTCCAACTCATTGCCGGCGTGCTGGGCGAGCCCAAGGTTGTACCAGACCTGGGGATTGGCGGGGTCCAGGGCGATAGCGGTCGCGAAGGCCTTTTGGGCTTCTTCCAGCTTCTGCAAAGTCATCAGCGCGATACCGTCATTGATGGCGGCCTGCGCGAGTTTGGGGTCCTTCTGCATGGCTTGGCTGAAGCTGTCGGCGGCACGCTCGGTCAACTGCTGACTCATTTGGGCGACCCCCTTGTTGTTGAGGCGCACGGCATCGGCGTCAAAACGCGCGGGCGCGGCATGGGCATTTGCCAGAGCAATCACCAAACCATAGGCCGCCGCCTCGCAGATTCCCCTTCCGAGCCGTAGCATCCTGAGCGATCGCATAAATCTTCTTTCCCCAAAGGCGCCTGACCGGGCGAGACCGACATACGGCCCGACTGTACAGGCAACCATTCAGTGTATGCGACCCGGCAAACCGCCGGCATCGACCCTTTGATACTGCGCACAAAGGACACTGTGGTCCCATCTATACTGCAACTGTGTTGGATTCCCGCTGGGAAAAGCCTGAGATGACCGAAAGCAGAAAGACCCGGCGCATTGGCGTCGTCACCACATCACGCGCCGACTACAGCCATCTCTACTGGCCTCTGCGGGAGCTGGCGGCGGATCCGAATGTGGATCTTGGCATCTTCGCGCTGGGCGCTCATCTGTCGCCGGAATTTGGTTTGACTCTCAAGGAAATTGAGCACGACGGATTTCCAATCCGGGGGCGGATCGAGTGCCTGCTGAGCTCAGATACGGACACGGGGATGGCCAAGACAATCGGTATCGCGATGCTCGGCCTGACAGAGGCTCTGACGGCGTGGCGGCCGGACCTGCTGCTGCTGATTGCGGACCGCTATGAGATGCTGGCTCCGGCTTCGGTGGCCTTGGCGCTGCGTATTCCGATGGCTCACATTGAGGGCGGCGAAGTCTCGCAGGGGGCAATCGACGACCAGGTGCGCAACGCGCTGACCAAGCTGGCACATCTGCACTTCACGTCGACCCCGACGGCGCGGCTGCGGGTAATCGGAATGGGCGAAGAGCCGAGTCGTGTTTATCACGCCGGCGCGCCATCGCTGGACCACTTACGGAGATCGGCGCTCTTGGACCGGGCGGCTCTTGAAGCCAAACTGGGCGTGGGGCTGAAGCGGCCCACGATCCTGGTGGCGTGGCATCCCGTGACCATTCTGATGGATACGAACGCGGAGGCGGAGGCATTGTTCGCGGCGCTGAGGCTGGCTCCGGGGCAGCTTGTTTTCGTCTATCCAAACTCCGACGCCGGCGGGCACGCACTGATTGAACGAACCAAACGACTGGTGGCGACGCGGCCTGGGACACAGTTCTATGTGAACCTGGATGCGGTGACGTACTGGAGCCTGCTGGGCCAGGTGGATGCGATGGTGGGCAATTCGTCGTCCGGCATCATGGAGGCGGCCTCGTTCGCGCTGCCGGTGGTCAATGTGGGCATGCGGCAACAGGGACGCGAACGCGCCCTGAACATTATCGATGTGCCGGCGGAGAGCGGGGTGATTGCCTCTGCGCTGGGACAGGCGCTGAGCCCCGCGTTCCGGCAGTCGCTCGAAGGCATGACCAATCCCTATGGCAACGGTACCGCAGCGCGAACCATTGCACGGGTGCTGTCGAGCGTTGCCCTGGAGGGTCTGCTGATCAAGCGGCCTGTGCCGGTTCCGGCCGACATTTATCCGGCTCAGAACAACGAGGAGTTGCGCGAGGAGCTGACGCCGGTATCGGCCGCTCCAGTTCCACTGCCGGATCACCGGAAGCCGACTTCGCTGCTGAGCATCGTCGTCGATGCCGAGGCGATGAGCCGGTCAAAGCAAGGAACCATTTTTGGTCCGGTAAGCTTCGCGCTGGCCGACCAGGCTTTTCCCGCGCCGGGGTATACGGACCTGGCGGTGGCGTTCGTCAGTGAGTGGCTGGAAGGAATTGTTCTGGTTGCCCTGGAGCAAAAGAACTATGCCCGCGTGCGGTACTATCACAATCCTTACTCGATCGATATCTCCGCGGGGGAACGGGGCTCAGCGGATCTGGAGTTTATCTGGCACTCAGCGGCGGGAGACAAGCTGCTGGCCTCGCTCTCCATGCGGCTGCGCGAACTGATGAAGCAGTCCATCGAGGCAGCGGAGCGGATTTTGGAGACCTGCGAACAGCGCGGCTGGTCGGATCCAGATACGCAGAAGATTACACGGACCTTGAAAGATGCCAGGAAGGCGCTGCGCAAACACGCTGCCTGGGGGCTGCTTTGAGCACCGGCATTCGGCTGAGCGCGGCATGCATTCCACAGTGGAGTTTGACGCGGTGATCGCGGTGCCCTGGACCGGGCATTTGAGCCTGGGACCGGAACTGACGGCCTTCGAAGCTGCGCTGGCTGGATAGGCTTGAGTGCCGAAGGCGGTGGCTGTGGGCTCGGAGACGGCCGGCATACTTCCCCCCGCGGACCTCGGCTGCGGACCTCGGATCAGGAGCGGTACCATGCCCTGTTTTCCGCTGCCGACCTCAAGGGGCTTGGGCTTCCGAGGCCGCCCTTCCCGAAGCGAGTCATCAACTGATTTGTCTATTTGTTCCGACTGCAGGAAGAAGTGAATTGGGATCGAATGCGGAACAGGCTCGCTCGAGAGGGCATTGCTGCGGGGGCGCTCTTGCGCTCCATTCATCTCGCCCCGGCCTGGCGGGATTAGGCCGGCGCAGATGTTGGGCGGCCGGTGACGGAGCCGATTGCCTGTCACACGCCGGCGCTGCCGTTTTCAACCGGATTCAAGGCCGCCACCAGCCGGAAGCGATCGAGCCCGTGGAACCAGCTGTGAGTTGGGGTCGATTTGGCTGGCCAACTCGAGGGAGCTTGCCGCCGGCGCGGCGCCAGTTGAACCCACAAATTCCCTATTGAAAAGGCTTACATTCGATTCTGCCGGGCCGGAACCGACTTCGAATCCCGCAAAGAGCCATTGTCTGCAACCTCCCCTCTGCCGCCTGCATCTAGCCCACAGGTAGATTTGCGTGCACGAGCAATTTCAACGAAGCAGGCTTGACATGGAGGAAAAAGGGGCGCAAGATCGGTCCAAACCGGGTATTTCAGTGGGCGGGTTTCGAATCCGGAACTGATTCTGTATTTTCCCGACACCGATCGAGGTTGCCCTGCACCCCATATCCCAGACTGACTTCATCAACCATTGAAGAGCAGGTTTCTATGGTGGTTAAAACTCAAAGCAGGGGTCGCGGATTGACCGGACTACATGTCGGCGCGTCGAACGTGCGCCGTTATTTCCCCAGGGATATTTCCGTCATCGAACTCCATCTCGATCACCTCCAGATTCAATGCGATCTGGAGCCGGCGTTTTGGCAGGACGAGCCGGATATCTTCGACCCTCGGCTGTGCGCGTGGCTGGAGTCGAAGAATTTCCATACCCGGCCGGACAGGACGCCGGTCCCGCTGGTACTGATCCCTTCGGGGAAAAATTCCTTCAAGCTGCAGCCGGTTCGTATGCCAGAGGGGGACGCCAGGCCGAGGCATATTCAGCATCCGCCGGCGGCTTAAGACGGGCATCCGCATTCGGGCGGGTAAGATGACCATCCGCACTTGGGCGCAATGCCTGTTGAGTGTTCAGACTGAGGGGCTGATCGAGAGCTCAATCTGCGTCCTCTGGGGTGGAAGCCACGACTTGGAGTTCGGGACCGGGATGGCTCGGGAGCAGAGCGCCCAGCGCCCTGCGATGCCCACACAACGGTCACGGTATCGGGTAAGTTTGAATGGGTGTTGACGACCTGACACTCGCAACTATTCCATCAGTGTCTTTAGGACGAAGTCGGCTCGTTCCGATACTCCGATTTTGGGAAGAATAGAAACTTGATAATTGAGTGAGGGGTATATTTCGAGAAGTCGCAGATACTCGGCAACCGCGGAGTCCAATCCATGACGCCGCTCCGGATCTCTAAGAAAAATTTCTGGCCAGGGTGGCGTCATGAACACTCGTTGATGATAACGGCGGGTTTGACCAAGCAACGCCAGGGCCGACTCTCCCGTCAGGTGTTCAAGTCCTGCTGCGGCGTCAACCAAACCTCTATCAAAGAAAATCCATCCTTCCCGCGTGCTGGCGGAAATCTGGTCGGCAACGGACATCGCAAGGGCGCGTTGCAAAAACGCGGCTTGATCCACCCACGGAAGGGCTGAGCCTCCGCGATCGATCTCTTCACGAACGATCCGCCGCCCCGGCTCTTCGACAATGGAGTACCCGCGCCGGGCAAACTCAGCAAGCAGTGTGGATTTTCCCCCTCCCGAACACCCGGAGATCACAACGAAGCGATTCATATCCCCCCCGGGGCGTTGATCTCCGCGCTTCAGCGGTACGGAGTTTTCAGCGGCCTCAAGACGATAAAACGACGAATTCTATCATGATCCGCGATTTGCCCGGGCCCTCGACTGAGAGCGAAAGAATAGGGCGAATTGAAAGCCAGTGACCGTGATGAACTGCTGAAGGCGGAGTTCGAAGCTGAAGACAAGCGGCTCAAGATGCTTGGCCAATCGACTGCGGAAGAAGTGAGGTCGGAGTGCGCCGGCCCTTTCAGGAGACACGCGAGCTCATGGAAAGCACATACAACTTTCGGGCGAACGTATTGCGTGATTTCCTAAAGTCTTACACCAACGTGAAGACGGTGCGCCTCTGTCTACAACTGGGCTTTGAGACGTGCGGCAAAACGGAGCGTGAAGCGAGCCAGTACCAGCAAAGCGCGCGAACCCGCGAGCCGTCTTTCTCAACCTCCCATACGATCGAGAGTTTGAGCCGTTCTATCTGGCCTACATCGCCGGTATCGGTTCTCTGCGGCTTAATCCGCGAGTGCCCCTCGGCAATTCCGGAGGCGAACGTCGCCTGGATCGCATTTTTGATCTCGTGCGGAGTTGCCGCTACTCCATCCATGGTCCACTGTTACTTCTGCCCCCCGGTTTCAAGAGTAGTCCGAACATCGTTAAAGACTCGGAGTCAATGGACCTGGGGCACTTGGTCGCACACTCTTGAATTGAAGCTCTCCGCATGGTCACCTTACGCCGATTGAGAGTTTCCCAATAAAAAGCGATCTGCTTCCGTTCTTGACGTCATGCCGTCCATAGCCAAACACAAGCCCTCTTTAGGTGATGAACCTGCAGAGCGAGCGGAGTAATCGGGGAAGTTCACGAAGCTATCTGTCTGCGATACCCTGGGTGCGATCATCTGGCTTAGCTCACAATCACTTCGCAGCATCGGGATACAAACCTTCGAGCGGCTTGTCGTTTCCGTTGCGCGGCAGCTTCGGTCGGGGTAGCATTTCATCGCGCATGGCTGTGTTGTAGAGGAAGATTGCCTCGATGACAGCGGCCTGTTTCAGGTCCGGCTCGCTCAAGTGTTCGTAGGTATCTAGGTTCGTATGGTGTGTGCGGCTATCGTAGTCGCGCGGATCCTGAATGAACTGGAAGCCCGGGAGCCCGGCCTGCTGGAAGGGCACATGATCGGTGGAGCCGGTGTCGCGCTCAGTGATCGTGGTCATTCCCAGGTCTTCGACAGGCTTCATCCACTGCGAGAAGATGGCCGCAATGCCTTCATTCCCCTCGGTATAAATACCCAGCAGCTTGCCCGTGCCATTGTCCATGTTGTAGTAGGCATCGAGTTGAGCGGCTTCCGGCTTGAGGGTAGGCGCCTCGGTCATGGCTCGCAGAAACAGCGGCACATCCTCATCCTGCTTGGCAACCGAATAGTGGAAGCTGGCGTAATGATTGGAGACATAGCCGGTCGAGCCAAAGATGCCCTCCTCTTCACCCGACCAGAGAGCAATGCGAATCGTGCGGCGAGGCTTTACATGCAAACTGGTCAGGATACGCATGGCTTCGATGGCAGCGATGGATCCCGCACCGTTGTCAGTCGCGCCCGTTCCCGCGATCCAGCTATCGAGATGACCGCCGACCATCACAACCTCATCCTTCAGTTTGGGATCCGTTCCCGGAATCTCGGCGATGGTGTCGTAGCCCTGGGCGTGTTCGTCGCCGAACTGTGTTGCGATATTGATCCTTACACTGACGGGAACCTTATGGACGAGCAGGCGGCTCATCCGGTCCCAGGCTTCGTTCGCGATGACCTCTTCGGGAATGTCCTGCCTGCGCTCCGGCCGATAAACAAACCAGCCCAGGGAAACGTTCGTATCATCCTCCACCACGCCGCCGGAACCACCGGGTTCAAGCACAGCGACGGCCCCCTCCGCGGCAAAGAATTGGGCGACCTTCTCCTGGAAAGCTTTTCCAGCAAAAATCTTGCGGAAAAGTTCGGCCTGGTTGCCTGCGGAGGCATCGTCGAGCGGGTACTGCGACAAGTCTTTGAGTTTGGCCGGATCGTAGTGTTCCATCGCGGGCACTCTGTCCGGGTCCACATCAGGCGATGCCGGCGCCAGGCCATAAAGGATGATCTTGCCTTTAAGCTTGCCCTTCCACGCCATCAAATCGCTATCAACTTTCAAACCAGGTACAGCGATCACATCCGCCACAACTGTACCCTGCGTTGGCCGGGACCACGGCGTGGCCTGCGCCAGAAAGATACCCGGCACAGGCTTCACCATCTCCAGCGATGCGCCAAGCTGCGTCCAGGCCATACCGAACTCGCCCCAACTCTCCTGGTGAGCGTTGCTGCAGCCCATGGTCGCGAGTTGAGTCCGGGCCCACTCATCGGCGCGCGCCATGGCAGGCGAGCCAGTGAGCCGCGGTCCGATATCGTCGAACAGTGCGCTCGCATACTCCATCACGTGGGAGTGCTTGAAACCTTCATCGCGGATGCGCGAGTACATATCCAGATCGAGCACCTCAGGCTTCGCCGCTGCGTTAACCTCGGGCATTGTCTTTGCTTGGCGCGTGTCTGGTTCTTGGGCGTTCACGGCAAGCTGCGCAACGATGAACAGGACGAAGACAAAAGCAGACCGGAAATGCATGGGGATATGATACAGAGAGAATTCCAGGTTGCGACTAGCGCTCTTGCGCCTCCGAAGCGGCGTAAACCGCTTACAAGCCTGCGCATACAGAGTTAATTTCCATCTCTTTCACGCATGATAATTCAGAGCATTTTTAGCCCGGCGGCGCGGCGGTATCCCCTTGGCGAACGCCGGAGATGCTCGCGGCCGCGCCGGTGGGCTAAAAATGGATTAGACTAAACCCTGGGTTTGGCAGGACAATTGCTGTTTAAATATGAATATGGGCATTGAATCGAAGTGAAGCGATGTCGATAGATGTGGGCCCGTTTCTCATCTGTGCCTGGCGCACACGCACTCGTATTGTTCACCGAAGTCGGCGCAACTGCAACTGTGCTGACAAACCGAAGACGCAATGCACTCCGGCGTACCGCGAAGCGGTTTAGTCCAACGTCCTCTATCATGCGGTGACTCACGCTCATCACAACCAAATCCTGCATGGAAACTCCAACTCGCCGACTACCGCGGTCACCTGTCGCCCGAGCCGTCATCTAGAATCAAACGTGTCATGTCTTCTTTCAGCGCGCTTCAGCAATCCATTGAGGAACATTTTGCTTCCGGCCCCACAGCCATTTGCAACCCCGACGCGATGCAGGCGTTTCTCTCCCTGCGCTCGCTGCTCGAATCGGGCGAACTCCGCTCGGCTTCACCGGAGGCGGACGCTCACACCGGCTGGCGTGTGAATGCGTGGGTGAAGCAGGGGATTCTGCTTGGCTTTCGACTGGGCGTGCTGGTGGATTTCTCTCTCCATGAGCAGGCGGCCAGCGGGCTTTCGTTCGTCGACAAGCATACCTACCCGGCGCGGCACTTTGCGGCTGCGGACGGGATTCGCGTGGTGCCGGGCGGCTCATCGGTGCGGTCGGGAGCCTATGTGGCTCGCGGCGTGGTGTGCATGCCGCCGATGTACATCAACGCCGGCGCATATGTGGATGAAGGAACGATGGTGGATTCGCATGCGCTGGTCGGATCGTGCGCGCAGATTGGCAAGCGCGTGCACCTGAGCGCGGCGGCACAGATTGGCGGCGTGCTGGAGCCAATCAACGCCAGCCCGGTGGTGATTGAGGACGATGTGCTGGTGGGCGGAAACTCAGGGGTTTATGAGGGCACCATTGTGCACAAGGGTGCCGTGCTCGCGGCAGGAACAATCTTGACACGGGGTACGCCGGTGTTCGACCTGGTGCATGGGACTGTTCTGCGGGCTACCGATGAGCTGCCCCTCATCATTCCGGAGAATGCGGTGCTGGTGCCCGGTTCGCGCGCCGTGAGCAAGGGCAAAGGGCAGCAATGGGGCCTGAGCCTCTATGCCCCGGTCATTGTGAAGTATCGCGACGACAAAACGAGCCTGTCTACTACTCTGGAAGAGCTGCTGCGCTAGGCCGCGAGCCGAACAACGACGACGCGACGGCGTAGAGAGCTGAGGCGATACTCTTTTCAAGATGAAGGTTGGCAAGGCGCACGATTCGGCACAACATATTCGCTGGGGCGTTCTCGGTCCGGGGCGCGCGGCGGCGCGGTTCGCAGAGGGGCTGACTGCTGTACCCAACGCAACGCTGGATGCGGTGTGGGGGCGGAATGTAGAACGTGCGCGGGCTTACGCGGAGAAGTTTTCGGTGCCCCATGCTAGCGATAGATTGGAAGATTTTTTGGCCGCGGACATCGACGCTGTTTATGTGGCCACGCATCCGGACACGCATGCCGAACTGACCATTCGGGCGCTGGCGGCCGGCAAGCATGTGCTGTGCGAGAAGCCATCTGCGGTGAACCAGCGGCAGCTTGAGCAGATGCTGGGGGCTGCGCGCAAGCACGACAAGCTCTTCATGGAGGCGATGAAGCCGCCCTTCTTTCCGCTTTATCAGCGGCTCCGCGAGCATCTGATGGACGATCCGATCGGGCCTGTGGGGTTTGTTCGCGCGGGTCACTCGGACTCAAGGCTCGAGCCGGACTTCCCTCTTTTCTTTCCCGAACTGGGCGGGGGAGGAATTATGGGTATCGGACCGTATGAGGCGTTTCTTGCGCTGGACTGGCTTGGGCCCCTCGACCGGGTGCACACGCTGGGCCGGCTCAACCGAGCGGGAGTGGACTCGTTTGCGGTGATCCATACGGAGCACCAGCGGGGCCTGGCGCAGCTGCATACGGGGCTGGACTTGCTCAGCCATGGGGATGCAATGCTTGCCGCGCCCCGGGGCTATGTGCTGATCCATGCAAACTGGTGGAATCCGAGGCGGGCGACGATTCACTACCGGGACCGTCGTGTGGTGGAGCTCGATGAGCCGATTGTCGCCGGCGGATTCAACTATGAGACCGCACACTTTTGCGCTCTGATTCGCCATGGGCTGAGAGAAAGCCCGGAGATTTCCCATGAGATTTCCTTAGCCATGGCGCGCTTGCTCGAAGAAGCGCGCACGGCGCTGGGCGTTCACTTCCCGGGCGATTGACAATCCTCCCCTTCCTCAACGAAGGAGATTCCGACCGGACTCAGAGAGAGCCCCTCGGTGCGTTCCTGCTGCCGGCCCCATTCGAGCAGGGCTCAGCTCACAGGCGATCCGGGCCTCGCTGGCCCTTGGGTACTCGACAAACTTGGTTTTCGAGCACAAGAACTCGGGTTATCGTTCCTGCAAAGACAGTATGGCACAGTGCATCCGCTCTCTACATCAAGCACGGAAGGACGGGGCCTTCCGAGGATAACCGGTAAACTTTGATTGACGAGAGCAAGTGGAAAAGATTAAGACTGGACCTGGGGACTGGACGCGGCCGTTGGAAGACACGGGTGTCTCGACGGGCAAGGCTTCTTTTTCTCGACCAGACATAACCGCGCTTTCGCCTCGGGCGTCTAATTGTTCCAGAGCCTGCTTTGGACACTTGGCATTGGATACGGGTCGCGCACGTCGGGGCTCGCGGTGCAGTACGGAAGGAAGCAAAATAAATGGACTCCTATCGGGCCTCATCACTTCGCGTTTCCGTCGTTTTTGCAACGCTCGCTGGTTTTGCTGCGGTATGCGGCGCGCAGTCAACCCAACCGGCCGCGCCTCCGCTGGCCGCCCCCCCGCTGGCGGCGCCTGCCGCGCAGGCTCCGCCGGTTGAACCGCTCACGATTTCGATCGATGTTGCAGTCACCGACAAGCAGGGCCACTCGATCAAGGGCCTGAAGCAGGAAGACTTCACGCTGCTGGATAACAAACAGCCGCGCAAGATTGTTGATTTTCACGAAGTGGATACGCACCAGGTTGCCGCGGGTGCCGCGGACCCAGTGCAAGTGATCATTGTGGTCGACATGATCAATACGGACTTTACCGTGGTGGCGCGGGAGCGCGAGCAGCTGGGCGAATACCTCAAGCAGGATGGCGGGCATCTGGCGCATCCAACTTCGCTGGCTATTCTGACGGAAAAGGGAATACGGATGGTGCAGGCTTCGTCCGAGGACGGGAACCAGCTGCTGACTACCCTCGAGGGAGCCAACTCGGAACTGCGTATGACTGGCAGGAGCGCGGGCTTCTATGGTGCACAAGACCGGCTGAATTGGTCGCTGGATCAACTGTCGCAACTGGTCGCCTATGAGAGCAACAAGCCGGGGCGCAAGCTGGCCTTCTTTCTCAGCCCTGGATGGCCGCTGTTTCCGAATGCGTCAGTGGATGCCACTGACAAGGAGCGGAAATGGGTATTCGGCGCGTTGGTGGGGCTGACGAATGCGCTGCGTGAGGCGCATCTGACGCTCTACTCTCTGGATCCGCATATGCTGGGGCGCACCGACCCATTCTATTACCAGAGCTACCTGAAGCCGGTATCGAATGTGAACCAGGCGGAGGAGCCGTACCTGGGATTGCAGGTACTGTCGGCGCACTCTGGCGGGCTGGATGAAGTGACGGGAATGGATGTTCTGGGCGAGATCAACACCTCGATTCGCGACGCCGAAGGTTGGTATTCGATCACGTTTGAGCCGCCGGTGCCTGATCGACGGAACGAATATCACGGACTGCAAGTCAAGGTAGACAAGCCGGGGGTGGTTCGGACTACGGCGGGATATTACGCGAACGTGCAGCGCTGAGGCTCGTCAGGACGCGGCTGCGCGCCTTGAGGTTTTGTGCCCAACCCACCCAATTCTATCCGCAATGTCCGTAACCTGCTTTTCCCAGGTCTGAAAATCCAGACCTGGGGCACCGGTGGCCGTGATCGCTCGCCAGAGCTGCGCTTGAGGACACCTAAAGAAAAACAAACTTCTTTCGCCCCGCTATAATTCCCACCAGCTTCACAAGCTCATTGGAGGAATCATGGACGCAGTGCTCCTGGTGATTCTGGCGGTCGCGGGACTCATTCTGCTTACGCTAATTCTGGGCAGCTTCTTCACCGTCAGCACGGCGCAGGTGGCAATCGTTACGCGCTTCGGCAAGTTTCTGCGCGTGGCGGAACCGGGGCTGAATTGGAAAATGCCTTACTTCGATTCGGTGGCTGGACTGGTGAGCCTGCGGGTAAACCAGATCACGCTGACGATGGAGACAAAGACCAGGGACAACGTATTTGTGACGATTCCGATCTCGGTGCAGAACCGGGTTCGGCCGGAGAAGGTATACGACGCCTACTACAAGTTGTCGGATCCGGTGGCGCAGATCAAGTCCTATGTGGAGCAGGTGATTCTGGGCCATGTGCCAGGCATGACGCTGGATGAGGTGTTTGCGTCGCAGTCGTCGATTGCCGCGGCGGTCAAGCAGGAGCTGGATGTGGACATGTCGACGTTTGGGTACGAGATTGTGAACGTGCTGGTGACCGACATTGTGCCGGACCAGAAGGTGAAGTCGGCGATGAACGACATCAACGCGGCGCAGCGGGAGCAAGTGGCCGCCAACGCGCGCGGCGAGGCAGAAAAGATTCTGGTGGTGAAGAAGGCCGAGGCGGAAGCCGAGAGTAAGGCGCTGCAGGGCCAGGGCATCGCCAACCAGCGCAAGGCGATTATTGAAGGACTGCAGTTGTCGGTGGAGCAATTTCAGAAGGCCGTCGAAGGCGCTACCTCAAAAGAAGTGATGCAGCTGGTTCTGGTGACGCAGTATTTCGATACGTTGAAGTCGATTGGGGAAAGCGACAAGACGAATACGCTGTTTCTGTCCCACTCGCCGGCGGCGGTGAGCGAAGTATCGGATCAGATTTTGAAGTCGATGCTGGTGGCGAATGCGGTGAAGTCCTAGCGGCCCGTTCCCGGCCATTGGCGGAAGGGGACGCTTCAAGTCTCCTGAGGCCTCACAGCGACCAAGGTGGTAGCATCAAGACTGACACATGCAGATCAATCATTTAAAAATCATCCCTCTTGGCGGCCTTGGCGAATTTGGCATGAATTGCATGGCGCTGCGCTGGGAAGACGACATTATCGTCATTGACGCCGGCCTGATGTTCCCCGAATCGGAACTTCTGGGCGTCGACATTGTGGTTCCAGACATCACCTATCTTGTTGAAAACAAGGCCTGCGTGCGCGGCATTATTCTTACGCATGGCCATGAGGACCACATCGGCGGGTTGCCCTGGATCCTGTCTGAGCTCAAGGTGCCGGTCTACGCGACCGAATTCACGCTGGCCTACGTTGAGGGCAAGCTGGACGAGCACAAGCTGCTGGACGACATTGAGCTGATCGAGATTGAGCCCAGGCACAAGTTCACGCTTGGGCCGTTCACGATTGAGCCGATCCGCGTGACCCACTCGCTGGTCGATTGCGTGGCGCTGGCGGTGGAAACGCCGGTGGGCGTGATCATCCACACCGGGGACTTCAAGATCGACCTTTCGCCGCTGGACGACCATGCGTTTGACCTGCATACCTTTGCCGAGTACGGCAAGCGCGGGGTGCTGGCGCTGCTGCAGGACTCGACCAACGTGGAGCGAACCGGCTACACGCCAAGCGAGCGGGCGGTGATTCCGCGGCTGGACGAAGTGTTCTCGCAGGCCAAGAAGAAGCTGTTCTTCACCTGCTTCTCGTCTTCGATTTTCCGGATACGGATTGCGCTCGAACTGGCGCGCAAGCATCACCGCAAAGTTGCCGTGGTCGGCCGGTCGATGATGGAGTCGACCGAAATTGCGCAGGACCTGGGATACATCGACATTCCCAGCGGGCTGATCATCAACCCCGGGCAGATTCGCGACTACAACCCCGAGCAGCTGATGATTCTGATCAGCGGCACGCAAGGGGAACCGATGAGCGCACTGAGCCGCGCCGCAGTGGACAATCACAAGCACGCGCACATTGACGCGGGCGACACGGTCGTCCTCAGCTCGCGCATTATTCCGGGCAACGAGAAGGGCATCTTCCGGGTGATGGACCACCTGTACCGGCGCGACGCAAATGTGATTTGCGACGATGGATCAGCGGGACTGATTCACGTCAGCGGACACGGGGCGCAGGAAGAGCAGCGGCTGCTGATTAACCTGGTGCGGCCGAAGTTTTTCGTCCCCATACATGGCGACTACCGCAACCTGCGGCGGCACGCGGGGCTGGCGATGGAAACCGGCGCCGTCGAACAGACGATTGTGCTCGAAGACGGAGACGTGCTGGAGTTGGACAAGACCAACGCACGCAAGAAAGACAAGGTCACTTCCGGGCGAGTGCTGATTGATTCCGGATCGAGCATCGATGTTGTGGAAGACCTGGTGATCAAGGATCGGCGCATTCTGTCAGAAGACGGAATCGTGCTGGCGGTGCTGGCCATCAACAAACGGACGGGCAAGGTGGAGCAGCAGCCGGAAGTGATCATGCGGGGCTTTGGCGGCGCCGATATTACCGATCAGGCGCGGGAACTGGTGCTGAAGACTCTGGATGGGCTAAGCCTGGAGCAAAAGTCGGACTACGGGATGGTGAAGGAAAAAGTGCGCGCCGAGTTGAAGCGGCTGGTGCAGAAGACGACCGGGCGCAGGCCGATGATTATGCCGGTGATTCTGGAGATCTGAGGGCAGCCGACCGCCAGCCACGACGGTCTTGGGGAAGTTCGCTTCCCTCTTCTTCCGGACCCGCCTGCCGGGTACCAAGAATGGCGCCGGCTTCTGGTTCACTACCGGATTTCGAGCGTTCAAGTGGCAGCGGGTGGCGGTCATACGCATGCACGGTGTCAAACGGAGACTCACCTTCAGCTCACGACTTTCGACGCTTGGCGGAAATTGAAGCAATTGCTCCGATAAGACTCGCGCACTGATTCCGGATACGACACGTCTTCTGTACAATCCCTCAATGCGAAATTTTTCGTTTTGCCTCGCCCTTGCTGCTTCCCTGCTTGGGCCTGCGCTTCAGGCACAAACACCGGACGTTCCCTCGGCAACCTCAGCCTGCCCTTCCACCGCTACGCTCGATCAGCTGGTCACAGCGATTGACGCGGCGGTGAGCGGTCCGGCCGACAAGGACCGGGCCTGCTTTCACGCGCTGTTTTTGCCCGATGCGCGGCTGATCCCGGTGCGCATTGCCGAAGACGGCACGGCCACGCCGGTGATTCTTACGGTGGACGGATGGATTGCGGCAGTGCGCAAGCGCGGCAGCGTGGTACTGGCCGAGAAGCAGATTAACGTGCGCACGGAGACCTGGGCGCACATTGCGCATTTGTGGAGTACGTATACCACCAGTCTGGGCGATGGGAAGCCGGCCGATCGCGGCATCAACAGCATTCAGGCAATTTTCGACGGCAAGCAATGGCACATTATCGAAATCGCCTGGCAGGCGGAAGTGCCCACCGACCCGGTTCCGGCAAAATATTTGCCGTAGGAGCAGGTCGAGAGCCGAGTGCCAGACCGTCATGGATCCATGGATCCATGGCGGATGAATTGCGGGGCCCCAGCCTGCTCCCCCCCGAGAGAGCCGGCTGGGGATAGGGATCGTGGATAATCGAAGCATGGATGAGACCTTGGTTTCCATCGAAGAAATTCGCGCCGCGGCGCGGCGCATCGCCGCAGTCGCCATTCGCACGCCGCTGCTGAAGGCTCCGTTTCCGGCACTGAGCGGACGCGGAACGGGCAAGGAAATTTATCTCAAGGCGGAGAGCCTGCAGCCGATTGGCGCGTTCAAGATTCGCGGCGCGGCCAACAAGATTCTGCAACTCACGGCCGAACAGATCGGGCGCGGGGTGATTACCTATTCCAGCGGCAACCACGCGCAGGGCGTGGCGTATGCGGCGCGGGAGGTGGGCGCGAAGGCGGTGATTGTGATGCCGTCGAATGCGCCGGCCATCAAGCGGGCGGCCACGCTGGCCCTGGGCGCTGAAGTGGTGGATGTGGGTGTGGCATCGAGCGAGCGGCTGGCCAAATCCGACCAGCTGGTGCGGGAGCATGGCTACGTTGTGATTCCTCCGTATGACGACCGGCAGATCATTGCCGGGCAGGCTACCTGCGGGCTGGAGATCGTCGAAGAGCTGCCCAAGGTGGACCTGGTACTGGCTCCGGTTTCGGGAGGCGGGCTGCTCTCGGGAGTGGCGGCGGCGGTCAAGCAGCTGAGTCCAGGGACCAGGGTTTATGGCGTGGAGCCGGAACTGGCGGCGGATACGGCCCAGAGTTTCAGGACGGGACGGATCGTGACCTGGGGCGCCGAGCTGACGAGCAGAACCATTGCCGATGGGCTGCGGACGCAGTCCGTGGGGAAACTAAACTTTGCTCATATCCAGGCATTTGTGGACGGGATTATTACCGTGACGGAGTTGGAGATTCGCGCGGCGATGCGGGCCATTGTTGCCCGGACGCGGCTGGTGCCTGAGCCGAGCGGAGCGGTGGCGGCCGCAGCGCTTCTATTTCATGGAGCCGAGTTGCCGGCCTTCACGACGGCCGTGGCAGTGGTGAGCGGAGGCAATGTGGACCCGGCGCAGCTGGCTGGAATCCTTACCGAGACGGATTGAGTTGGCCGCGGGGCCGGGTCTGGGACTCGGCTGGGGATGGCCGGGATGGCCTAAGGGGACCCTGCTCTCCGGCTCACTTTGGGCCACCTCGGGCGTCGTTCCACTATCATGGTTTGCGTGACTACTCACCGCGCTCTTGTCTCGATCGCTCTTACTCTGGCTCTGCTCGGCTCGGCTGTGCCGGGCCGGGCGCAGAAGAAACCGCAACAGCAGGAAAAACCGATGGCCGGGCCGCGCGCTACGCCCTTGCGCATCACCGTTCTCTACGTGTCGCCGGAGACCAGTTCGCAGAAGGTGGACCGCGTGCAGATTGGGCGGGAGATGGTGGTAGCGGAAAAGAGCGGGCCGTGGCTGCGGGTGTACGCCAACACGGATACCGAAGAGGCGCAAAGCAAGGACGCGCCTGTCTTTGGGACCGACGACACGCCGCCGCCGATCTCCGGATGGATGGAGGCCAAGGGAGTAGTGATTGAGACGACCCCCAACGGCGACCAGATTCTGATGGGCGAGGCAGCCAACCAGGAGGCGCTGGCGTCTGATCCGCGCGGGCCAGCCAACGCAGCCAGGAGCGCGCGGCTGCTCTATAAGCGGCTGGTGGAGATGTTTCCTAACTCGCCGCTGGTGGCCGAAGCCTCGTGGCGGGCCGCGGATGATTTGTGGCAGATCGAGAAGGCCGATGCGTCGACACGCTCGTCGTCCAAGGAACGTGACGCCTTTATGCGCGACCAGATGGACGAGGACGAGCTGAAGAAGATTCTCAAGCTCTATCCGCGCACGCGACAGGCGGACATGGCGGCTTTTGAGCTGATCGACAACAAGCTCTGCGGCGACTGGCAGGGGCAGCCGAAGTGTCCGGAGCAGGAATCAGAGTATTACGAGAAATACGCGGCGGAATTCCCGGACGGGCCGCGCACGGCCCAGGCGCTTTACCTGGCCGTCTATCGACTGGCAGTGCTGACGGATATGTACGGCGCTGATGGAAGCAGCAAGAAGGCGGAAGACGCGCATCGACGCGCGCAGGATCTGACGACCCGGCTGCGCGAGAAGTTCCCGCAGTCTGATTACACGGCGCGCGCCGGGACGCTGGTGTTTAAGCTCGACCAGGGAGTTCCGGTTTACGGCATCGACTTGCAATGAGGCGGAAGGGGACCGGAAGTGGCTTGCTGCCCTGAATTTGCATAATGCGGGAGGGATGGATCCAGCCCGGGTGCACAGAGGCGCGCGGGAGGTCCGGGCGGAAAGCCCGGGCGGCCCGGTTCCAAAATCGGTCAGCGCCGGGCGCTGAAGAACACACGCTCGAGGAAATCGGTTGCATGCAGGGGGGAGCGGCGCGAGCCGAGCCTGCCATTGCCTGCCTGGCTCAGCACTGAGTTATGCTTCTAATTAGACCTCGACATTCAGGGCGCCTTGCCGCCCTTCCTCGTCAACTGAGGCCCACCTTTTTATCCCCGTTGGAGGCTTCTTGAATCCTTATCTTCAGTCTGTCATTTTGGGCATCGTGGAAGGCTTGACCGAGTTCCTTCCGGTCAGTTCTACGGCGCATCTGCGCATCTCCGAAGCCCTCATGCATATCCCGCTGGACGATGCCTACTGGAAGATGTACACCATCGTGATACAGCTGGGCGCCATCTTCGCGCTTACTTTGCTTTTCCTGGGCCGCATCGTCCAGTTCCTGCGCACGTTTCCGCGCGGGGAGAACGGCAACCGGACGGCTTTGAACCATCCCATCTCGCTCACGCTCATTGCCTTTTTGTTTACCTCCGTGCCGGCTCTGCTGCTGCACAAGTGGAGCGAGAAGAACCTGGGCAGCATTACGGCTATGGCGATTGCGCTGCTGCTGGGCGGCTTGATCATGTGGGCGGTCGATTACTGGGCGGACCGGCGCGACCCGGACGTGACAGACATTGAGCAGATGTCACTGTTCCAGGCGATCTGGATTGGCCTCTGCCAGACGCTCTCGGCGATCTTTCCGGGGACTTCGCGCTCCATGTCCACCATTGCCGCCGGACAGCTGGTCTCGCTGGACCGGCCGACAGCGCTGGCTTTCAGCTTTCTGCTTTCGATTCCGACGATGTTTGCCGCCACTTGCTGGGACCTGCTTAAGGAAATTCATCCTTCCAAGTCTGCCGTGGCCGAGGGAGTCGCCGCGGCACACGTGGTGATGAATGGGGAACGCTGGATGGTGCTGATCATTGGCCTGGTGGTCTCCTTCATCGTGGCCCTGGGCGTTGTGGAATGGTTCCTGCAATGGGTGCGCAAGCATGGCTTCGCGCTGTTTGCGCTGTATCGCATTCTGCTGGGCGCAGCGCTGTTGATCTGGGGCGCACGCTTCATCGCCGGCTGAGGCCGGTGGCTGAGCCATGGCGGCCAACAAATGCGGCATCTCATGCTAGGCTTTTCTTATGGCAGGCCGGCTGAGGACGTTGTTCCTTTTGGTTGCGATGTCCGCCCTTGCTGCGACCTGGCAGAGTCTCGCCTCTCAGGATCAGAACAGCGTTCCGCGTACCTATCAATCCGCGGAGGTGGCACGGGCGCTCGAACAATTTCGCGGGCAGCCGCTCATCCTGGTCTTCGCTCCGGGCCTTTGGGGAGACTACTGCAAACAAGCAGCGGAATTCACCGCACATGCGACCCCTCTCCGCAGCCGGCATGTGCGCGTGGCGTGGCTTCTGTCTCACGACGCTGGACAGAAGACCTGCGACTTCAGCAATTCCATCAATGACGTCGAGTTCAAGGTGGGCGACAAGAACGGCAGCGCCCTGCCGGTGTTTCATTTTTTCCACGCGCCTGAGAATGCGTTCAGTCTGATGCTGCTCGACAGCGCAGGCGCAACTATTTTCCGTTCATCGAAGCCGGTTCTCTTTGACGAGATTCGCAGACATCTGGGCGCGCCGGCAAAGTGAGGTCGTTGCGATCGATTGAACGGCTGGGATCATTTCCCCGAGCTTGAAGCCACTGGGAGAGCCGAATCGGGGGCGCAGGACCTGGCGAGGATCAGCGCTTCAATCCTGTTCCACACGGCGCGGTCATTCTCAATTTCAATGTGCTGGCGCATGAATGCGCGGGCAAACCAGCCATAGCCTGCGCAGGAAACCGCGTGCTTCCTGTAACTGGACTCATAACTGCCCAGGATGGTGGTGCGGCCGGGGTCCATGGCCCGAATAGAAGCCCGGCCATGCAGCAGGCCTTCCTTCTGGTAGAAGTTGACTGCCTCGTGCACATTGGGCGGGATATTTTCGTCGTCCTGGCCTGACTTTTGCACGCTGTCCACCTGAACGGTGAGTAACACGGGGATGCCGCGCCGATTGAGCTCGCGGGCAAAGTGAACGGTTTCAGAAGCGCCCCAGCTATGTCCGAAGATGACGATGCGCGCGGAGCTTTTCTCCGCCTCGCTCAGGCGGCCATCCTTCGAGGTGTCGAGAAGTTTCAGGACGGTGCCTAGCGCCTCATGTTCGCGGCGATTCTCAAACGTCCTCGCGTCTACTCGGCCGGGATAATGATCATCGAGGTCGCGGGCAAGCCGCGCTTCGCCGTGCACGAGGTTGTCTGAACGAACATGGCCGCCCATGAAACCAACAACAATCAGCGGTTGGCGAGCAGGGCAGCTTGGACCGGGAATGGATTCGGCGCGAGCGACCGCGCTTTGATCCAAGCGATCGCCGGACGGCGACGGCTCATTTTCCGCCTTGACGATATTTGGCTTGACGATTTGCGGCTTGACGATTTCTGGCTTCAGCGCGGCGAACAGAGCGATGGTCAGCAACACGGCCTGAAGGGCCCGGTGAGGATTTCGAACAGCTGCTGCGGAGTTTCGACTCGTCTTCTGCACTGGAGGCCAGCATTCAATTCGATTCTACGCCTCGCGCGTTCGAAGGCAAAAGCTGCTGGTTGACGGGGGGAAGCAGCGATTGCCGCCTGAGGCGCCAGCTGCGGTTCAGAAGCGTGGTAAAACCCTCGAGCTCGGCAAATAAAAAACCAAATTTCCGACCGCGCTCGATAGGTTGCATGGACAAATGGCGATCTTCAAGGACTTTCCTACGAGCCAATTGGCTCGGTTTCGCTTCATCCCGAAGGTGCGTTCGAGGAAGGGATCGGGGTGCGAGCCGAGACATTGAGGATTACTTCAGGCCGGTCTCGGGACTCGATTCCCCCCGGGCGCTCAGGCGCCGGACCGCATCGACGTGCATCGGCCTGAAATCGACCCCCCAGCGCCAACTTAGCCTTGAATCACCTCGTAGGGCCGCATCATTTCGTTGTCCTCATGTTCGAGAATGTGGCAGTGCCAGACGTAGCGGCCGGCGAATCCTTCAAACGGAATCAGGATGCGGGTGACCATGCCGGGGTCGGCGCGGACGGTGTCTTTCCATCCCGACTCAAACGCCTCCGGCGGCTGCACGGGCCCAACGAAACGCAGCGTGCCCTTGGACTGATAGTCAAACTTATCGAAGCGGCGGCGATCGAGGATCTGAAAGCGGACCAGATGCAGATGGATGGGATGCGAGTCATCGGTAAGGTTCACCAGCTCCCAAATCTCGGTCGTGCCGAGCGTCGGCTTCTCGGTGATGGGCATATGCCAGGCAGTGTTGTTGAGCAGCATGCCCATCGAGTGCTGCACGTCGTTCAGGCGCTCATCGAGCGTGAGGCGCCGGGTTGTGGTGGCGACCGCTGCATCGAGCCTGGTTGGGGAACGCAGTGTGACGGGCAGCGCCTTGTCGAGGCCGCGTGCCTTTTGGCCGACACGAAATTCAAGGATGTCGAACGAGTCGCTCACCATCACGACGTGGGTACCGGCCATGGACGCGAAGTCGACGACGATGTCGATGCGCTCGGCGGGCGCGAGCAAGACGCGACCCGCGGCGACGGGCGCGAACAACAAGCCCTGATCGTTGCCGATGACATGGAACTCACTTTTGTTTGAAAACGAGAAGCGATAGAAGCGCCCGTTGGATCCGTTCATGATGCGCAAGCGATATTTGCGCGGCTCGACTTCGAAGTAGGGCAGCAGCTTTCCGTTGACCAGGATCGCGTTACCGAACACCTCCGGCACCCAGGGCCGATCAGGAAATTCAGAGACCGGATAATCGAGCTGACCATCGGTCTTGAGATACCTGTCGCTCACCATGAGCGGCACTTCGTAGTTGCCGCGCGGCAGATCGAGCGCCGCTTCGTGCGTGTCGCGCACGATGCAAAAACCCTGCATGCCGGCGTAGATGTTGAGTCGATTGATGCCCATGGTGTGGTCGTGATAGAAAAGCAGCGCGGCGTCCTGAGGCAGTGGATAAAGGCAGGTTTGCGACTTGCCGGGAACAACCCAGTTCTCCGGATATCCATCGCTTGAGGCCGGCGTGCGACCACCATGGAGATGGACGACTGACCGGACTTCAGGCTGCGAAGTTTCCGCGCCCATCAGGGTGTGATCGATGGGAAGAAAATGGCGCGCAGGCAGCTGGTTGGCCCATTCGACGAGGATGGGTTTGCCGCTCTCGGCTTCAAGAGTCGGACCCGGGAAGCTGCCGTCGAAGCTCCACATGCGGGTCGAAGGCAGATCGCGATGCACCTGCTGGCGCGTCTCCCGCATGGCGACCCGGTAATAGGGAATCTGTTGCTGCGGATGATCGGGATTGGGCCGCGTTCCGATGGGCCGCAGGATGCGCGGAACTGGAAGCGGATCAACGAATGGGGTGAGCTTGGAGGGGTCAAGAGAATCGACTGAAGGCTTGGGCATGGGCATGTGCGCGCCGGCCACGGCCATACTGCCAGTTCTGAGAAAATCCCTGCGCGAAAGATCGTTCATTTTAACTATTGTCATTCATTCCGACCGGGCTCTGCGAGATATTCGACGCTTCGAACAACGTGGCGATGGCCGGGAAAAAATCCCGGCCATCGC
>DATDLS010000567.1:0-20053 GCA_036519195.1 Occallatibacter sp. | reverse complement strand
ACGCCGTTATGTACACTCCCGGATTATGTACAGTCATACGGCAAGGAAGCGCTTAAACTTCCGGATTGGCGGCACTTTTGCACAGGTGGCCGCTTTGGACCGCTGTGCATAAGAACATACTTTCTGATGGACGTTGATCGTCCATTGGAGAGCACTATTTTCATTCCCGCGTATCGTGCCCGCCTCGGGCATGAAAGTCCAGCAATCACACACATGTACGTTGAGGCAGATCTGGCCTTGAAAGAACGCGCGCTCAGCGCCGTGCAAGCCCCGGACCTAAAGCAAGCACGATATCTACCAGCAGATCGCGTTGTGCATTTCCTTGAGGCACTTTGATTATTGCAGAGCATTTTTAGCCCACCGGCGCGGCCGCGAGCATCTCCGGCTTTTGCCAAGGGGATGCCGCCGCGCCGCCGGGCTAAAAATGCTCTGCATTATCTTTGAAATCCTCGTAAAAGACCCGTGGCTGAATCTCGTAGGGGGCTTGGGAAGTGAGCGCCTTGTTTAGGTCGAGGATGGCCTGATTGGCGCGAGGAGCGATGTAAAGCGAGTTGAACAGGCCGATCGCGGTTCCACCAATGGCCACGATCCCTGCGACGCGAACAAAGTAGCCAATTCCGAGACCGGAGGCGCGCATGGCGATGATTTCGCTGTCGGCGCCGAGACGGCTCAAGCCGAGCAGCACACCCACCAGCACCGCCATGGGAATGGTCACCATCAGGAAGTTGGGCATCAGGAACAGGGCGAATTCCGCGACGCTGTTTAAAGTGGAGCTGTTCCGGACCATCATATTCAGGATGGTTGGCAGCTCGCGCATGAAGAGGATAAAGGTGAAAAGCGCGCATCCGATGAGTGTATGGGAGAGGATCTCGCCCAGGATGTAACGGGTCAGGATGCGCACGGGCTGGCCTCCACGATTAGTTTAAGGCCCAGCCTGGCTTGTTCATCTTGGGCCTGTATAGTCGGCGAGCGGGGGGAATCGCAGTGTTTCCGCATTCTGGTCGATTGACCGGCCATGGGCCGTGATCGCGGTCGCGTTATCGCCCAGGCAGAAAACATGGTCAAAAAAGGGTCATGTCCGGTTGGGCGAATCCACCCGGAGCCAATTCGTGGCTGACCAATGTGATCGCTTAAATGTCCGCCGGCCTTCAGGAGCGCACTATTCCAGCAGCATCCTATGTGGTCGCAACAACTTGGCAGCAAATGTGTGCCGAACTAACGTGGCATTTACACTTTTGCGACGTTAGCCGATAAAGAGTCTACAGGTTCAGGCTGTTTTTTGCCGGATTCCAGGTTCTTCGATGAAGAGTGTACTTGCCGCCGTCTTGATTGTTTTTGGATGGGCATCAGCTGTCGGTGCAGCGGTGCCCGGCACACTCAGGACTTTGCGCGCCGTTCATGAATTGAGCCATGACGAAGCCGCACAAGGGGCCGCCGTATTCTTCGAGGCCACTGTTACCTATTACAGCGCCAAAGACGTAGACATGTTCGTTCAAGACGGCGATGCGGCTGTCTATGTCCAAATTACAAAGGGCGCCGACCTGATCCCAGGGGACCGGGTACTTGTGGAGGGTCACGCGCGTGATAGTTTCCGTCCTGACGTGGTTGGTGATCGCGTAACACTTCTGCGTCACGGTGTGTTACCCGAGCCAGCGCCTGCCATTTTCGACCAGATGATTCGCGGGCAACTGGATTGTATGCGGGTGAGGGTACGCGGCGTTGTCCGCAGCGCCGATCTGGTGACCGAAGACGGATTTGGCGTCATCAAGGTTCATATGGTCGTAAACGGCGGGTATGTTGATGGCATTGTGGTTAGTGACGAGGCGCGCGCAACAGGCGGCCTTCTTGACGCTGAGGTTGAGGTGACCGCAGTCGTTGCCGGCAGCTTCGACAGCAAGATGCAATTGACAGGAATTCTGCTCGAGATTCCCAATTTGTCTGACATCCGAATTACGAAGCGCGCAAGTGCCAACCCATGGACACTTCCTCTCATCCCTATGGACCGGATTCTCTCTGTCTATCACGTGGACGATCAGACCCAGAGGGTCCGGGTACTCGGGATCATCACTTACTACCAACCCGGAGCTGCAGTCGTGCTTCAGGACGGCGCAAGGAGCATCTGGATTTCGACTCGCACGCATGAGCCCTTGCAGCTTGGTGACGAAGCCAGCGCGACAGGATTTCCAGAATCGCACGATCACATGCTGACGCTGGCCGACGGTGAAATCCAAGACAACCACATTCCGGCGCCGGTCAAACCTCAACGGGCCACATGGCAAGAGCTAGGTTTCTGGAGCCCCAACAATCTTAGCGGACACCAGACTGACTTAGTGTCGATCGAAGGGCGGGTAACGACGGAAGCGCGGTTGGCAACTCAGGACGAGTATGTACTTGTGTCCGGCGGGCGGATGCTCACGGCAATCTACCATCATCCGCCTGGCGACACCGGACTTTTGCCCATGAAGCTGATACCGCTTGGTTCGAAGATCAGGGTAACCGGCATTTGCTCCATGTTGGATACGAATTCGGTCAGCCCAGGCTTCGAATCCTCCTTCAACATTTTGCTCCGCTCCTTCGATGATATTTCGGTTGTTGAGAAGCCCTCGTTAGTAAATGTGCGCAGTCTGTTGATTCTCGTTGGCTTGCTATTCGGCCTGGTATTGGTTGTGGGCGCAAGGGGCTGGTCGCTCGACCGCAAGGTAAAGAGACAGGCGGTGGCGCTGGCGGCGCGCATCGAAAGAGAAGCCAAGCTCGAGCGGCACCGCAGCGCTATCCTTGAGGACATTCACGGAAAGCGCCCCCTGAATGAGATTCTTCACGAGATAACAAACATGGTCTCGATGCGGCTCGACGGCGCACCCTGCTGGTGCCGAGCCGTCGATGGATCTCAATCTGGAAATCGCCCGGCCGAGGTGACGAACATGCGCGTGGTTTGCGAACAGATACCTGTCCGTTCCATTTCGCCGCTGGCTGAAATCTTCGTTGCCCTTGATGCAGATTCTGTGCGAAGCTCCACAGAGTCCGAGATCGTTTCGATGGCTGCCGGGCTTGCATTTCTGGCAATCGAATCCAGGCGCGTTTATTCGGATCTGTGCCACCGCTCAGAGTTCGATTTGCTGACCGGACTTCACAATCGCTTCTCCTTCGAGAGACGCGTGCGAACAGCTCTCGAAGAAGCACAGCAGCAATGTGGAATCCACGGACTTATCTACATCGACCTTGATCAGTTCAAATCGATAAATGATCGGTACGGCCACCGGGTGGGGGACATGTACCTGCAGCAAGCCTCGCTACGAATGAAGCGTCAGCTTCGCAACGTAGACATGCTGGCGCGCTATGGCGGAGATGAGTTCACAGCATTCATACCTACGGTTCACAATAAAACCGATGTGCAGGATGTGACCGAACGCCTGAGGCGGTGTTTTGACGAGCCGTTCTTTCTGGAAGGTCACTCGTTCCAAGGCTCGGCCAGTGTTGGAATTGCGATGTATCCGGAGGATGGTGAGAGTATGACGTGCTTGTTGAGTACCGCCGACGCTGCGATGTATGTAGCCAAACATACGCGGAGTGAAACTGATCGCGAATTTGGACACAACAGATCCTGATTGTGGATTGAGTTCGGATTTAGTGCCGCCTGCCGGACTTAGCCGTTGGAACAACGACGTAGCTTTCAGATGGTCAGATGAGACCATTGCCAGTCGGATGCCGGATATGCGGCTGCATATGAAGATAGTCCTCCGTTTATTCCGCAACATCTCCTAACGCCCCTGCCTAATGTTTGCCGCGTTTAGCTTGGCGGCTACCGCGCGCTCTTCCTGCGAACTGCCGGGGACGGTACAAGTTTCCGCAGGAAAATTCGCGCAAATGTAGCAGGATGAGTCGCCAAAACAGTGATTTGTCCTAATACACTTTGCGGCTCGTGAAAAACCCCCAGTTGTCCCAACACCGTCCCGCGGTCGTAGTAGATTTTCTCCCCAGCGAGGCGGTTGGCTGAGTCGAACGTGTATACAGCGCATAGCGGGAATTCGACTCGCCGCCCCGTTGCGGGAAGACCACGTCACCCGCCAAGGTGCGTCCCGCGAATCAGTACCTCGAGGAGAATGGCATCATCTGTGATGTGGCGGCGCTGAATATCGATTACCAGGTCGGGCAGCGCCTTCATTAACTGCTCATAGAACAGGCGTACTCCGTTCCGGCCGTCGTAGTGTTCGTCCCACGGCTCATCATCGTAGCGTGCTGTATCGCCGAAGGTGCCGAGAACGCCCTCCAGGTCGTGCTCGTTTTCCAACCGAACGTGCTGCTCAACAATGGCGATACGAGCCGGCCGCCTGTCATTTGGAAGAGATGCGCTTGCCATATTGATCCTCCCCGCTCGTCGACGTCACGAAAGAGGCGCCAACTCACTTTGGAAAAGGATTATACCCAAAGCTTTGCTGGACTCCCGATAACTGTCATTGCGCCAGGATTCGGCATTCCAGTCAGGCGAGGGGCAAACCCTCTCCAACCGTGTTTTCGGCTTTACAGGGATCCCTGGCGGGCTCCAAACGGGGGGCTGTACGGTTGGGCTATCCCGCCGGAACCTACAAGACCGGATCTGGAAAAGTGCACTGTTAGCAACAACTGATGCTGTCAATCTTCGGATGTCGGACTCAGAAGCAACTAGGAGGCATTTGTTCGGGCTGTTCTTTTTGGCGTCATTTCCATTGCTTGAGAGAGCAGGAATGTCCGGAAGATACCGACGATACCTGTTGGTTCTGGACCGGCAGGATATGCCATCGAGAATCGCCTCGACAGCTTCAACCCTGGTACTCTGGCGATCTTCAGCGTTCCAAGAGAGAGCTGATTCCGAATTGCCCACCTCGAAACAAAGGTGATTCCAAGGCCGGCTTCCACCGCACTCAGCAGACCTTCGGTCGAGTCAAGTTCCATGCTGATCGTCAGGTCTTTCTTCTTCACTCCGGCTTTCGAAAGCGCCTGCTCCACGACTCTTCTTGAGCCGGAGCCAAATTCGCGCATGAGCAAAGGTTCGCTCTTCAGATCTTCTATCTTAATATCGTGATTGACCCATCCATGAGTTGCGGGGACAACAAGTACCATGTGATCCTCCATGAACGGTTCTATATGGAGGTCTTTCCGCTGTTCCGGACCTTCGATGAGCGCCAGTTGAATCTCTCGCGCAAGGAGGGCTTCGAGCATCCCATCTGTATTCCCGCTGCGAGCCGTGACTCTGACCTTCGGGTTTGTCCGCCGAAACCCAGCCACGAAAGTTGGAAGGAGGTATTGGCCGATGGTCTGGGAGGCTCCCAGAGCAAGTTCGCCCGCATGTTGGCCAAATGCCTCGGCCACTGCGGCAAATGCTTCATCGGAGAGCGCCTTCATTCTCTCTGCAAAAGGCAGCAGCGCCTTTCCGCCGGCTGTCAGCGCGATATGTCCCCCCCCGCGATCGAACAGAGGTACGCCGAACTCATCTTCAAGCGCCGTGATTTGCTGCGTAATTGCGGGTTGCGTGAGCAATAGTTCTTCTGCGGCCCGGCTGAAGTTCAAATGCTGTGCGACCGCTCTGAATACTCGAATGCGGAAGTTCTCTATCATGCCCCTATCCGTCTCCTGACTTCTCTTCAAGTTCCAACCAGGTCCGCACCTGCTTGATGATCATATTCTTGTGTGTCCAAGACTATCTTTTATTGCGCCGACTCGGGGCTGGCAATGGCGTATAGCGACTCACGCGAGATTCTACGGGCAATCAGCGAGGCGACCAGATTGCAGGGCAGAATGATCGCGAGAAGATGCCATTGCCCAGTAAGCTCTACCGCCATCAGAGCCGCCATTAAAGGAGCGTGCGTCACAGCGGCCGTCAGTAGTCCCATGCCGCAGATGGCCAGGATTGTCGGCTCCGGAATGTGCAGTAAGTGACCGGCCGCGAGCCCGAGGGCAGCACCCACGAAGAGTGTCGGGGTGAAGACCCCTCCCACTGTGCCTGTTCCCACGGAGAAGGTTGTTGCGGCCAGGCGGCAGATAAGCACGCTGAGGATACCCAGGAGCATCGGTTTATTCTGTAACACTCCGAGGAGAGCGGCGTCACCGTTTCCCCAGACCTTAGGCTCGACCAGAGATAGAACACCCACCGTCAGACCACTCCACAACAATGCGAAGGGCAGGCGTTTCGCGGCTCCGGAGAGATGAAGTAGTTTTTGATAGGCCGGCCCAGCCGCGCCCAGGACAAGGGCCAGAGGGAGAACCCAAAGCAGATCGTGCGTGATCGGCAATGATTCCTTGACCGGGAAGAGAGGGCCCGCGCCCAGCAAGAGGCAGCTAACGAGCCAACCAGTGCTCGAGGCCAGCAGCAGTTGAAGAGCGTCGTTCCAGGCCCAGTCACCCAGGACAATCTCCGTGGCGAAAAACACCCCGGCGATCGGTGCCTGATAGGCAGCCGCGACCGCGGCTGCAGCACCATATGCTACCTGCCGCGACAATGACAAATTCCGCAAGGGCGATCGCTCTCCTACCCATGAGGAGATTGCGGCGGCGAATTGGATCATCGATCCTTCCCGCCCGATCGCCGCGCCGGTGGCTACGGAAAAGGCAGAGGAAGCGGTCCGCCATACCGTCGAAAGAAGCGGGATGCGGCCATTTCTGAAACGAACGGCTTCCACATATTCTTCAAAGCGCAGATCCGGCGCCGACCTCCGCATCATCCAGGCTACAAGGGTCGCTAACGCAGCTCCGATGATGGGGGTAAGGATACGTCGCGCGGACGGCAACGTTGCTGCCGCGATAGGTAACATTCCTGTCTGCTGAACAAAGACCCATTGAAGGAGGCGGAAGAAGAGCCGTACTGCGACACAGGCCGAACCGCTGGCTGCTCCTAGAACAACAGCCCAGACACCAGGGGCCAGCAACAATACCACCGTCCGCTTGGTTCCTCTGACATTGATGACCGTTGCGATGGTCATGCCGCCACCAACTCTCCGGTTAACTCCGGTGTTCCAGCTCCTGCCGACGCCTTCTCAGGGACAAGGTGGTTCGGTCTTATCCGATCAGCGAGCGTCGAGGCAAGCCGAACGGCCTGTTGACGGATTTCAGGAACCGCGATCGACTCAAGAAGGTCGCCGAGGCGGCCCGGGCCAAGATTGAAGATGATTTCTGATGCGTGACCGCCGGCATCGATGACCGCTCCTTCCTGCGAGCAATGGAATCCAATACCTAGAGCCCCGGACGTTACGAGCTTCCTCCTGAACAGGTTTTGCAGAAGAGTTGAAGGGACGCGGCGATAGTTCATGCTCGGTCCAGTGCAATTGATGACTCGATCCGCATAGAAGCTCTCACTCTCATCATGTGCACGAACAGTTATGTAGGCTCCTGCGACAGAGGCGTCGATGGCCAAAAGGTGGCCTTCGCGGAGATCCAGAGTTCCGTTCCGAAGCTCGGAGGCGATAAGGTCGGCGATCGGTGGTGCCATGCGGTGGCGTACCACATCCCATCTGCGCTGTAGATGGCGATGAAAGCGCTTCTTTTCCTCGAGCGGCAGCCGGAGCCACAGTTCGTTGGTCGTCTCACGGAGGCTATCGATAGCGGCCCTCCACTCCGCACCTCCACGAATTGCAGCGCGCAGAGCGTGGAAATATGCGACACAGGTAGGCGATGTATCCGATGGAATTGCAGCTGAATGCAATGGTGTGTAATCGTCATGCCGATTCGGGAAGATGCCGTGACGAGACACGGCAATGATTCGTCCGCGGTGTCCGAGTTCACGCAGTCTCAGCACGACATCGACCCCGGTCAGACCTGTTCCGATGAGAGCAACGGGCGCGTCGGGATGCAAACCCTCGTAAGTTTCCGCCACCCACGCATTGTGGTAGTAAAAATCCAAATCGGAGGCGGCCTTTGTGATTCCGGGAAGAGCAGCTGGATCGAAGTTTCCAGTCGCCAGAACGACCAGGTCGGCCCGTAGCTCGCACCCGTTATCCAACGTGAGCACGGCCCCGGAGTCGTGCAGACGGACATCAACGACCGTTGCGATCTCCTGTTCGACCCGGCTTATCGATGCCAGGAGGGATTGGATGTACCGTCCAAATACCACTCGTGGAGCAAAGGTCTTCTCCGTTGCAGTCGGGTCATGATGATCACGAAGCCAATTGAGGAAGTGATCTGGTTGTTCGGGCAGTGCGCTAATCTTCCCTGCAGGAACATTCAACAGGTGCCGGAGGCTCGGAGTTGAATATGCCAGGCCAAGCCCGAATCCAGGTCGCTGGTCGATGAGAATCACACGCGCCGGCGTTCCCTGCCGAACCAGGTGAAGCGCCGTGAGGGTTCCGCTTACCCCTCCACCGATGATTGCGATCGTCGTGGTTGGTTCTTTCACTGTAGTCATGACTCGACATTAGGACGAATCCTGTACCAACGGAATTCGCAAATTGTTATGCCATATAAGCAGGACTTGATATCGATTCGAAAAGTCCTCGCTTATAGGGCATCACTTTTACTGCTTGGACATGCGGGTCTGTGTGGATCAAAACTGGATGTCGAAAAGGAGAAACGCCATGAACAACATTATCAAATCCACACTCGCACTTGGTCTAGCTGTCACGACGGCCGTCCTATCCACACTGTCTGCAGAAGCGGAGATCCACTCGAGATCGAAGGAACTGGTAGTCATGGAAGCTCGTGATCTTCCTGAGCAGGCGCAGGCACCGGGCAACTCACTTTTTCTTCACTCCGACAATGCAGGAAGCACGTATCTTTACGTCGAGCAGAACCAAGGCACTCGCCTATCAGTCTTCGACGTTACGGATCCGGCTCGGATCAAGCTGGTAGTGAGCACGCCTTTGGCCGCAGAGGGCGCCTTTGATTTCGTTCGTCCTCTCGGAGACTATGCTGAGCTCGTGTACTTTCGTCACAATCAGAGGGAAGCCGTTCTCGATCTACGCAAGACCAAGAGGCCTGTACTTCGTGTGATCTCGACTGCCACAGACCTGGGCCCGGCTGAGGCCTTGGGAGAGAGCGGTTTTCTCGTGACGAGCCAAGCCCGCAAGTACGTCCCTGCAGTTGCGCGCGACTACCAGGTGATTGATGTCGCCGCTTCTATTCCCACGGAACTCGCTACAGTCAACGACGTGAAACATCGAGTGACCAACGATGAAACAGGCACCACGTTTCTACTTGGCAGAAATGGCCTTACGGTTGTACGGCGCCTAAGTATCGAGAACGACTACAAGGAGCGTCAGTGGCAAACAGAGAGAAACTAAAGTCTGTGGCTTAGGGCGACTCTCCTTTAGGGAGGGGAGGATGTCAATTGAAAGCGCCTGGACTTCGCCGCCTGGAACTTCTCCTTGACAATCTACACATCGCTTTCGTATAGGTAGATTGTCTAGGAGACAAACTTATGGCGCCTCTCGAAAAAGCCGACCTGCTGCAAGGTACCCTCGACCTGCTCATCTTGAAAGTTGTGGCACTCGGTCCGGTCCATGGCTACGGTATCTCCCAGCGGATTCGCCAGATATCCGACGCGGTTTTGCAGGTGCAACAGGGCTCGCTCTATCCGGCGCTCCATCGGCTGGAAAAACGTGGCTGGCTGGCAGCCGACTGGGGCGAATCGGAGAATGGCCGGCAGGCCAAGTTTTACCGCTTGTCAGCCGCAGGCCGTAAGCAACTGGCAACTGAAGAGGAGACCTGGAACCGGCTTTCCAAAGCAGTGGTTCAAATTCTTCATACTGCTCATTGAAACCGCCGCAGGAGGTTCGCATGAAATGGTTGAGGCGTTTGTTTCGCAGGTTCGTTCCGCACGGCGTATCAGACGAAACGATGGACCGCGAGCTCGGCTACCACATCGCCGAGCTGGCCCGGTCTTACAGCGCCGATGGAGTGACGCCCGATGAGGCTCACCGTCGCGCCCTGCTCGAGTTCGGCGGCCGAGAGCAGGTGAAACAGACCATACGCGAGGTGCATGTTTCCTCCCTGGCCGAGAGCATTGCGTTCAATGCACAGGCTGGCTGGCGTTTCCTCAGCAAGTCGCCCACATTTTCGATCGCCGTCATTCTCACGCTGGCGCTGGCGATCGGCGCTAACAGCGCGGTGTTTTCCGCCATCAATGCCGTCGTGTTGCGGCCGTTGCCTTACCCCAGTGGCGACCAGCTCGCCGCCCTCTACCAGCACGATGCAAAAGGGCGCGACGCTAACCAATTTGTAGCTCCGGCGAGGCTTGAAGACTGGAATCGTATGAACACAACCTTCCAGGCCATCAGCGGATACTATCTCGACGATCTGTCGGAAACTTCCGGCTCTCTTCCTGAGAGGGTCGCTGAGGCGCTCGTTGCACCGCGCTTTCTCCCGGTCATGGGAGTTTCGCCGGCACTGGGCCGGGCATTTACGCGCGAGGAAGAACATTGGGGAGGTCCCGATGCTGTTCTCATTAGTGACCGATTCTGGCAGCGACGTTTTCACGGAGATTCATCGGCATTGGGCAAAAGGCTTCACATCGGCGGAACTTTCTATTCGATCGTCGGGATTATGCCGGCATCCTTCCAGTTTCCAAACCGCGATGTGGATCTATGGGCGCCGAGTCCGCCCGATGCTCCCTATGCGGTACAGCGCTCAGCCACCTGGTTCACCGTCGTCGGCCGACTGAAACCGGGCGTGACTCTTGGGGAGGGAACTGCCGATTTAGTCAAGGTGCAAAGCCAGCTCGGCAAGCAGTTTCCAAAGCCTGACGGTGAGCTCATAGTCCAGACCGAGCCGCTGAAGGAGACCATCGTCAGTGGCGTGCGCAGTTCGCTTTGGCTCCTTTATGGCTCGGTCTCCCTGCTTCTTCTCATCGCCTGCTTGAACATTGCCGCGCTCCTGGTGGCGCGCACCGCGGATCGGGAGCATGAAATCTCGATCCGGTATTCGCTGGGCGCATCCCGCAAGTCGATCGTGGCGCAGCTGTTAAGTGAGGTCTTTGCTCTGGCACTGCTGGGATCGCTGGCAGGGCTGCTCGTTGCGGCCGGCGCTTCGCATGGGTTTCATCTGCTCGCCAAGACGCTGCCACGCGCCGAAGAAATCGCGATCAATTGGAGAGTCGCCGCGTATTCTCTCACTGCAGCCGTGGCGACAACCATTCTGTGTGGATTGTTCCCTGCCCTGCGTGGCACGCGCCGCGGACTCGCTCGTGCGCTGGCCGCCGGAAGCCGCACTCAGGTCTCCACGCGGAATCCACTGCAATGGGTGCTGGTGATGGTACAGGTCTCGTTTGCTGTCACGTTGCTGATCGGTGCGGGACTGCTGCTGCGCAGCCTGCAGGCCATTGCGCGCGTCTATCCCGGCTTCGACCCAAGTCACGTTCTCACCATTCAGATCAGCGGTTCCTGGGGCGAGACGACCGACATGAAAGGTGTGACACAGCGCATCGATCGCACGCTTGACGGCCTCCGCTCGTTGCCGGGGGTAACGGATGTGGCAACGTCAGCCACGCTCCCCGGAGTTTCTTCCCTCTATCAGATCGAATTCAAGATTGACGGAAATCTGCAACCCGGCCACCCGATCCTGGCCGACAGCCGATACGTCTCCGCAGGCTATTTCGGCACCATGGAGATTCCTCTGCTCGTTGGTGAAGCCTGCAGGCAGGCGTCCACCACCAGCAATGTCGTGGTGAATCGCGCATTCGCAGACAAATACCTGAGCGATACCTCGCCCATCGGGCATCTGTTGTCGGGCGTTGCGACCACCAATTTCCAGCCGCAGGCCACGATCCGCGGCATTGTGGGCGATGCTCGGGAGCAGGGTTTGAATACCCAGCCGGTACCGACAGTCTACACTTGCGACAGCGCGCCGAGTCCGTTTCCGAATTACCTGGTGCGCACCCAGGGCGACCCCATAGCGGTGACCGAAACAATCCGGCGTCGCATTCATGAGCTTGAGCCCAGCCGCTCGGTCTACGGCATTTCATCGCTGCAGGAACACCTGGACGATGCCTCCACTGAGAATCGCCTCCGCACGACATTGCTCTCCCTGTTCGCTGCAACAGCCGTCGCGCTGGCCTCTATCGGCCTTTATGGGACACTGAGCTACCTGGGCCGCCAGCGGCGACGCGAAGTGGGCGTGCGTCTGGCGTTGGGTGCTTTGCGCAGCCAGATTGTAGCGCGATTTCTGTTCCAGGGGCTGCGCGCGACAGCAATCGGTTGCCTCGCCGGACTGGCTCTCGGATTGGGTTTGAGCCGTTTTCTGGCGGGGATGCTGTACGGCGTGACAGCACTCGACCCCACGACCTATGCGAGCGTTGTCTGCCTTATCCTGCTGGTTGCGGCGCTCGCATCACTGGCGCCTGCAATGAGGGCGGCAAGTGTTGAGCCGGTAAAGGTACTTCGCGAGGATTGACCCGATCACCTGGCCAGTGCGAAGTGCGCTGGCTCGTGAGATTGCCGCATAAAACTCCCCAGCCGCCTGGATACCTTTCGCTGTCACGCGTACCATGCGTTTGGTACGACCACCCCGCTGTGGCGTTGGCTTACCCATGCGGGTCGTAACGAGCCTCTTGTTCTCGAGCCGCTCAAGCGTAGTATAGATCGCACCGATGGAGCAGCTTTGGCGAGTAGCCTCCTCCACCCCCCTCCGGATGGCGGCACCATACGTTTCCTCTCCCAATCGAGTGGCCGCGCTAATCAACAGGTACTCAAACTCTCCAATAATTAGTTCTACATTGTGATGATAACAAAGAACTCTATCAAGCGAGCGACAGCGTCGCTCACAGCGAGGTTGTTTCCCACTTGCCGACCACCCTCATCGTGGTTAGATAAACCGCCTACACGGAAGTTACTAGTTGAAGACCTGTCGCCTGACAGGCCATCGATGAGCACTCTTGACCATGCAGCATTTTGTTTCTGTTTGAAATCATGCACTTTCGCGGCCCGGCCCTGCGTGCTACGCCGTGAACGGTATTCTCGCTACTCTTCCCGGCTCCCGCCGGCCGCCGCCATCATTCCATTTGACAACTCCCGAACAAGGGACTACGGTCGCTGAAGAGGCAAGCGAGAAACAGTCACCTCATTCAGGTCCCCTGAATGTAAGTAAGGCCATCTGAAGTTCCCCCAACTTATATGCGAGACAACCTTCAGGAGGTTGAATTTGTACGCACGCAATGTGACTTTCCGCATCAAAGACAACACAGTCTGATTTCACCCGCACGTTTGAAAACCAGATTCTACCTTTGAGAAGCAGAAGGGCTCAAGGAAGAAATCACCCTGTGTAGCGCTGGCTCGGCAGAGGCAGTTTCAATCCGTCTGTGGGAGCACAAAGGCAATGCCGCTGATTACAACACGCCTGCCTACCCGGAAGCGCTGAAGACCTTGGCGAAAGTGATTGATGGAACGCCGCGGGTCCAGACGTTTGAGACGGTCGTCTCAACCTTCCATAACGTCCACGCATCCGTGTAAGAGCGACAAAAACGCTGTCAGGAAGCGCGGCTCAGGCCGCCCTTGTTAACGATATGCGCGCCAGTCCAAAACCAGGCCTCATGGCGCAAGTCAGTGTGAAAATTCCAGTCGGATCACCGGCAAAACCGGAGATTACCCAGAAAAATCGGCTCTGTCCGGGATTTCGACAATCCATTCAATACTCAAATCTCAAGTGATTCTCGGGTGGCAGGCTTGACTAGAATATGATTTGATTTCGAGGGGACGAACTGCCGATGGTACGCACGGCGTGTGTTCCTCGCGCCATCTCTCAACTCGGAACGAGCTCCAGCAGTGCGGGCATTTCCTGTTTGGGCAAGCACGCTCTTCAAATCCGAGCGTGCCGCCGGCTCGCGGACCGGCAGCCGTGCCTGCAAAGGGATTCCGGCGGATGGGTTCGCCGCAGTTGCCTCAATCCGCACCGGGCGCGTGGCGATTTTTGACGGCGGTACCGATTTGCGTTGACATTGCGGCAGCCGTTTTGGGGACATTGAGGAATAGAGCATGATCCACCGGCAAGGAACCCGGCAACCCGGCCCGCGAATTCTGGCGTGGTTCAGGTTATGCGACCGCATCCTTGGTATGACGATAGTTGCCGCATCGTCCGCACTTGCTCTTGCCGCTCCGCCTGGCACAATTACTTCCCTGGCCGCGCTTCACTCGCTGACCAACGATGAGGCAGCCAGATCTATCCCCGCCGCCTTCGAGGCCACGGTCACTTACTACGTCAAGGGCAGCAGCGGCCTTTTCGTCCAGGACGGCGGTTTAGCCATCTATGTTGAAGCGCCGGAGAACCTGACGCTGGTGCCCGGCGACCGCATTCTGGTGCGCGGAAAGACCGGTGCCGGCTTTCGGCCCGGTATCGTGGCCGAGAGTGTTACCGTAGTCGGCCACCGAGCGGTGCCGGCGCCTGTGCCCGCCGGATACACGCAACTGGTTCGCTCCGACTTCGACTGCGTGCGGGTAATGGTGCGCGGAACGGTGAGAAGCGCCGACCTGGTCACATACGGAAACGTGCCGAACATTTACCTGGAGCTGTCGATCGATGGTGGACCGGTCAACGCGATCATCAACAGCACCGACGGCAGCATGCTGGGAAAACTGCCTGGCGCCGAAGTCGAAGTGGCCGGTTCCGCGGGTGCAATCTTCGACGGCAAAAGGCAGTTGACCGGGGCCATTCTGAAGGTGCCTGCGCTCTCGGACGTGAAGATTCTCAAAGAGTCCCCCAGCGGCCCTGGCGCGCTCCCCGTCACCCCCATAGACCACATCCTTGCGCACTTTTATGTTCGCGACCTTTCCGAGCGGGTGCGGGTGGAGGGAACAATCACGTACTACCTTCCCGGCGCGGCGGTGGTATTGCAGAACGGCGCCAGGAGCCTGTGGATCGAGACCAAGGATCAACAGACACACAACATCGGCGACCGTGCAGCCGCGTTGGGCTACCCCGCCGCCCGCAATGGAGTGCTTACGCTGACCGCCGCCGAGGTCGAAGACAGCCACCAGCGATCGCCCATCGCGCCGCAAAGAATCGGATCGGACGAGCTGTATTCGGGCACGAATGCGTTCAACCTGATTTCGATTGAAGGCCAGATAGTGAAGGAAGGCCGGGAAAAGTATCAGGACAAGTATCTGCTCTCCGCCGGCGGCAATCTTTTCTCGGTTGTCTACCGGCATATCGACGAGAATCTGGGCTTCGAACTGCCGCGCATGAAGCAGGTTCCCCTGGGCGCCACGGTTCGCATTACCGGCATCGCATCGGTGTCGTATGGTGCCAATCCGTTTGAAGGCCCGGCTGACTTCAATGTCCTGTTGCGTTCCTTCGACGACATCGTCGTGGTGGCAAAGCCGTCCTGGCGGAATGTGCACAACCTCACCCGGCTGGTCGAGATCCTGCTGGCGGTCATCTTCATCATTGGCATCCGGGTGATATGGACTGAGCGTCAGGCCCGACTCCGCAACGCAACCATGGCCTACTTCGAGCGCCGGCGCGGGAAGATCCTTGAAGACATCAACAACTCCCGGCCGCTGGCGGAGATTCTGGAGAGCATCAACGAACTGCTTTCGACGCGGCTGGGCGGGGCGCCGTGCTGGATTCAGGTGAAGGACGGCGCTACGTTAGGCAATTTCCTGTCAGAGAACTCACGAGTTGGGCTGCGCATCGTCCAGGAGCCGATTCCCTCCCGCTCCGGACCTGCGCTGGGCGACATCTTTGCTGTCTTCGGCCCGCACACAAAGCCGGATGCTGCTGAAACCGAGTCCCTGGCGAGGGCGGCGGGATTGGCCAGGCTGGCCTTCGAGACCTCGCGGATCTACTCCGATCTCGTGCATCGCTCGGAGTTCGACCTGCTCACCGATATCCACAACCGGTTCTCGTTCGAAAAGCAGATCGCGACCGCGATTGAGGCCGCGCGGCAGTCGGCCCGCATTTTCGGGCTGCTCTATGTCGACCTCGACGATTTCAAGCAGGTCAACGACCAATTCGGGCACCACTCCGGAGATCTCTACCTGCAGGAAGTGGCTCTGCGCATGAAGCATCAACTGCGCCCGGGTGACATCCTGGCGCGGCTGGGCGGCGACGAGTTTGCCGTCATTCTGCCGAACGTACGCAGCCGCGCCAACGTGCAGGAGGTCACGCTGCGCCTGGAAAGCGGCTTTGAGCAGCCCTTCACTTTGGGAGGCTGCACAGTACACGGTACCGCAAGCATCGGGATTGCCATTTATCCCGCGGACGGAACCACCCGCGACAGCCTGCTGAGCACCGCGGATGCCGCCATGTACGTGGCCAAGCAGACCAAGCCGCAAAAAGGAGTAACCTTGCCGGCCCAGGCCGTCGACTAGTACGGATCAATCGAAATTCTGTACGTTTCAACGCGATTGATTCTGCGGAACTTATGGCAGAAGCACAGAGATTCCAACCGGTTCACACTTGCTGGCCATATGACCATTCGCCAACATCGGAACATCGGAAACGCCTCGCGCACGATGCGCAAGGACGGCGAGTTGTTTGTGCGAGGTGTTTTCGATTTGGGGGTGAGAAGGAAGCCTCCGGGCGTCTACCGCGGACGCGGTGAGTTCTATGGATTTTGAACGCTATCATGCTGATAATAAACGAGTTGTAACTTTACAACGCAAGGATGCGATGGCGAACCTATTCGCCCCACGCAGCCTCAGCATGGCACAATTCAGTGTCCGCGGCGCCTGCGGCTTCGTTCTGACCGCCAACGCGGAAGTAAGCCGGAAAATGGAGTTCTGTCCGGATTGGCGACTTAACCGGAACCCGCAAGACGGGACCGAAATGGGGCTGGAAATGTGCTTTGCGCTGCCATCAACTGAGACTCCTCACATCATCCCCATGTTGAAACGATGGTAGGGCAGGAACATGACTTATCGGCGGCGCGTGAACAGGCGCCCGATTGCACCCATCATGGCGATTCCCATCCACTGCGTGATGCCAAGATACAAGACCGCATACGGAATCAAAACGCAAGGACCGACAACGAGCGGTTGATGCAGAGGCAACACCACTTTGAGACCGTAAGCAACCAGCGCTGCAAACAGGGCAACTGCCCAAAGCCGCATAATCCGTGACCGTCCGGAAGGTACAGCACCAACAACCCTCTGCAGTCCTCTCCGCAACAACACGTACTCGACCCAGCCTGCAATGCCGGCCGAGACAGTCAACCCGGCTGCGCCCCAGCGCTGGTCGAGCCCCAGCAGACGAGGCAGAGGCAGCGCGCAAAAATAGCCCAGGCCCAACGTAAGCGCCACGCGAACCACAGCAAAGCGGAGTGGAGTACGCGTGTCGCGCAACGCATAAAAGGCCGATGAATAAAGCCGTCCCATCGTGGAGGCGAGCAGCCCCACGGCCGCCCCCGCGAGCACTCCCCAAACAAACAGCACGTCCTTTTGCTGGAACGCGCCGGAGCGGTAGATGGTGGCCACGATGACGTCGCCGAGCACGAGGAAGCCGACCGCCGAGGGAATCACGAAGAACGCAATCTGTTGAACGCCCTGCGTCAACCGCTGCCGTATCGCACCGGCGACCTCCTCCTGCGTGCCCATCGCGCTCGACATGGCGGGCAACTCAGCCGCCGAAACCGCCATGCCAAACAAGCTCACCGGCAGCGTGTAGAGCGTCTGCGCGTATCCCAGCGCGGAAACCGCGCCGGTGCCCAGGAAACTGCCGAGCCACGCGTCGATATACGCGCTGATCTGCACCACTCCGCGGCTCAAAAAGACCGGGAAGAAATTCGCGCTCACCGTGCGCACGTGTTCGCCGGCTCCGCGCAGCCGAAGGCGCAGCGGCCACAAATAGCGCATGACAGCGGGCAGTTGCACCGCAAATTGCAGCCCGCTGCCAACTACCGAACCGATGGCCACGAGTACGGCGAGGCGCGGCTGCAGATGCCCGCGCCCGCCCCACAGGAGCGTCGCAATCATGGCGATGTTCCAGACGACGGGTGCGGTGTAGGAAAGCAGAAACCTGCGATGGCTATTGAGAATTCCCAGGCACCAAGCCGACAACACCAACATGGCCGCACCGGGAAACAGGATCTGCACCAGGCGGATGGTGAGCAGCCGCTTGTCGCCATGAAATCCCGGCGCAATGAGATCGATGAGCCATGGCGTGGCGAGAACACCCACCACGACCAGCACGGTGGTGATAAAAAACAAGAGCGCAAAGATGGCCTCGGCGAGTTGCGAGGCCTCTTCATGTCGCTGCTCCGCATTGAGCCGCGCATAGACCGGAATAAAGGACGCCGAGAGCACGCCCTCGCCGAAGAGGTTTTGCAGGAAATTGGGAATGCGAAACGCAGCGCGAAATGCATCTGCGGCATCGGAGTTACCGAAGTAGTGCGCAAAGACGCGATCGCGCACCAGCCCGGCCAGACGGCTGAGCAGGATACCGACGGCTACGAGAAGCGCATGCGCCTTTGTGGACGCGCGGTTCGATGGAGTGTCCAAACCAAAATTATAGGGGCACGCGAAGTTCATCGGTTGGTTGAGAAGCGGATTCTTATAGGCTGGGGACGGTCGATGCGCCCGGCGGGTGGTTGTTGGTGGCGGTCGAAGAAGGGGGCTGAGCGTTGGCATAAACTCAACCGGGGGCGGAATAGCTTTGCACTACGCGCCGGACGTCGTATCCGGGATATGCGGCACAAGAGCACCCGCCAGGGAATCGACTTCTGCCAGGGAAACGAAGTATCGGACCTTTACATCGGAGATCCAGATGGGGTCTGTAATCAGCCTTGCGGCAGAAAACAAAATCAGCGGATGTCCCAGTTGGGGTACGGCAAGGACATCAAGTGCCTCGGCTACAAGAGTACACAGGCAGGCATTTTAAGCTTCAGCGGGCCGGAACGGGGAACGAGTTCCCGCTGTCCGAAATGCGGCCATTAGCAAAAACCTAGAGGCCGTAACTGGGTCTCGAAGGGTTGTGGATGTACCGGCCATCGCGATCTTGTCGGCAGCATCAACATGCACCAGATCGCCTTTCAAAAGAAAACGACGTTCCCCCTATCGAAAGATGTCACGTATCTACGGCCAGTTACTCCTGTTGGAAGTACCTGAATCGTAGTAGCCGCCCTGACATGGGCCACCGGAAGGGCTTCGGCTCGCTATCACCGGCGTTATCTGAAGTTTGCCTGGAGTCAACCACCGATTCCGTTCGGGCGCCCGAAGGCGCAGGCCATATCTATGAAAGAACTTCAGAAGCCGTCTCCCTTTAGTTCCCCACCGGTGCTTCCAACCCGTGGGAGATGAAACGAGCGCTTGAGGAATTCTCTTTGTTTTGTTGAACTTACATTTTTATTTCTTCCTAGGGAGAGGGGAGTGTCCCCTCATATAATCTATAGAGAGATTAGGGTCTGCCTGTAGAGCAGGTGCGCATCTGAACGCTGTATGCGGACCAGCATGCTTGTGTGGATGATTTGTTTTAGTCTGGCTTGAAGTGCGGCTCGGCCAGTCATCCTGGCGCGACTGTGTTGAGCTTGAGGGCTGGAAATTCCGGGATTGCACCCGAGGTACACAGGGGGTTAAAAAAGGGCGACATGCCCCAAGAACTGAACAAATGCGGTGACGGTTTTAATTAACATTCCGGGCCTGTAGCTCAACGGTCAGAGCAGGGGACTCATAATCCCTTGGTTGGGGGTTCAAATCCCTCCGGGCCCACCATAATTAATCCCAGTATGTCAAACAAATTAATAAACTTACGAGAAGCGACCATTTTGCTCCCTTTCGCATCCTTGCCTTGAGAACTGGCATTTGGTACAGTTCGCGGTACGCGACACGGTAAAGAGGGGCGCCGGAAAAGATCCGCCTGTGGGTGATGAGTGGAGAGGATGACAACGATCATTTTCGCCTCTTATGTAAAACCTGATAACCGCCAGAGGACTCCAGAGTGAAGAGCCACCGCCTGCAAGGTGGTGGCTCTTGTAACGGGCTGTAAGCCCTGTTCCGGCCAGAGCCTCGGTGGTTACCTCAAAAGCGGCCATAGCGATTGGCCGAAGACGTGATTGTTTTACCTTGTCTCGGTGTATCTGGGCAAGTCGCGATTGTTGCGGTTTGGGCCGGCACTTGTGTTCAGATGTCGGTGGCAGCGAAGAATGGGGCCATTTTGGCAGGATTGT
>DATDLS010000566.1:0-13413 GCA_036519195.1 Occallatibacter sp. | reverse complement strand
GAGCGCTCGATAGCTGTTCGCGACATGATTTGGAGGCTACACGTAGAACTCGGTAGATATCTTTCGATGTAGGTAGATTTCGCCCGCCACGGGGGGCGGTCCGTACGATTCCGGTGGTTGATTCTACGGTTGAGAGTCATCGAGCGACATGGAGGGCTTGGCCCCCATGACCCGTATCCGGGCCATTACTACGACCGCGCCATCTTTTGGATGACGTGCCTGGCCGTAGATAGCTGACATCTTTGGGTGCGGGGGACTGTCGGCGAACTGCCGCAGGCGATCCGGTGCATGTTGATGCCGCCACTAGATCCCGATGACCTTGAAACCCACAAGCCTGACAGCTCCAGTTGCGACCTTTCGGCTTGTGTCGATGAAGGCCGAGCGGACACTGGGAGCTTGTTCCCAGCTCGGTTTTGAGTGAAGTTCGATATGCCGGTTTGAAACGACATCTAATGTATTCTACGGAGATGAGCGATACCATGCAATCAGGTGCAAAATCATTCGCCGCCACGTTACACAATGTCAAGGCCTATAACGCTTTCATCCCCTCGCTGATGCATAGCGCAATTCCCGCATTAGGAAGTTAAGGCGATCATCCGCCTGGACAGCGGGGAACCCAAAAGGATCCCACAAAGAAGCAGGTACCTTTGCGGCTTTCACGGGAGGTGCTCGACCATTTCAAGGCTACGGGCCGGGATGGCAGACGCGAATCGACGAGACTCTCCGGCGCGCCTGCGACCAGTCCGGAATCCGGACCGCGGCTCGACGATCCACATAAAACGTCATAGGCGTATTCTTGGGAAAAATGTACGCTCTGACATCTGCGCTACTGCCGAGGTACCAATTGGTGCGGCTTTGAGGTCTCCCTTTTTGCGCGGGAAAGTAACTGGAGGCTGCGTTCTCTTGCTCCCCGACTTCCTGAAATATGTCACAAAAAAGAATTGAGGCACATGCGGTGGTTCAGCCGAAGCAAGTTCGGATTTTGAACGGGAAGGCCGTCCGGTCTTCCGTGAATGGGCTCATCGCGATCATTCGATCGCATAAAAATATGTTTTTGGTGGCACAGTCAATCGATATCGCCGACACTCCGGCGGAGCTTTCTAACGATCACCATGCCGTCAGGCAGAAGTACGTAGGCCGCAAATTGCGGATATTCCGCGATGAAGAGACACCCGTATTTTAAGTGCCGGATGCGCATCTGATGTCATCGATATTTGTGTCTCGCCGCTGGAACAAGATGTGAGGGCACTCCCGTTCGTGAGATCATCTTCGGCAGCGGGAACCCGCTCATCACGCGACTGAAGAAGTGGTAATAACGTCTGTTAGCGAGGCTGCAAAGTTGAATAACTTGCTGTCAATTCCGCTCTGCTTGCTCTTGCTCTTGGCTGGAGAGTCATGCCTCGCAGTCGATTCCAGCAAGCAAATTACCCAATTTGCACATACCGCCTGGAGAATACAGGATGGGTTCTTCAGTGGCGCGCCCACCGCCATCGCCCAGACTAAGGATGGCTATATATGGATTGGAACCGTGGCTGGGCTTTTGCGCTTCGACGGGGTGCATTTTGTTGAATGGAATCCCCCCGGTGCAAAGCAATTGTCAGACGGCGTCTTTTCGCTTTTAGGGGGAAGTGATGGAAGCTTATGGATCGGTACAGGAACGCATTTGGCCCGTCTGAAGGACGGACATCTGATCGATTATCTGGGTGCCCGCGGGCGCATCAATTCCATTCTGGAAGATCGCAGCGGGACCGTGTGGATCGCACGTTCAAGAGTTCATGACGCGGCGGGTCCGCTCTGTGAGGTCGCAGGTGAGAAACTCCAGTGTCACGGAAAGGGAGATGGAATCACACCCTCATATGCAGGGCCGCTGATCAATGACGACGCTGGAAATCTCTGGATCGGTAGTTCGAGCGTGCTGACCCGCTGGAAAGCAGGCTTATCGGAGACGTACGCGAATCCTGCGCTGAAATCGGCCCAAGGGTTAGCTGGTGTGCAAGCTCTAGCGTCCAATTCTGATGGAACGCTATTCGTGGGGATCATTGAGCGGGGTCCTGGCCTAGGGCTGCAGCAATTCGTGAATGGAACCTGGAAGCCATGGCGGACGTCGACATTCGACGGGAGCACCCTGGAAGTGAATGCATTGCTCTTGGATCGCGAAAAGTCGCTATGGATTGGGACAACAAACCAGGGGATTTTCCGATTTCGCGATGGAAAGCTCGACCATTTTTTCAGCGCCAATGGTCTATCCGGCGATACTGTGAACGGTTTTTACGAAGATCGGGAAGGCGACCTGTGGGTAGCGACTGACGATGGGATCGATTGCTTTCGTAGCACCCCCGTGGTCAGCTTTTCCACTCGCGAAGGATTGAGCGCTAACATGGTTGATTCGGTGCTCGCCGATCGACATGGCGCCGTTTGGATCGGAAACGGCAGCCTGGAATCGGTTCACGAAGGGACCGTGACTTCTATCGGCAGGAAGAACGGACTACCGGGGGGACGGGTGACGTCGCTGCTCGAAGACCATGCCGGCCACCTGTGGGTTGGTGTTGACAATGGGCTGTCGATCTATGAAGGTGGAAAATTCACCCCAATCTTGCGTCGCGATGGAACACCGATCGGAACAATCATCGAGCTAGCCGAAGATCAGGACGGCAATATCTGGGCCGAAGCTATCGGAAGCCCGGTAAGACTCCTCCGCATTAAGGATCGCATTCTTCGCGAAGAGATTCCTGCGTCGGAATTTCCAGCCGTCTCTTCTTTTGCAACCGATGCTCATGATGGGATCTGGTTAGGTCTGGTGAACGGGGATCTGGCTCGATATCGGCACGGACCGTTGGAGACGTTTCCTGTCAGGCTCGGCCAGAATGCAGGGGTGCGTCAGTTCCTCGTCGATTTAGACGATTCGATCCTTGGAGCAACCTCAGCAGGGCTGATTGGGTGGAAGGCTGGAGTCGTACGCACTCTGACGGTCCGAAACGGCCTTCCATGTGATGGTGTTTATGGTCTGATCTCCGACAATCAGGATAATTTGTGGCTTTATATGAACTGTGGTCTCGTTCGAGTGGAAAGGAGTGAGTTGCAAAAATGGTGGCAAGATGCCGATGCTGTGGTCCAAGTCAGAGTCTTTGATGCCTTTGATGGCGCCCGGCCATCGGGGTCTTCGTTTCGACCGCGGTCATCCCGTTCTCCCGATGGGCGCTTGTGGTTCGCCAATGGAAACGTATTACAAATGATCGACCCGGCGCATTTGGCTGAGAATGCCATTCCACCACCCGTGCGAGTGGAAACGATTATCGCGGACCGCAAGGTCTACTCTGCTGAAGGTTATCTTCAACTCGCTCCCATCACCCGCGATCTCGAAATCGACTACACGGCATTGAGCTTCGTGGCACCACAGAAGGTACGCTTTCGCTACAAGCTTGATGGCCACGATGTGAATTGGCAAGATCCGGGAACAAGAAGGCAGGCCTTCTATAGCGACCTTCCGCCCGGGAAATACCGCTTTCATGTAATCGCATGCAACAACGACGGTGTCTGGAACCAAGCCGGTGCAACGCTGGATTTCAGGGTCATGCCCGCCTGGTATCAGACAATCTTGTTTCGGGTCGTTTGTGTTGCCGCGGTCCTGTTCATTGCGTGGGCCATTCATCTGTTTCGAGTTCGGCAGATCGCGCGCGTCATCGGCGCCCGCTTTGACGAGCGGCTGGCAGAACGTACGCAAATCGCACGCGATCTGCATGACACACTTCTACAAACCATCCAGGGCAGTAAGCTGGTTGCCAATGACGCTTTGGACAAGCGCTCCGGTGAAGTCAAAATGCGCTTCGCGCTGGAGCAATTATCACTTTGGCTGGAACAGGCGACACAAGAAGTCCGTATGGCACTGAATTCTTTGCGAAGCTCGACAGAACTCCGAAACGACCTTGCGGAAGCCTTTCAGCGGGCGGCTGGTACTGGGCCTGAAGCAGGATCTCTGGCGGCTACGCTCTCCGTTGTTGGCAACTCCAGAGAGATGCACCCCATTGTGCGCGATGAGATTTATCGCATTGGCTTTGAAGCAATCCGAAACGCGCAGATGCACTCCGGGGGGAGCCGCCTGGAGGTGGAACTCCGATACGATCTCGATCTCGTGGTACGCGTCCGTGATAACGGCAGAGGCATTGAACCGGGCGTTTCCAGGAACGGCAGAGACGGTCATTTCGGATTGCAGGGAATGCGTGAGCGGGCCGCACGCATTGGAGGCAGGCTCAGCATAATCGGCTCGTCAGAATTCGGAACGGAGGTTCATTTGGAGGTTCCCGGTCAGATCGCGTTCCTCAATGCGGGAACAGCTAAATTCTCAACGATTCGAGCGCTTTTTCGACGAAAGACCGAGATTCCAAAGTCTCAATAATCAGGTCGCAACGATGAGGCAATCGGTCGACCTGCAGCAAGCGCCGGCGTTCTGAATCATTCCCTTGTATGACATGCGGATTGGCTGGCATGGGCGCAAGCAAATGCCACGGACGCTTCAAATCTGAAGAAGTCCGCGGCGCACCGCAATTGTCACCGCATGGGTGCGATCGTTTGCTTGCAGCTTTTCCATGATGTTCTTGATGTGGAAGTTGACAGTGGATTCGGCTATCGCGAGCTGGTCGGCGATCAGCTTGTTGCGATAGCCGTCGCGGACCAAGCCGAGTACTTCCAGCTCCCTGGTTGTAAGTTGTTCTTCACCAATATGATCTGCCAAACGAGCCGCCAGTTCCGCCGGAATGTATCGGCCGCGCCGATGTACGGATCGGATAATCTCGACGATTTCATTGTTCGACTTGCTTTTGAGAATGTAGGCTGCCGCGCCGGCATGGAGAGCTCGCTGCAAGTCGGTATCACTGTCTGAAGTTGTGAGTACGACGATCCTGGCGTCTCGATAGCTCTTCCGTATCAACGTGAGCGTTTCGACCCCGTCTTGTCCGGGCAAGCGAAGATCCATAAGAGTGATGTCGGGATGTTCCTGGTGGTAGAGAGCCAGAGCCTCGGTCCCATCCTTCGCCTGTCCGACCAGCTCCATATCCTCTTCCGTTGAAATGATGGCTCTTAGTCCTGCTCGAAAGACCGGGTGGTCTTCCACGCTGAGGATCCGAATTCGGACAGAGTTGTTCAAGTTCTCCTTTCCTGGTTCCGCGACCCCGATGCCGCCCTGACCAGCAACCGGCCTGGCTCCATTATGCATGGACGTACCTATCAGATCCACTAGGTTGAAAACCGCGATCTCCTGAGATGGCGTTTCGACATTGAGTCCGATAGAAACCTGGTGAGTCCCAGGGAAACCCTCGACGGGAGTCGTTCCACATGCATTCGCGCTGTATCGATGTCGAGCCTTGACGGCAGGCGATTCCAAATCGTTGCTCCCGGAGACCGGTCGCGGGCCGAGTCCTTGGTCGAATGCCATCGCATGCCGACGCGTGTCTCCCGAATGGGGTCCATGGCGGAAGTGGTTGAGTGCCGAGATTGGAATAGAATTGTCGGGTCCACCCGTTGTCCGACTGCAATTCCAGCAGCTCACATCTTAGGATGGAGGCTATCAATCTTGGTGATTGCCCATGAGGCAAGATCAGCGTCGGGACCGTGCTTTGCCTGGATCGTGTGAAGTTGATCGAGCGAGTTCGCGTCGCCCTGCCAGGCCACGATCCGGATTGCCCGTTCGCGAATCGACGAACTCTGGCTCTCGAGAGCTTTGCGCACTTGCGGAAGAACTGCTGCCCCGGCTTTGACCAGCATCCACTCGGCGCGATCGGCGACCTGCCCATCGGTCGATCCGAGTGCCTGCAACGCCGGCGCGGGATCTAGGCCGATGCGGTCCCACAACTGGAATCCCGCGACCGTATCGCCGGGTTGCAGGAATTGCGGGTCCGGATGGAGGGCCTGCGCCAGCAGCTGGTCGGTGACGTCATTTCCCCGCAGCATAGAGATTGCCCGCAACATCTCCATCTCAGAGCGATAATAGGCCAGAATCTGGTTGATTTCCGGCTGCGTGAGTGTCGATTCTCCCCGCCTTTCATGGCTCTTGAAGATTGCCTGTTCGGAGCTGATCTCCTGCTCGAGTTGTGCGGGAACAGCTCTGACGGCGACTTCCGGCGCATGCCGCGCGAGGGCCACAGCGGCAGCTCCCCGCACTGCGGAATTATTGTCCGACAAAAACGGAAGCAGCGTCTTCGAGCCAACATCCTCAGGAGCTCGTCCCAGCGCCAGCAGAGCTGATTGAAGCACCTGAGGATCTTTGTCCTGCAACAGCGGGAGCAACGAACCGGCAGGGGCGCCCAGCATACCCAGAGCCCAGGCGGCGTTCGCCCGCGCGTCGGCATTGCCGGACTGCAAGGCTTCGGCGAACGCGGAAAGGGTTGGTTTCGGACGCTCCGTTACCAGCGCCAGCGCGGCGGCATGCGAAACGTGATCGTCTGCATCGAGTAACGAGCGCAGAAAGACGCCTTCGAGCGGGAACCCCGTAAACCGGGACAGTTCCAGAATCGCGGCCGCCCGAGCATCGCTTTCGCCCGAATTGGCTTTGAGGATCAACCTGTCAAGTTTGCGCTCGACCGGCCTGCCCACCGCATCCGCCCCAAGCCGCGGGTAGTCAACATTGATGCCGTCCACCCCGGCTCCGACCGCAGCTTTCATCCCCATCAGGTCCATTTCGTGGGCGTTGGCCGAAAAATTCGCAACGACGGCGGTGCCTTGGCGGTGATACTCTCTCACCTGGTCTGGGGTCACTCCGGGCCCCACCCATACCGTTCCGTCGCCAACATCCGTCGCCCCTGGATATAACTTCTTGACGTCGGCCCATTCGCCGTTGAACTGAACGCGATGAAGCATGCCTTCGCGCTCGAGGATCTGCAGCACGTCCGCGCCCATCCCCTTGTCCTTCATGTCCAGGATCAAGCGGACGTCCTGATCTCGCGCCAGCCGGAGAGCATCCTCAAACAGCACCATGCGCATGCCGCTAAACCTGTCGCCCATCCATGAGCCCGCATCCCGTAGTTCAAGATCGGCGTAATAACTTGTCTCGACCTCTCCCGAGCCATCTGTCAACCGATCCAGCATGCCGTCATGATTCAGCACGATCTTTCCGTCCAGCGTTCGCCGCAGGTCAATCTCGATCACGTTGCATCCCAGCAATGCCGCCTGTTCGAGCGACTCGAGCGTGTTCTCAGGAACGTCCTCATTTGCAGTGCGATGACAGAGCAACGCAACGCCTCCCGGAAGCAAGGCTCCCGCCTGGGCAAGTGACGTGGCAAACAAGGCAATCAGCGCGGCCATGATGTACTTCAACCTGTCTCTCCAGTTCTAAGCAACGGCATGCCCGTAGAAGCCGGCCGCTTCATCTTCCGAAATGACCAGCCAAGACTTTTGCCCAATCGAGGCGCCCGCGAGATGCGGCAAGTCGGCAAGCCCCTTGCCAATCGTAATCAACCTGAATCAGTTCGACGCGCCAGTCTCGGGTGTGTGTTAACAGGGCATAGCGCGTGTGCGGCGCGCCGCCGGCCAGCTCCTGAGGATGCTGCCACGCTCTCATGTAGGCGGGGATTCCCACACTGCCCGGGTTCACGATCAGTCTTCCATCCGAAAGCCGGACGGCGCGGGGAATGTGACTGTGCCCGCAAAGGATCAGGGAGGCCGGGCATTGTCCGGCGCGACCGGCGACCTGCTCCTCGGTGGCCGGATCGCTTCCGAGGTCGTTCGGGTTCTCGAGAAAATACTCAATGTCGGAGCCAGGGGTTCCATGGCAGAGGAAGATATTCTTCTCGATCCAGGCTGTTGCGTCCAATCCGCCAAGCCAGCAGAGATGGCTTGAATCGAGTTGGTCCGCGGCGTATCGGTCAACCGATCCGGTTTCGCTGGAACCCTCAAGCAGTTCGCGATCATGATTTCCGCGAATGGCAATCTGCGGAACGCTCATCAGAAGGTCTGCCGTTTCGCGGGGCTGAAGAGGTCCGGAAACATGATCTCCGAGATTCACGATCAGATCGGGAGATGAAATGCGTCGGATGTGCGACAGAACCGCCTCGAGCGCGCCCAGATTTCCATGGACATCGGCGATGGCGGCGATCCTGAGAGTCTCTTTCATGGTTGAACCTCCGCATGACAGGATGAGGAGGCCGCCAGTGTCGAACGGCCGGAGTCCTGATCGTCATCGAACGAGGTGCCTCGCGGCGCAATCAGCAAGCGCAAGAGCAGCGCCACTGCGAAGGCCACGATGGCAAGGCCCAGCAGTACCCGCGGATATCCGAAACGAGCGAAAAGAACACCCGCCGCCGCTGTCGCTACCGACCCGGCCAGGGAATTAAAGAACATCATCAGGGCCGAGGCGGTGCTTCGCTCACTATCAGGTGTCTCGTTCATCAGCAGGTTGTAAAGTCCCGGAAGAGTCATCCACTGGGCTGCCGCAAAGGTCAGATAGAGCGCAACCGCCAGTTTTCCATTGGTGACTCCAGCCAGCGAGCCAAGCACAACCGCCGCAGCGATCTGTGTTACGGCAATGCCGTTCCTCAATCCCAGGGCGCGAAAGATAACCGGCGTCGCCAGCCCCATGCAGAACTGGATTACCTGAACCGCGGAAAAGATCAGCCCGATCCTTGCCATCGAAATATGCAGATCGCGGGTCAGGTAGATGTTCCCGAAGGGAGTAAAGGCCGCCAGCACCGCTGACCACAGAGCCATGGATGGCAGAAAACGCAGCAGGAACGGTCGCAGTTTCCATGCTCGCAACCATTTCCCGCGTTTCGGATCGATCTTGCTGGTCGCCTCTTCCCCGGGCGGTGATGGGACCCGCAGACGAAACACTGGAATCAGGCCCAGCAACACGATACCACAGGAAACCAGCAGGATCAGACGTTTTACCTCTGCTGCCTGCATGGCGATACCAGCCATGCTGAGCCACTGGCGAAGATAGCCACATACGATGCCACCCAGCATGGCGGTCCCAACGCTTACGGAAAAGATCAGACTGAATCCGGAGGTGCGGTTCCGCTCGTTTGTAAGCCGCGCCACCGCGGGAAGATAACACACAGCCCAGCCGCTCATGGCCAGACCCGTCAGAAATGCCAGGCCGATCTGGGCAGGCTCCCAAACCCACACTGCGCGCAAGGCATTGGCAGCCGGAGAAGCGATGAAAATCATGGCGAGGAAGGGACGGAGACCGATTCTCCGCGCCAAGGCACCGGCAGGTAAGGTCCCCGCCAGCGAGCCCAGCGTCATCGCGCCACCGATCCAACCCATCGTCCGCTCGTTAAACCCCCGATCAAACAGGTAGAGGTTGAACAGAAAAAAATAGATCGAAAAGCCAGCGTCGAAGAAAAACGCAGCGGAAAAGAACACCCAATATCCGTGGCCGAGGTTCTTCCTGCGAACCCATGCGCGCGGATCGCTCCAGAAGGAGGCTGCCCGCACAGAAGGTTCCTCAGAAGCCGGCAACAACTCCATCACCGTCCCTCTTGCACCAAAGCCCGCAGGCGGTCGATCGCCCAATTGACGCCGGTGTACCGGAGTTCGAAAACCGGGGCCGTCAGCAATCGATCGATCGCCTCAAACTGCAAGGCGCGCGAATCCGCCGGTCCGAAAACTACCTGCCTCATGAACTGGCGAGCCACATCTGTGCTATAAGGCAGAAGCTCCTCGGTTCCTGCGCGCCGGTTCAGAAAGACGATAAAGTCCACTCGCATCATCGGAGCGCATGCAATCCCCATCTCGGCAGTTGGCAGCTCGATTGATGGCTTCCCCGCCGCACGCGGGGTAATCTCCGCGCCCCTAATTTCCTCAAACATTTCTGCAGCCGACGGGCGAAAGCGTACCTGATGGCAGTTTCCCGTCACCAGCCGTTTCGTTCCCCCATTCAGGAGATAGCTCGCGTCATCGCAGGTAAACGTCCAACCGGCTCGGGCGCAGGCGTACGACAGAGTCGATTTGCCTGCCCCTGAATCTCCACACAACAGCACTCCTTGCCCGTCCAGGCTGACGCTCGCTGCATGCACCGGTGTCGCGCATCGTGTGGCGATGCAGCAGGTCGGCGTTCCCAAAAGGAAATACTGCGCATAAAGCGGATAGCGCAACGAAGCTTCTGAAATGGTGATCTTGGCTTGGCTCCGCTCCAGGTCGATGATGCAGTAATTGTCTGCATCCGCAACGTTGATCATCAACGGCAGCATGAGCCGGTAGGTTGGTTCTGGAGGGCACTCGGTCAAACTGCTCTCGATAAGCTGCACCTCGCACCGGATCGGCGCGGTTTCATGCTGTTTGTCGAACTTTCTCCACATCTTTTCGAACTGTTCCAGCACCCGGCGCGAATTTGTCTTTACCTCGACCGGAAACCCATACGGATAATACTTCGCCTCGAGCGAAAGCTCCGGCCCCTCAATCTCGTGCCTGGGAAGCTTGGCAGGCTGTGAAGTGTTGTATGCAGTTTCGAGTTCTTCAATCGTCAACATCGTTCCTCTCGGTAACTAGATATTGTGCGTCTCCATATAGATGCACGCGGTCGCACGACAGGCGTCAACCGGGCATGCCGTATGGATTTTCCAGTGTCAAAAAAGGTATTTCGCCGCAAATTGAATTATTCGCGGGTGAGGACCATCCTGTTCGCTTGTGATCTGGCCAAAACCTGGACTCGCAACTGCTGGCAGCAGCGCATTTCCATAGCCGAGGCTTGTGTTTGGGCTGCCAAATTGAGGCGTGTTCGTCAAGTTGAAAAACTCGGTGCGGAACAGAAAATTCTTGTTCTCCCGCACCGGGAAGCTCCGCTCAACTGCCAGGTCAAGATTGTGCTGTCCTGGTCCGCGCACAAAGCCGACACCGCTGTTGCCGAAATCCTCATCGGCGATCGAGGTGCCATTGGCCACCTCGGGAGCACGCATAAACGCGCCTGCGTTCAGATAGCGCCCGTTTCCGACCACGCGCGAGAACAGCGATCCATGGGTTTCAGGATCCCCTCCCGGAGCCAGCTCAGCTCTTACCTCGCCGCCGAGCAGCCCGTAGACGGAGCCTGCATTGCCATCGAAGACGCTGAGCGAGGCACCGGACTGAATGAGCCCGATGCCTGAGAACTGCCAGTTCGCGAGCGTATACCGCGCCGCTCCGGGGAGCGATTTGAACTTCGGAGTCGACCAGATAAAGTTCAAGACCAACCGCTGGTCGCGGTCGTCATTCGCCGGGCCGTAGGACGATTGCCGCAGATTGAGCTGGTTGTTGGAGGGCAGTTGCAGCTCGAACGTGTCGGTTCCGGTCTCCCCATTGACTTCGTCCAGGTTTTTGGACCATGTATAGCTGCCCTGGAATTGGAAGTTGTGGACCATTCGCTTGGTGACGCTGGCCTCGAGCGCATTGTAGTTCGCTACAAAAACCGACTCGGTGAACAGCGATCCCGGACTCAAGCCTTGAACGGGCATGCGGGCAAGCACGTTGCTGGTTGAATTCGCGGTTTGCCCGTTCACCGGGTTTTCCGGACTGGCCAGCAAAGCCTGATCGAATTCGAGCTGTCCTGGCCTGTCGACCGATTGAGTTTCTACGTAACCGGCTTGCAGAAGATAGTCGCGCCCTAGCTCATACTGCAGGTTCAGGTTGTACTCATAGGTCTTGCCATCCTTCAGGTTCGGGGCTGTCCCTTCGATGAACGGCGTTCCGTTGGGCACCAGCGGTGTGTAGATGGGAAAGCTCGAGCCCGACGGGACCAGGGGAACATATGGACTTTGCAGGGTCGCCGGTCCATTCGGCACTCCTGACTGGATCTGCAATAGAGCAAAGGGCGGCTGTCCGAGAGTGGACTCAGCGATGTTGGCAGAATGTTCGTCAAAGTAAACACCGAAGCCGCCGCGCAGAACCAGAACAGGCTTCCCCGTCATCTGCCATACAAATCCAAGCCGCGGCGACACGTCTCCATACGGTGTCTTATAAAATCCAGCATACGAGTTTTGGGTTACGCCCTGAGGCGGCACGCCCTCAAAATTCGAAGGCACAGTAAATCCCTGAAAAGTTCCCGTTGTGGGAATTGGGCCGATGGTCGCTAGGTTTGCGTCGAAGTTGGTCAGCCGTCCATGGGTCTCCAGCGGAGCGCCGAAGATTTCATATCGCAGGCCCGCGTTGATGGTCAGCCTCTTGGCCAGTTTTACATCGTCCTGCGCGAAGCCCGCAAGGTCGGTATAGCGTTCGTCTCTGCGGAAGATGCCCCCGCCGGCGGTGCTGGTCCCGACATTGCTGAACCCAAGCGGACTTCCGTTTTGCGCTGCGCTCTGCCCCAGGAGAAAATCTTCGAAGCTGGAGATCATCAGATTGCCGTCCTCCTGCTCCATTTGATTCTGATCCACCTCGTTTCGCTTGAACTCAACGCCGAAACGTGTATTGTGCCGTCCCCGGGTGAGGGCAAGTGTATCCTGCCAGATGAATGAGTTTGTGACCGACCATTCGGATGGGGTACCACCATCGCCGATCAAAAAGCTGCCAATGGTCATGGATGGGATATTGGAAGTCGGATCGGCGGCCCCCGTTGGCGTCCCGATGCCCACCGAGTTGGCCAAGATCGGATTCTCGACCGCTGCAAGCCCGTCAAATCGGATGTAGCCAAAACGCGCAATGTTCACCAGGTTCGAATTCAAGACGTGCGTATCCGCCAAGACAAACATGGTATTGCGGTCCAAAGCATTCGTGCCCCAACCGGGGACATCGGCTCCGTTCGGCGAGAACGGTAGATCCGCCGTCTGCCGTGAGTAGAAGAACCGTCCAGCCAGTGTGTTCTTTGGGCTCAGCACCTGGTCCTGATTTATCGTGAATTGATCCTCTCGATAGTGCGCCGGAGGAGAAAACACCGACAACCCCAGGGGCAGTTGATCCGAGGGATTCGTTCCACTGCTCGGCGGAAGCGCCACCTGTGGATTCGGAATCGCAAACTGGCCGCTCGGCAGCTTCGTATTCAGAACTGCCAGGGCGACCGGGTTGATGTTCGACCCATTACAGGCCACTTGCGTACCGCCGGCCGTGGTTAAATAGCCGGTCGCTTGCTGACCCATGTCGTCAAGATGCCCCGCCGGACAGAACTGGGCGCCTAGCGCCGATGCGGAACGATCGCCGGTTAGTTGGGGCAATTCGGCGGACTGGGAGGTGCCCAGGCCATTCACCTGAGTGAGTCCCTGATACGAAGCGAAGAAAAATGCACGGTCTCGTCGTATGGGACCGCCGATGGCGCCGCCAAACTCATTCTGTTTCAGGTCCGCGCGCGGCTGTGCTGCCAGCTTCGAAAAAAAGTCATTGGCGTTGAACACATTGTTGCGCACAAACTCCCACCCGCTGCCGTGAAAGGCGTTCGTCCCGCTCTTGCTGACCAGATCGACGTTTGCCCCTGTTCCGCGTCCATATGCGGCATCAAAGTTTGCCGTTTGCACCCGAAACTCCTCG
>DATDLS010000565.1:0-16837 GCA_036519195.1 Occallatibacter sp. | reverse complement strand
TTCGCCGAGCAAGCCGAGTTGGTGGCCGACCGAGCATGTTGACTGACTCGGTAAACACTGCTCAGTCGCCAGGCAGGCGAACGATCTGCGCTCCTCGTTCCTACTTCACCAGTTTCTTGGCCCGTGCCGCAATATTGGCGGCGCCGAAGCCAAGCTTCTCCAGTACCAGAGGTCCGGGCGCCGAAGCGCCAAACCGATCCAGGCCGATCACGTCGCCATCGAGCCCGACATACTTCCACCAGCCCAGCGTCGATCCTGCTTCAACGGCCAGCTTGGGGACGCCGCGAGGCAGTACGCTCGCCTTGTAGGCCGGCGACTGCTCTTCGAAGATCTTCCAGCTGGGCATGCTCACCACGCGCACACGCAGGCCGTCCTGAGAGAGCAACTTCGCCGCATCCAGGGCGGGCGCCACTTCTGATCCCGTGCCGATGATCACGATTTGCGCGTTCTCCGCATCCTCTAGTACATAAGCGCCCTTGCTTACGCCGCCATAGACGTCGACCTTCGCTGGATCGATGACCGGCAGGTCCTGCCTGCTGAGCGCGAAGAAGCTCGGCCCCTTGCGCTCAAGCGCTAGCCGCCAGGCCGACACCGTTTCATTGGCATCGGCAGGGCGGAAGTCGGTAAGGTTGGGAACCGCACGCAGAGCCATCAAGTGCTCGATCGGCTGATGCGTAGGCCCGTCTTCTCCCAGGCCGATCGAGTCATGGGTGAACACAAACAGCGAGCGAATTTTCATCAGCGCAGCCAGGCGAATGGCCGGCTTGCAGTAGTCGGAGAACGTGAAGAAGGTGGAACCGAAGGGAATCAGGCCGCCATGTGCCGCCATTCCGTTCACCGCCGCACACATTCCGAACTCGCGCACCCCAAAGAAGACGTTGCGGCCCGTTGGGTCCACGTGGAAGCTTTCGCCCGGTTTGAAGATCGTCTTGGTTGAAGAAGTAAGATCCGCCGCGCCGCCGAAAAGCTCCGGCACAACCTCGGCAAGGGCATTCATCACCGCACCGCCGGCGTTGCGTGTGGCCTGGGGCTTGCCCGCCGGGTATGAGGGAATCTTCTTCTCCCATCCCGGTTTGCGCACATCCTTTTGCGTGCGCTCGAACTCCGCGGCCAGCTCCGGGTTGGCAGCCTTGTAGCCTTCGAACTTTTTCTTCCACGCGGCTTCAAGTTCCCGACCGCGATCAACGGCGGTGCGCCAGTTCGCCAGCGCTTCGTCGGGCGTGTAGAAGCTCTTGTCCTCCGGGAACCCGAAAAACTTCTTGGTCGCCGCCACCGCTTCGGCGCCCAGCGCTTCGCCATGCACCTTGTTGGTGCCGGCCTTGGGGCTGCCGTAGCCAATAATGGTGCGCACGGCAATGATCGACGGCCTCCCGGTTTCCTCCTTCGCCGCTTCAAGCGCAGCTTCAATCGCCTTCAGATCGTTGCCATCGGCCACACGCTGCGTGTGCCAGTGATATGCCTTGAAGCGCTCCAGCACATCGTCGTTGTAGCTGAGCTCGGTGGGGCCGTCGAGCGAAACCAGATTGTCGTCGTAGATCCAGATCAGCTTGCCCAGCTTGAGCATTCCGGCCAGCGCCGCGGCTTCGTGGCTCACCCCTTCCATCAAATCGCCGTCGCCCAGCAGCGCATAGGTGTGATGATCGACGATTTCAAAGCCCGGCCGGTTGTAGATGGCCGCCAGGTGGCGCTCGGCGACGGCCATGCCGACGCTCATCGCGATGCCCTGGCCCAGCGGGCCCGTAGTCACTTCCACGCCTTCGGTCTCGCCGTATTCCGGATGCCCGGGGGTGAGCGATTCCCACTGCCGGAAGCTCTTCAAATCATCGAGCGAGAGCTTGTAGCCGGTGAGAAACAGCGTGGAATAGAGCAGCGCCGAAGCGTGGCCATTGGAAAGCACAAAGCGGTCGCGGTCGACCCATTTCCAGTCCTTCGGATTGTGTTTGAGCAGCTTGTGATAGAGCAGGTAAGCAATCGGCGCGCAGCCCAGCGGAGCGCCGGGATGGCCGCTCTTGGCTTTTTCGACGGTGTCGACGGCCAGCAGGCGCAACGTGTCAATCGATAGCTGGTCGAGCGCCGATGAATCGGAGGAAGTTCGAGCCTTGTCTGAAGTCATAGCGTTTCTACGAATCCTTTCCCTCGGGCGCTCGTTGCGCCCGTCCGTGCGGCGCCTCAGGCGCCGGCATTTCCAGTTCCGCGGAGCTACTTGTTGACTGCTGTTTCTGCTTGAGGGATTTCCTCAACCTGCACTTGGACATTGTAACCAAGCCAGGTGTTCTGTTCTGTCCAGTGCAAAGTCCAGTGCAGCGTGCAAGGGGAGGTGCCGGGGGCAATCTCGGCACTGAACCCGGCGCTGCCCAAGCTGCGGCCGATGTCCGTTCGGGTTGTCTTCCAATCGTCCATGGTCCAGATCAGGTCGAACCGTCTGGGATCGAGAATGCGCAGGGTCTGGCCGGCAGTAATTTTCTGGATCGGTCTGCGCAGCGAATAGATCTCGAGGTCGCTACGCACCTGCTTGCGGCCCTCGGGCACCGAGTAGCGCTCATAGACTGCATCGATGCGGTCGAAGACTTTGCCGTCTAGAGCCGAGCGCAGCAGCTTGAGGTATTCCGCGTGCGCCCACACCAGCGGCACCGCCGATCCGGCTGGCTGACCAAGCTCGAGCGTCGTTCCGGGAAGATTGGGCTCGTCCCACACCTGTTCGGGCATCATCTGCCCGCAGGTGGCGTAGCGCTCGTAGGTGCGAATCAGCTCGGTGATGTCCTTGCCTGCGGCCAGCTCGTAATGGGCGCGTTCCCCGGTGAGCAGCGGCCATACGTGCCCCTTGCCCCACCCCTCGAACGGCCCTCCATCGGAGCGGTCGCCGTACCCATCCCAGTTGTATCGCAGCCAGCCCGGCCCCTGCGGCAAGCCGCGTTTCAACACCGCATCCACAACTTTGAGCGAATCGACCATCAGCGGATCGTCTGCCCGGCGCACGCCATACCGCACCAGCTCCAGAAAACCGGCATCGATAATCTCGCGTGCCTCAAATTCTCTGCGCGTCCCCGGTGGCCGGTTCTGCAGCCGGATGGTCTCCTTGCCGCAGCTCTCGCAGGCGTAGGCCTCGCCGCTCTCCGGCGGACGCACCCGCATGTAATGGCGCGTCACCTCCGGCAGCAGCACTCCGTTATTGGTGACGGTCCAGTCTTCCAGGTGCTTCTCGATCCAGTCCGCGAAGTCTTCAAGAAAAACAGCCAGTTCCGACGAGTCATGGGCGCGCGCGATCTCCGCTGCACAAATCAGCCCGGCAATCACCACTGCCAGCGTCGACGGCGAGTAGCCCGCATTCTCTTCCCAGCGCTCCTGGTGCGTGATCGGCGCCTGCCGCACCACAAAGCCCACGGCCCGTTCGACAAAAGGAAAAATGTTCAGCTCGCCCAGCGCATCGGCCTTCCACAAACGCCAGGCCAGGATCAGCGGAAAAGCCACTTCATCCAGCTGCAATCCACTCCAGTACGGGGTTCCGTCGATCCAGAAGTTCTGCGCGAATCCGCCGTCGGGCTCCTGCGTACAGGCCAGGTAGACCAGTGCCCGCCGCGCCGTTTCCGCGCGCCCGCAGGCCAGCAGCGCGCCGGCCGTCTGCACCATGTCGCGCGTCCACACCAGGTGATAGCCGCCCAGGTCATCGTCGCCCTTGGCCTGTCCCCATGGAATCGAAGCCGAAGCCACAAAAGCGCCGGAATAGGTTTTGTCTTCATGCGCCAGCAGCACGTTATGGCTGACGCCCAGCAGTTTGCCTCCGTCGCAGGACTTGGCCGCCAGCCACATCGGATTGGCCGCGCGATGCCACTGCGAGATGAAGCGCTCCTTGTGATCGGCGAACGGTGTAGCCAGGGAGCCAAGCGTCTTTTGCGCAGCGGTGTGGTGGCCCTCGCCAATTCCGAACGCCAGCGTGAACTCGATTGCCGCGCCCGGGGCAACGGGAGCAAGATCGAGCTCGCCCATCACCGCGATGTTGCCGCCGGTGGCCGAGCCGAACTCCCAGTCCATGCGAAAGTTGTCCATCAGGTCCCGCCAGCCGTCGCTTGCGCCCACAAATCCGCAGCTGACCCGGCTGAAGCCGCAGTTGGCCGCCATGGCCAGCGAAAACTCGTTCTTCCAGGCCAGCAGCACCTTGCGCCCGGCAATGTCGACCGCGCGAGCCGAGTTGCCCGTCCCGCCGCCATCCAGGTGTGGCGCCAGCAGCGCATAAACCTTCAGTCGCGGCAACAGGTCCGGATCACCCTCAATCCGAACGTGCGTCAGCACGACCGCGTGGTGCGGATCGCAGATAATCTCTTTGATCAGCGCGTACCGCCCTCCGGGATCGCGATTGGTATAGCGAACTCCCAGCGCCTCCGGATGGATGTACTCGAAGCTCGTGTGCATGTCGCGCTTCTCTTCGCTCACGAACGTCTCCCCATCGGTAACGAGGAACTCCATGTCGCGCACCTGCGCCCGGTCGATGGTCGGATGATAAATCTCGTTCAATACGCCATACGCCGAAGTAAACCAGATGCGGCTGGAGGCCGCATAGGCAGTGCCCACGGCATCTTTCACGCTGGAAGTCCAACGGGGCTCCGAGCCAGGCCGGCCAAACGCCTCGCCCTCCTGGTCAAGCCAACGGTACATCAGCTCTCCGCTCATTGTCGCAATACTCTTTTCGCTTTTGGGGGGAAGGGTCATTCGCGTTCAAAGCCGCAGGAATCGCACAGTGGTATTCATTCTAACGATGTCGGCCGGCGGAGGAAGGTTTCGCTCCTGGCAAAATTCGTTTTCATTTCCAGCCTGTTGCGCGCATTCGCCGGCCGGCTCATCTTTCCTGCACCCAACCCTTCCCCTCAGGCATCCATCCAACCATACGCACACGGTTGCCGTGTGTGAAATCTTGACTTCGAGACTTCTCGCCCCCACTCTGCTGAACTCCACTGCCTAACGCCCGGCAGCGCCACACAGGTACAATTTCAATCGAAGGAGAATTCCCCAATGGCTTACGAACTTGCACCTCTTCCTTACGACTACGCCGCGCTCGAACCTTTTATCGATGCGGAAACGATGAAGCTGCACCATGACAAGCACCACCAGACCTATATCAACAACGTGAACGCCGCCCTGGCCGGCCATCCGGATCTGGCCGCCAAATCAGTGGACGACCTGATTCGCGGCCTGGCCGATGTGCCGGAGGACATTCGCGGCGCGGTCCGCAACAACGGCGGGGGCCACTCCAACCACACCGCATTCTGGAACCTGATGGGACCGGTCGGCTCGGCCGGCGTCGGCGGCGCGCCCACGGGAGTCATCGCTGACCAGATCTCGGCCGACTTCGGCAACTTCGAAGCCTTCAAGAAGACCTTCAACGAAACTACGGCCAAGCAGTTCGGCTCCGGCTGGGGCTGGCTGGTCTTCACCGGCGGCAAGCTCAAGGTCATCACGACCGCCAATCAGGATTCCCCGCTCAGCCAGGGCCTCTATCCCATCCTGGGAAATGACGTCTGGGAGCACGCCTACTACCTCAAGTACCAGAACAAGCGCCCTGACTACCTGGCCGCGTGGTGGAACGTTGTCAACTGGAACGAGGTCAACAAGCGCTTCGCCGTCGCCAAAGGCTAAGAGAATCGGGAACAGGGAATCGCGATCCGGGACTGCGCCCCAGCCAGGCGCAGCTGCGGCCCATCGACGAAAACCAGGCCCTGCCGGCCTTTGTTCCCTGGCTCATTTATTCACTGACTCAGAAGATGCCGTGGCCCATCCTTTCCACTTGTTCCGCGGAAGGGATGGGGAAGCACGACTCTACGATCCCGAGCCCAGCGATGTCTAAATTCCTCAACCCCTCCGCCAACCGACTCTTCGCATGCACTCACCGCAACTACCAGACGGAAGATCGCGTCTATAGAGGTGTGAGGATCGAAGCCCGCATGCGCCAATTCGCCGTCCTTCCCTTCGCAGCGCTTCTCAGTTTTGTTCCCGCCGCCGCCCAGTCCGCTCACTTCATGATCGCGCAGCACGGCAAGACGGTCGGCGACGCCACAGTCACATTTTCGGCCAACGCCAAGGGATACGACACGACCACAGTCGTGCACGTCGCCATGCAGGGGCTCAACTACTCGCTCTCGAAGACAGAGCAGCTTAGCTCCGCCAATCACCTGCGCCAGGTACAGCTGAGCGCCACGGTCAATCAGTCAGCCGTCAACGTGAGCGCTGCGCCCGACGCGGCCCAGATCCTGCTCAACGTCTCCGCCAACGGACGCCGCACCACCGCCCATCTCGCCGCTCACCCCTCTGCCGTCTTCCTGCCCGATTTCGATCCCGGTGCCCTGGATACCCTGCTGGCCGTAGCCGTAACCCAGAACGACCGCGGTCTCTGGGCCATCATCCCCAAGCAGTCCGGCGCGCAGGCGGGCACTGTTGTTCCCGTCCAGCTGGCTACCTATGCCGACGAAAAAGGCACCCTGAACGGCAAGCCCATCGAAGTCCATCACCTGGTAGCAACCATCGCCGGCGCCAAATCCGATCTGTTCTCAGGCCCGGGAAATCAACTGCTTCAAGCCGAGCTCCCGCAGCAAGGCTTCGCGTTGATCCGCAATGGCTTCGTGCTGACGCCACCGGCCAAAGCCGGCGCCCCGCCCGCCCTGCCAAAGGCGCCGGCTGGCGCTCAACCCGCTCAGCCAACCGCGCCGCCAGCGCCCACCCAGCAATAGGGCGTCGAACAGGCTCGGGCCGGCTCAGCAGGCGTTCCCTGCCGCAACCGCCGAAGCCCACGCCCACTGAAAGTTAAATCCACCCAGCCATCCGGTCACATCCACAACTTCCCCGATGAAATAGAGTCCCTTAACCGCCCGTGCCTCCATGGTCCGGGCGTGCAGCCCATTTGTATCCACGCCGCCGGCCGTCACCTCCGCCTTTTCGAATCCCTCCGTCCCCACCGGATTGAGTTGCCATGCGTGCAGCCTGCGCTCATAAGCCTCAAGCGCCGTGTTGCTCCATCCATCCGGTCCAGCCGTCTCGGCCAAAAACGCTGCCAGCCGCTGCGGCAAAACCTGCTTTAGCGCCTGTCTCAGCGCCGCCGAATCGCGCCGCGCTCGCGGTTCCAGCAGCCCTCCCAGCACCGCTCGATCCGGGGAGAGATTGAGAGCCAGCGTATTGCCTGGAAGCCAGAAAGAGGAAGCCTGCAGGACCGCCGGCCCGCTCAGTCCGCGATGAGTGACCAACATTTTTTCTCGGAAGGGTATGGGCTTGGCCCCAGGCATGAGGTCGCCCGGATGCCCCTGGGCTCGCGCCCCTGAGGGGCGATCTGTTCTCCCCGCCCCGGCAGAAGCCTCCACCTCCGCCGCCACACCCGCCAGTTCTGTCCAAGCCGCCTCCGCGCCGCCCAGCAATAGCGGCACCAGCGCTGCCCTCGGAGCCACAACCGAGAGCCCGAACTGCCGCGCGAGTTCATAGCCCAGCCCGCTGGCTCCCATCTTCGGAATCGACAACCCCCCGGTCGCAACCACCAGAGCCTCCGCGGCAAACTCCCCCGCCGACGAAGAGACGCGAAACCGGCCCGAGCCGGAAGGTTCAACCGCAATGGCCCGCGCATTCAGCACCAGGTCGACGCCGCCCCGCGCACACTCTGCCAGCAGCATCTCCACAATCGCCCGCGCTGACCCGTCGCAAAAAAGCTGTCCCAGCGTCTTCTCGTGCCACCGAATCCCATACCGCTCCACCAGGGCAAGAAAGTCCATCGGCCCGTACCCGGCCAGCGCCGACTTCGCGAAGTGCCTGTTTTCCGAGAGAAAATTCCCTGGCCCGCAGTGCAGGTTGGTGAAGTTGCACCGCCCACCGCCGGAGATGAGAATCTTGCGCCCAGGCTGCCCGCCGTGTTCGAGAAGTGCCACGCGCCGCCCGCGCTGGCCGGCAGTTGCGGCGCACATCAGCCCCGCCGCCCCGGCGCCCAGAACAATGACGTCGAATTGGCGCAAAGATTGCGGCATGGGCTCGTTCAGGATAGCCGCACGCAACCGGAACTCCTCCGCCGCCCGATGCGGGGGGGCGCCGAGACGCTGGTCGGTCTTGCAGTCGTCCGCGTCCGGGTAATGCCAGTTCAGAGCTAGAACCGTTCCCATGCCCATGGACAAAACTCCGGCTGATTTGGGAGGGATGACCAAGACGCTCACCGAACCGTAGAGAGAGCGATTGACGCCACGGAGTCGCACCGTGGAGATCCAGTAGCATACGCAGCCGGGTTTGCACGCGGCAGGGGTGGCGGGGCCTTTTTGAGGGCTCCACACCGGAAATGCGCTCGATGCGCCGCTTGAAGGCGTGTCTTGACGTTGGACCAGAACGACCATCCATGCTTTGCTCGATTCCTCACGGAGAGAGCGAAGGTGGCATGGCCGCCCTTGCGTGCCGGCACAACGGCCATACGACAGGTCGGACGTTCCGACATCCCTAATCCTCGACGGGCAATGGCAAACGCCGCGCCCTGATGAGTGGAAATTCGTTTGGATCGGGCGTAGTTTACCGCCCCGATCACGGAAGTGTAAGCCGGTTTGAGCTCAACGACCTCGACGCCGGCGCGAAAACAAGCGGACTTGTTGCTGGCAGCCGTCTTGCGAAAGGCAAACGAAGAGAGCATGCGTGCGGCCCGGCGGTCGGCCGATTCCAGTTCCGCTTTCTTCTTTTGAAAATAGAGTTTTTCGATGACTACGGGCTTACCAGCCAGCTTCGCCCGCTCAGAACTGCGCGCAGCCGCATCGCCGATGATGGCAGTGGCCTGCTGTTCTGTTTTGCCATAGAAGGCACAGTCGAATCGTCCGACGTCGATCAGGTTCCCAAAACGATCCGTTTCCGCAGAGGCCAGATGATCGGCATTGAGATCCATCCCCATGGCGCCCGCCTGAGAACGAGCGACCTTTTCGACAGGCTTCGCCTTAAGGCTAACGAAAACCCGCCAACCCTTTGTGTCTCTCACAAACCGGTAGCTGAGTGCAGTCCCGGTGCAGTCACGGTGCGCTTGACGATCTTCTTCTGGGTCGCGGTGGTTGCCTCAACCCGCGCCGCTCCCGAGAGCAGCCACGATGGCATCGTGGCCGCAGGCGAACTTGACCCCTGGGATTTTTGACGAGGGAAATAGGGCTGGGACAGCTCAAACGGCCGGCCCATCGAGTGTTGGGCAAGTTCAAGACGAGCCGGCTTGGGGATCATGGAATGGCTTCAGCCCCTGCGGGGCCTGACCTGGTCTCGGCCTCAGTGGTGAAAGGATCCGCCGCCATGATGGCCGCCCGACATCTTGGGCGCCTTGGGCGCCTTGGGAGCCTTAGGCATTTTGGGAGCCTTGAACGATTCATGGCTTTCGCCGTGTCCGCCAAAGAAATGCGACCCTCCCGAGTGAGCCTGCTTGGCGGAAGCCTCCGCGTATCCGCCCTTGCCGGAGTAAGACCGCGGCTCAGCATACGACCGGCTGGCCAACGAGCGCTGCGCGTAGTCGTTCCGCTGGTAGTCTTCTGCGGGCCCGCGGTAAGCCTGCTGCGGAGCCGCGTAGGCGCGCGCCCCATAGCCCGCTTGCGAACCTCCGTAATATCCATTCCCGTACGCTCCGGGCCGGGCATAAGCCTGTGCCCTCGCCGGCTGCCCAGACTGCGCCTGGGATCGGCTGTAGGCGTAACTGCTCGCTGCCGGACGGGCATAATTGCTGCTGTAAGCGCGGTTGTCGCCGCGCCCGTACGCATAGTTTTCCGGCCCGCGCGCCGCTGGCAGACTGGCTGAGCGGTTATACCCCTGCTGCAACCGCCCATACCCGTTCGGCGTCCGGTTGATCATGCCCCGCTGCCCGCCGTAGTACCCGGCACCATTGCCCCAGTGGGCTACCGAAGTGCTGTGTGAGGTGTAGGGCGATTGGTGGAAGAAGATCGACGAGGTCAGCCAGTTCAGCGCCCATCCCGCCCAGCCAAACGGTGTATGGCTGAAGGCCGAAAGCGCCACGCCGAGCCCAAAGCGCACAAATCCGGAACCAGCCAGCGATTCGAGCGCGCCCACCAGCGAGAAGCCAGGATAGGGCGAGACCGGCTGCCCATAAGCACCCCAGGGGTTATAGGCCGGCAGGTACACCACCTGGGGGTTCACCGGGGTCACCTGAATGTAGCCCTGGTCATAGGAAACCTGTTGCTGCGGCGTGCTTTCGAGCGTGCCAGCGTTTTCGGCGCGCTGCCGCATCACCTGGATGGTCTCGAGCACGTCCTGCGGCTGGTTGTAGTAGGCGTTTCCCAGATCGGTTGTCCACTGCAGGGCATGGTTCATCAGGTCCAGCACCTGGGGAAACGCGGTGAGCGCCTTCACGCTCGGGTCCCAATTGGTCTGCGCGTCAGCTCCATAGGCAATCTGGTCCGGCGAGGCATAGCCCTGGATGTGCAGCCAGTTATCGGCAGCGATTACCTGCGCCGGATAGGTCGAAGCCGCCAGGATCTCGGCCACCAGGTTGTCAGGATAGAGTGCAATCGGAGCCACCAGCTGCTGCAGTTGCGGGGCGGCAAAGCCCTGCTGCGGCGGCGGTCCCTGCTGCGCGAACGGCTCTGGGTTGGCCAGACCGACGTCCGGCTGCCCGGAGATCGCGTACTTGGACTGGGGCGGGGGGATCGATGGCGGTTGCTGCCCGTACTGCTGGGGCTGCGCATACTGCTGTTGCGGTTGAGGACCAGCCTGCTGCGGGTACCCATAGGGGGAGGGCGGTGCCGCGTCAGGCACATAATTCGGACTTGGCTGCACGTAGGGCGAGCCTTGATACTGCGGCGGATACTGCGGCGCCGCAACTTGCTGATTTTGTTGCCAGGACTGTGCCGTCGCCGATTGCTGTGAGACGCCCGCCAGCAGCGGAACCAGAGCCAGCGCGATGAACCGATGCGGTATGCCGGGTGCGGTCGAACCAAGCGCGACGGAAGTTTGGGGATTCATAGTTCCTCCCAGCGGCCCCTGCGGTCGCCCCGAAACGAACCTTGCTCAGGCTGCGTACAAGTGCCAGCATGGGCGCCGCACGCAGAACAGCTATCCCACCCTAGACACGGGCCTGCTAGGTTAGTTGCGAAAAAATGCTGGATTGCCAATATTTGCTCCCATCGCCTCGCAACCGGATTGCAGCGGGCGCCGATCCTGTCTCTCTCCCTCCCCCCTCTTCCTCTCTTGCTGCCTCCCGGTTGCGAACAAACCTGGCTGCGCGGGCTCCTTGGCCCGCGCAGCGCGGCAGACGTGGAGAGGGTTTAGAATCAGTGGAGGGGCTTGCCCGTGCGGCGGCGCCCGAACCTATAGCCCTGTGCTTGCGGCCGTCTATCGGCTGCTTGTGCGGGGTATCTGTGTGGGAAAACGGACGGACGATGCGAGCAAAGACCGCGGTGGTGCTGGGCGCCCAGTGGGGCGATGAGGGCAAGGGCAAAATTGTGGACGTACTGAGCGAGCGGTTCGCCTGTGTAGCGCGCTACGCAGGCGGCCACAATGCCGGGCATACCGTCATCATCGGCGGCCGGAAGTTTGTGCTGCAGCTCATCCCTTGCGGCGTTCTGCGCCCGGGCTGCAAAGGCGTGATCGGCAACGGAGTCGTGCTCGACCCCATCGCGTTCCTCAAGGAAGTCGCCAAACTGCGCGCACTGGGCGTGGGGGTCGACGGGCAGCTTTTCGTCTCCAATCGCGCCCAGGTCATCCTGCCCTACCACCGCATGATCGAACTGGCCGCCGAAAGCGCTCCGGGCCGCAAGAAGATCGGCACCACCAGCCGCGGCATCGGCCCCGCCTATGAAGACAAAATGGCGCGCAGCGGCCTGCGCGTCGTCGATCTGCTGCGGCCCGCTCTGCTCAAGACCCACATTGAGGCTGCCTGCGCGGAAAAGAACGCCATCGTCCGCGCCCTGTTCGGCACCGATACCGCTCCGCTCGACCCGGAGAAAATGTTCGACGAGTACGCCGCCGCCGCCGAACAGATGCGCCCCTTCGTTGCCGATACCGGCCGTCTGCTCAACAACATCCTGGCCAAAAACGGCAGCGTCATGTTCGAGGGCGCGCAGGGCACCATGCTGGACATCGATCACGGCACCTATCCGTTTGTGACCTCCTCTTCAGCGACTGCCGGGGGCGCAGCGACCGGAACCGGGGTTGGCCCGACGGCCATCGGCACCGTCATTTCCGTCACCAAGGCCTACGTCACCCGCGTCGGCGGCGGCCCCTTCCCCACCGAGGAAAAGGGCGAACTCGGCGATCTGCTCGGCGTGCGCGGCAATGAGTTCGGCGCGGTCACCGGTCGCAAGCGCCGCTGCGGATGGCTCGACATTCCGCTGCTGCGTTATTCCAACCAGGTCAACAGCGCCGAGTGGCTGGTCATCACCAAGCTCGACGTGCTCGATACCCTGGCCGAGATCCCGGTCTGCGTTGCCTATGAAATTGACGGCAAACAGACCGATGAGATTCCTGCCGATGTCGACGGCCTGGAGCGCATCAAACCCATTTACACGATGTTGAAGGGATGGCAGCAATCGACCGAGGGCATCACGGACTTTGAAAAACTGCCTCCGGCCGCGAAACAGTACTTGCGTTTTCAGGAACGGGAGAGCGGGGCGCGCATCGGCATGGTTTCCACCGGGCCGGATCGGGATCAGACCATGGCGCTGCCCGATTTTGCCTCGGCCCTCCACAGTATTCACGGATAAACTTCAGCTGGCCGCAGCATCGCGTGGGCGCCATGCGCCGCTCCGGCAGGAAAGAAACGGTTTCATGGTCAGCTTTATTGTTCGGCTTACTTTCAATCAGGAAGATCGTGCCGACGTTGCCGAGACTCTGCGCCTGCTGGCCAGCGCCTCGCGCCAGGAGCCTGGCTGCGTAAGCTATGTTCCCCACCAGCTGGAAGGCGATCCCGACACCGTGCTCATCTATGAGCAGTACGTTGATCAGAAAGCCCATGCCGCGCATCGGGAATCCGAGCACTTCAAGAAGCTCGCCGTAGGCGGAATCTACCAGAAGATGCGCGAGCGCAGCGTCGAGAACCTGCTTGCTCTCGTTTAGAGCGCTCCATTCGTCCAACCCCTGCGATGAGGCGAAAGATGGACCGAGCAGCAGCCAGTTGCGGTCACGGCGAACCTGCAATGGAAGCGGGCTGTTCAGATTTGTTTGACCTGGGGCGCGGTTCCGGACTACTATCCGTTACGCGAATGTTCGCTTTCACGACCAATCTCCTGCACTTGAAACACCACTCCAGGTCACAGGCCCCGCTTCTCGCCGGGGTGCTTGGGCTGGCCGTGTGCGCGAGCCCGTTGTCACTGTGGGCCGGAATGCCCAGGGCGCAGAAGCACGAAAGCCGCCACGAGATTGACCAGCTGGAAGAGACATGGCGCAACGCCGTGCTCAAGTCCAACACCGCCGTCATGGGCAGTTTGCTCGCAGACGACTACATGGCGGTTACTGCATCAGGAATATTGCAAACCAAGGAACAGGCCCTGGCCAGCCTGCGCACTGGCCGCACCCACTTGACGTCACTGGCCATCTCCGACCGCAAAGTGCGCTTCTACGGTTCCACGGCGCTGGTCACCTCCGTGGCCGATGTGCAGGGAACCACCGGCGAAGGAGACATCTCCGGCAGCTATCGCTACATCCGTGTCTACGTCCGGGACCCACAGGGCGCTTGGAAGATTGTCAGCTTTGAAGTCAGCCGCATTCGCGAGGTGGGCGAACACAGCGAACACAGCGACCACAAATAGCAGTGCATGAGGCAACCGGATCGGGTCAAAACATGGTGCCAGCTCCCGTTACTGCCGACAGAGAATGCGGTTACCTGCGAGCCGCCCCCATTTTCGCTGTCTATCATTTGAGCCCGGGACTCTGCTATAAAGGCTCTGTGTCGGATGCACCCCGCATCGGGAGTGGGGCCGCATAGATTACAAAAAATGACGGGATAAGAGGCCGCACCGATGAAGCCCACGCAGTTGCGAACCTTGAAGTCGATTTCTCTCGCGCTCATCATGCCCGGCTTGGCCGGACTCATCACCTCGGCAATGTTCTCCATGCATTACCTCGACACCATGCCCCGCTGGCCCTCGCCGGAAGAGCTGCGCACGGTGCCCCGCACCATCCACGGAATTGTCGTCTACCAGACCACAGCAGAGGACAGAAAACTGAATCTGATGGAGTACTCGTCGATCGGCATTTTCGTTGCCGGCCTCGGCCTGGGTCTGCTGTACCTGGAACGGTGGAGCGAGCGCCAAGCCCGCCTGGCGGGCGAAGAGAAGGAACCCCTGACCGAAAACTACGGATAGGTTGCAGGTTCATCCCCGCAACTGCCGAGTCTTCTACAATGGATCGATGCCCGAACTGCCCGAGGTAGAGACCATTGCCCGCGGCGTCGATCGCCGCGTACGCGGCGATCAAATCGTCGAAGCGTGGTTCAGCAGCTTTCCCCAGCCCTTCAAAACGCCTGCCGGGCGCCAGGCCAAGGGGCTCGAAGGGCGCTCAATTCTCGCCGTGCACCGCACCGGGAAACATATTGTCTGCGAACTGGGCCCGAGGCCCGGAGCAGGCACCCAACCGGACGCGCAATGGATCGTGCACCTGGGCATGACCGGGCGCCTTCTGGTCACCACCCCCGACGGCCCGGTCGCCCCCCATACGCATGCTCGACTGCGCCTGAAAAGCGGCCGCGAAATCCGGTTCGTCGATCCCCGCCGCTTCGGCCGTCTGGAATTCCGTACCCTCAGCAACACCGCCGGCTTTCAGGGCGCCGGCCGCGAGCCTCTCACCATTGCCGCCGAGGAGTTCGCGGCGGTCTTTCGCGGCCGCAAACTGACCATCAAAGCGGCCCTTTTGAACCAGAAGCTGCTGACCGGAGTCGGCAACATCTATGCCGATGAGAGCCTGTTCCGCGCCGGAATCCGACCCCGCCGCCGCGCCGGCCGGCTCACCCGCGCCGAGCTCGAACGGCTGCGCCTGGCCTTGCGGGAGGTTCTGGAGCATGCGATTCGTCTGGGCGGCTCATCAGTTTCCGACTACGTTGACGCCGACGGCGTGCGCGGCTTCTTTCAGCTCGAGCACTGTGTTTACCTGCGTACCGGCTTGCCCTGCCCGAGCTGCGCCACCATCATTCAACGCATTCTCATAGCGGGACGCGGCACGCACTACTGCCCCCGATGCCAGAATTGAGATCCTGGCCACCGGAAAGGGAACAGATTCCTGCCGCGGAACTGCGGCGAGTTTTTTGTTCCTGGCGGCATCTTTGGCAGTTCCCCTGGCAGGGGATCCGGGCTTGCCCCGCCCTTTGAACCTTCGAACGCGGGTAGAGTTGACGTTCTCGGAAACGGCGACGCCGTACGGAGAAGATCAACCCCGGGCCTTGATCCCCTGCCCTGAAGGATGGGGCCTTCAGCGACCGAAGACGGTCAGTCCATTCCTACTGTTTTTTGTATTCGCGCTTTGAACCCTCTTCCAGAATCTAGAAAAATCCTCGAAATGAGTCGCGCAAGCCCATGAAAACAAGCAAAAGAAGAAACGGTCCGTGAATTGCTATATGGAGGGTGCCAGTGATGTACCGGCTGCCGGGGAGATACCCCGATCAGTCAGAAGAACAACAGGACCAGGCAAGAGCCAACCGCCAAGGAAGCGGCCCTTTCAAAGGGAAACCGGCCGGGAGAACCTGTAGAAGGCGCGGTGGAGATAACCACCGCCCTCAATTGATTTGGGAGGCCAGTGATCTGCGCAAGGCATAAAAACGCCACTCCATCCGCGAGTGGCGTTTGGTGCGTTTGGGCCAGATTGACAAGTCTGAAAGGTACCGGCTGGAAGAACTCTTCGTGAAGCCCACTTGCCAGCCTGAACGGTTCTCTGTAGTATCAAACTTGCCTATCAAGCGGCTGACGCGAGCCACCCCAACCGGGCAGAGCGCGCTCGCCGCGAGCAAGGAAGTTTCGCCGCACAGTTGATACTTTTAGTCCGGCACCCGCGACGAAGACTCCCATAGGAAGGGCATTACCAGAGGAAAAGCACCTGCCGCACCGAATCGATCAGAGAACCGGGGACAATCCTTGCGCGTTGTATCGGTGCGGGGGGAGTCGAAGCAGCGGGGCCATTCTCAGGGGGATCGTGACAGGCTGCGGGGAGGCTCATTTCCGACGCAGGGGGTCAAATGTCCTCGATGGGCCGGATCGCAGGCCGGGCACTTTCCTTGTCCCCAACCGGACAGGCGGCAGGCAAAGGGAGTTCAGCTGCGTCCACCAGAGCGGCTGAGTGCAAAAACGCAATGCATCAAAAAGTACATCGCCAGGAAGTACACGCATGACGACAGAATCGACGCAGCCCCAGGCTGAACTGGGGCCAGTCCCGGCCAGTGGCCAGGGGCAGTCGCAAGGGCATCGCCGCCGCCGGCGCCGCCGCAAGAACAAGAGCAGCCAGCAAAGCGCACCGCAGGGGCAGATGCCGTCCCAGCAATCTGCACAGCCGCCCGTGCAGGCCTCCGCTCCACCGCCCAAACCCGTGCACCCGGCGCATCAGAATCAAGGCCAGGGACAAGGCCAGAGCCGCAAGAAGAAGAAATTCTTCGCCAAGGGTTCCGGCGGCTCGCAGCAGCCCGGCAACAACGGCTCCACGCACCAGCCCGGCAACACCCAGGGCGGTTCCCAGGGCAAGCGCAAAGGCAAGCAGCGAGGGCCGCGCGAGTTCGTCGGCCCGATGGACCACAGCTATCGCGCCGCCAACGGCAACGTCGCCGACGGTCCCCCGTCCACCATCCAGATCACCAGCAGCAACGGCCACGGCAGCGGCTATTACCAGGAGAACTATGGCGCGCCCGCAGCCGCCATGCGCGAGGATGCGACCACGC
>DATDLS010000564.1:0-5340 GCA_036519195.1 Occallatibacter sp. | reverse complement strand
ACTGGGCAGCGATGTGAGGTGAGAAAGCAGAGATGCGGCAAAATGATATCTTAAATTATAGAGAGCCGCCGAAAATATCGCGACCCTTCTGAAATTAGTGACATTTAGAATCACAGCTTTCTATAATTGCCGAAAGTCATGCTGTACGACGTCCGATATACCCTGCGCCAACTGCCTAAATCGCCCGGATTTACCGTAACTGCACTGCTCACGCTGGCCTTGGGGGTTGCTGCGCTTACCACGGTGGCGACGTGGACTAATGCGGTACTGTTCAATCCGTGGCCGAAAGTAACCAATGCACGTTCCCTGCGATTTGTCGATGCCACTGTGTTGGGGAATGAAGGTTATTCGGTGCACTATGACCAGCTTCAATATTTACGGCGAAGTGGTCATTCCTTTGCTTAAGCAGCTGCGTTTTCCCACACCGTTGTGAATCTGAACCCGGCAAACGGGCAGCCACAGGTTTTAAATGTTGGAACTGTGTCGTCGAATTACTTTCAGATTCTCGGCGTAAAGCCAGAGCTAGGACGTCTGTTTCAGCCCGATGCCAATGATCGTACCTATGGGGCACAAGACGAAGTCGTTCTTTCCGATGCGCTCTGGCGCAGCCAGTTCAATGCCGATCCTGTGCTGCTCGGTCGCACAATCTCCGTCAATCAGCATCCTTTCACCGTCGTTGGCATCGCCCCAAGGGGCTTTCTGGGAATTTTTGGCGGTCTTGCCGAAGCTGCGTGGCTCCCGCTCTCGAGCCTTCGCAATCTCTCGCCCGATAGGCCGCCCGATCCACTGAAACATTATGGCCTGCAGGTTGCTGTCCGTCTTCGTTCCGGTATATACGACAGAACTGCCGCAGCCGAACTGCATACTCTGGCGCGAACCTATACAGCGGAACAGAACAACGGCAACCGCAACGGGTGGGATTTGAACCTGCGTGATTGCTCGCATTTCGAGCGCGGTCTATTTTATGGAATTAGCGAACAATTGCCGATACTGGCGGGCGCCTCGGCCTTACTCATGGTACTGGTTTGCATCAACATCGCATCTCTTCTGGGCCAGCATGCCGCAAAGAGGAGACACGAAGTGGCCATTCGGACGGCACTCGGAGCAACTCCCTCCCGCATCGCTTCACAGGTGATTGTTGAAACCGGAATATTGGCTTTCTCTGGAGCGCTCGCGGGTTGGGGGGCGAGCCTGGGATTATCGAAGACACTTTATCTCATGCAGCCGAATATTGGCATTCCACTTGCTTTTAATCTCCAAAGTGACATGCGCACCGAAGTACTTGCGGTGGCACTCGCAGTTCTGGTGACGCTCGCCTGCGGCCTGGCTCCGCTGCGCCAGTCGCTACGTGTCTCGCAACAGGAGGCATTACATGAGGGGGGAACCAGCGTGGCTGGGGCTCCACGAAGGCGGACTGGTCAACAAATCCTGCTCGGTCTTCAGCTTGGCATTTGCTTCATGGTCCTCGTCTGCTGCGGCCTCCTGACCCGCACAGCAGTGAACATCTTTCGCCGTGACCCGGGGTTCGATCGTCACCATACATTGACAGCCACCGTTGACTTGTCCAGAGTGGGTTACAGTCAGGAGCGCGCTCAGATTTTCCTAACAACCTTGCTCGATCGGCTACGCGGCGCGCCTGGAGTTGCGTCCGTCACGCTCACCACACATCTGCCGATGGGTGACAATGGCTCAGGCAACACCCTTGGTTTCAGCATTCCAGGCTATGTCCCTGCCAGAGACCAGGAAATGCTGGTTGTGAGCGATTTTGATGGACCGGATTTCTTCCACACAATGGGAATCCGACTCCTGCAGGGCCGAGATTTTACGTCTCTAGACACCGCCACTTCTCCCAAGGTGGCAGTGATCAACAAAGGAATGGCTGATCGCTATTGGCCCAAAGGCAACGCGCTTGGAAGCCGCATTGTTGTGGACAAGATCGAGCGGCAGATCATAGGAATAGTTCCAAATTTTGCGTACCACAGCGCCAATGACACCGACCCCAGTCCAGTCCTTTTTCTACCCTATCTGCAGGGTCCAACGGGCTACGATTATGCGATCCTGGCGATCCGGTTCCGTACCACCGCAACGGCCATAGCTGGACAACTGCGGCAGACGGTGGCCGCTCTTGACCGCGGATTACCGCTCGAAGAGATAACGACTTTGGAAGAAGTCACCGACGGGCAATACCAGGACTCCCGCTTTCCTGCCGAGCTACTCGGAGTCTATGCAATTGCAAGCGTGCTTGTTGCAATGATGGGACTCTATGCTGTGATGGCTTATTCGGTCATCGAGCGGCATCGCGAGTTCGCGCTCCGTATTGCACTCGGCTCAACCCGCGAACGCATTATCCGCCTGGTGCTGCATGGAGTTATCCGCGTTGTCCTCCTGGGTATTGTGATCGGCGGCCTTGGCTCTGTAGCTGCGGTGCATTTGCTGCGTTCCATGCTGTTTGGGGTGGCGCCATACGACCCAGTCAGCTACTGTCTAGCTGCCATCTTGTTATTACTAACGGTGTTGCTCTCGGGGCTTGTCCCCGCACGGCGTGCCGCCTCGGTTGATCCGATGCAGGCACTGCGGTCCGAATGAAGACACCGCGCATATCGGCTGAGTGTCGGAGATGTCGTCCGCACGTATGGGTGGGGCAGCAGGAGAGAGCGGCCGTATCCATCATTGGTTGTGATGGGATCCCTTACAACCTAATTTTCAAGTATGGCTGCGGCCACTGCAAGGAAGTCGAGAGTCTATACGATCAAGAACTCGCACAAAGGGCAGAGGCGCTGGCTCAGAGCAACAGCCGCACTATGAGCAAGCAATTCCGCGACGCCTTCCGCACCAATTCTGCACAGCAGGCGGGTGATGAGTTGGGCGAAGATTCGGACGGACCACCCCTGAAAGGGAACTGCCCAGATACTCTGGTATCTCGATAGATACCGCTGAAAACCCGAGACGTTTGCGAAACACGGTATATGGCCAGATACGAGCGTAAACAAGCACAGGAGGTTCAAAATGGCTGACTCAGACGATTTTGAGTCCGCTGCGTCTGCCAGTTCCGCCATCCTGGATCGTCGTTCAACCGTTTGCGTCAAATCTCACGCCTAATCCTGACGGTGCTTCCGATGCTGTCCAGCAACTGGCCTGCAGCGACAGGCCCCATGCTAGACTGAAAATAGAGAACTGCGGAGAGATGGCCGAGTGGCTGAAGGCGGCGGTTTGCTAAACCGTTATAGGGTCAAAAGCTCTATCGGGGGTTCGAATCCCCCTCTCTCCGCCATATTGCACCGCATATACTTAAAACTAAACGGGTTATCGGTAATAAGAAGCAATGTTGAACCTCGATTTGCAGGACTATTCGGGACTGAGTCTCTTTGACCCCTTAACCCCTAAAATGATACGAATGTTGGCCGATAGTCCCTATTGGGTGGAGGCGTGCATCGAACCAGCTGAGATAGTATTTGTTGTACGCTACGTATGCACACTGAGACCTACAAGAATGCTCCAATAACTGAGGCGACCCTCGACATCAGAGTCAGGGTTCCGAAAGCGGTCACGATTGAGTCGTTGGAGAACATCCGAGATGAGGATTACCCCAAGCTGAAGCAGCGTCCCATGCAAATGCAGGTACGCATCGTCGGACAAGTCGAAAATGGAAAGCCGATACAGCAAACAGCCGAAACAATCAACACCCCCTTGGGTTTCATGTTTGAGAGCGCGGATCAGAAGCAAGTCTTTCAAGTAAGAACGGATGGTTTCACCCACAACAGGTTAGCTCCGTACCAGAACTGGAAATCGTTCTCTAGTGAGGCAAGACGACTCTGGGAGAAGTACAAACAGGTTGCTGGTCCAGAGATCATCGAGTTGTTAGGACTCAACTATGTAAACAGCATTTACGTCCCCGCCGGAACGGAGTATCGCACTTATCTGAGAACCTATTTGGAAGTTGCACCTGTATTGCCGCAGAACCTGAATACCTTTTTTCTGAACTTCCAATCAACATGGCCGGGAGACGACGAAATTCTATTGTTTGTTAGCCAAGCAGTTGGTCCTTTGGTCAGACCGGGTTTTGTGACAGTGGTTTTGAATATTCGCGCGTTTAAGACTCTGCAGCGGCCTGCGGCTGATGTTGATGAAGAAGATATGTGGAGTCTGTTTGAAAAATTGCGCGAAGTAAAGAATGCCGCATTTGAAGGGTGCATCACTGACCGTGTCAGAAAGGAGATTCGTTAATGGCCTCTGTAGGAGTATTCAAGGAAGTTCCCAAATACACGTCCGGTCGGCTTTCTCCGATTTCAACATCAGAAGTTGGCGAACGTGAATTGGAGTTTAGGTCGACCTTACAAGGGCTCCGCACTGATGAGCTGCCGTGGATGAAATTGTTCCATAACGACGAGCTCTACAAGGTATTTGTGAATGAACTCTTTTGCCTGAATTGCGACGACGAAGGAGAGACGCCGCCCGCGAGTCACGTGATAGAGCAGATTTTGGAACTGACGCCTTTTGCAAAGAGCCTGCTCGCGCACGAGTGGTCAACGCCATGGATTACTACGGACGACAGTGGAGGCATCCGGCTGAGCTGGCGTCAAGGCGCACGCGAGCTGCGTGCCGTCGTCCCGGCAGAATCGCGAAGAGAAAGGTATCTCTACTGGCAAGAAGGTAGCAGTCATGGAACGATTCCGAATTTTGGTTCTGCCACTTTATTCACTAGGTTGCACTGGCTGAATGGACAAGACAACAGAGAATCAGCAGTCTGATATCCCCTGTCCAGAAGTGCTCTACCGTGTGGCCCTTAAGAGGGGCCACATTGGGCCTGACGGTGAGGTCAAAGCGGACCTGTTTATATTGCGGCCTGTCGATGAGGGTAAGCTGTCCGTCTATCGAAGAGAATTGGTGTCGCTGGCGGTCGTTGAGGGGCAATTTAGGAACACGAGGGGTTCGGTTACACTTCACACTGGCAGGGTTCGCGATGCCGGGATTGTGTTGGAGCGAAAACTGGACGTTGTCCAGGATGAGATTCCGAATGCACCAGCAGGACACGCCGTGATCATCGGCTTACCTGATCCTGAGCTAGAGTCTGACGATGCGGAATATGCCGCCAGCATTCTCAGAGATCAGTGCAGACTGGTCAGAGCAAAATCCCAAGGGGCGACCGAGAAGTCATAGACCTCTATACAGCCACTAGGTTATATATCGTTTGACGTGTGATGCCGAACTCCCTAGCCAGAGCGGACTTGTTCTCGCCAGCCGCTACACGGCCACAAATTGCCTTAACCTGGGCATCCGACATTGTGGACTTCCTCCCCTCGTACTTGCCCGCCTGCTTGGCCTTTGCGATGCCCTCACGCT
>DATDLS010000563.1:0-9736 GCA_036519195.1 Occallatibacter sp. | reverse complement strand
TGGCGTTGGGATCAACGAGGTAAATAGGGAGCAGTTACAAGCAGCGCCAACCCATTATTGCTCGTCGAGCCGAAGGAAAGTGAGGGCGAAATACTCTCCGACAGTGCTAACCGTGGCAAGGTGTTCACCACATATCTCGTTCGACGCTCGATATCCCCCCACATCTGAGATGTGGGGACGCGATACCCCTCATCTATCCTATTGAAAAATCATGCTGTAGCTTCAAACGCAAAAGAGCCGCACCCCCTTAAGAAGCTGGCAGCTGTCCGGCCGATCATCATCGTCAGCCTCCAGGTGAACAAGAATCTCGAGAAGTGCCGAAGACGGAGTCTCTGCCAGGTAGACCAGCGGCCGCCCCGCGGTGTGCCACCGCGCGGATGCTTCCATCGCGCCGATTCCAAGCAGATCGGCGTAGTTGCTGATTCTCCACAGAATCATCAGGCAAACATGCCTTCATCCAACTGGATCAGCATCTGCTCGACCAGCCGCGCTCCGGCCTCAGTCTGAAGCATCTGCATCGGAGTTTCGCCTTCAAAGCGCTTCTTCGCCTTTCGCATCCAGGCCAAAGCCTTCTCGCGGTTTGCGAATACCCGTTCCGCAAGGGCCATGACCCGGGCTGCGCGAACAGCCTTATCCGATTCGTTCGGACTCAGGAGTTCATCCTGTCCCTTCTTAAGCCGTTCCTGCCGATGCCGGAAGGTGCGAAGAGGGATCACGATGAGGTGGAATTCGTCCTTGGTCAAACCATGAGCGAGAAAAATCGCCCGGGTTCGTAACGGAAGTCCACGGCGCACAATCTGGGCGAGTTCAAAATCCGTCTTGGGTTCCGCTCCAAGCCACTCCGCGATCCTGCGGATCTGAGCACTCATGAGGATTCCTCTATTGCCGTTATGCCACATTATCTCCGGCATAACGGCAATCGCGTCTCCAGCATCGACAGTGGGATCGCAAGCAATATCCCCTGCCTGGAGAACCCGGTGGCAGGCCGTACTTTGAGAGCTCGTGCCCGCTTGCCGGAACACCGGCCACGGCACTTTCGTCGCGGGACTCATCTGCTGGGCGGCAACCAACTCAATTGGACGATTGCGGTCTTGGATGCCGGCCCATGCATCGTTTATGACCTGTAAGTGATCCAAACGACGATCCGGTGAAAGGAAGCACGCTGCCCATGTTCGAATCCGAGTTCCTCAAGACCCTCGACGAGGCACGGAAGCAGCACGCCAACAAACACAATCTGGAATCTTTCGCTCCGAGGCGGCGTCGGAAGATACTCAACCATCCTTGATACGGCAGGGCGATTCAGCAAGACCGGTGGCGTCCGGAGCTAGAATTAGGCGCGAACAGGAGTTCAAGCTAGAAAATGGTCAGCCGTCCTGCTGGTGTTTGCTTGATTTCTCATCGAATCCGACCGGCGAATTGCACTGCGGGCCAGCAGACCGGCACGCAAAAGCGCGTTGCAATCCTGATAGAGAGAATGCTCAATGCAGAGACGGAGGAAAAGGCGTTCTCAGATTTCGAGGCGCTTGGATGCAATCTGGTCCGGGCAACCATTCTGAGAATGAACACCGGGCGAAGCCTTCACGAGCCGCACCTATCGCTCCTCAACCAATGCCCTCAAACATTTGAGGGCATTGGTCACGATGAGTTCGACCTATATCCACACTTTTGAATCAATGCGCGGATCGGCCTGGTGTTCATCAGGATAATCGCGCGGAGGAGCACCACGGTTCATCCGAGCAAAATTAGGAATGGCAAGCAGCGGAGAGCCGTCTCGCCATTTTCCGGTGATCACAATCACGCCACCCAGCAAATCGGAACGCCACTCAGCTCGAAGAGGTGTGCCCGCAATCGCGCGATCGATATCGCCGTTATCCTGAGCCTCGACATTGTAGATCAGTGGACCATACTTAATGGCCGTCAGCCCTGAGTCTGCTTTGATCCGCTCATCTGCTGTCACGAGTTGTGGTTCCATTGGCAATTCCAGTTCGATCCTATCGCCGGCGCTCCACTCGCGCGTAACGACTGCATAGCCTTTGTCGATCAATGGCGTCCGTTCAACCTCATTGACAACAAACCGCCTTACTCCCTGGACTCTGGAGGTTTCCTTGTAAAGTTTGCTCGTGCTCCTGTCAGGGATTCGTACATGTACGGAAAATGTTCTTGCCTCTTGAGGATTGATGGTGATGGAGACCAAGCCTTTCCAGGGATATTCGGTCTGCTGTATGACCTCAACATCCGTACCTGCAATCTGCCCGACCTGTACGCGGCTACCCACAAACATGTTGATGAACAGTGCATCTTGGCTTTTCACATAGCTCCAGGTCGGAATCATCAACAGGGTGCGAGACACATTGCCTACACAACAGGGGCAAACATGCCAGCGCGCTCGCTCTGTGTTTGCCAGAGGATTTGTATAGCAATAGCTTTGTCCATCGAGCGCCAATCCACCTAGCAGGGCGTTGTAGATTGTCTGCTCGTATAGATCGGCAAACTTGGCATCGTGATAGGCGAGGTTCAGCTTATATTGAAAGAAAACTACTCCGCAGCTCGAACAAGTCTCGCAATATGCGTTATTACGAAGTGAATAGTTCGGCCCAAAACCTTCCGAGGTTTCTCCGCTGCCGATACCTCCCGTCACATAGTACTTCTTGTTGACCATGTTGTCCCAAAGAGAAATTACGGCGCTCTGGTATTCGCGGTCGTGGGTCTCGGCGGCAATGTCTGCCATTCCCGAATAGAAGTACATGGCGCGTACTGCATGGCCAACGGCTTCGTATTGCTGACCTGGCGGAAGATGGCTCTGGTCGTACTCTGATCCGCCGCGGCGCGAATCGAGCAGGAATTTCGCGAGGGCAATATATGCATCGCCGCGATGATTGCCCTCCTGGTCGTTGACAAAGCGACCGAAGCGCACTAGAGCCTGTTCCATCTCCTGATGCCCATCGAACCACTCCTGCTTGCCAGGCCCGATATTGGCGACCCAGCAATCGGCCAGCTTCTTGGCACCGTTGTAAAGGCGCAGATCTTTGCCTTCGGTATGTGTATAGTGATTGATTGCCGATTCGATGAAGTAGCCGGAAACGTAACCTTCGTGGTTGCCGCGATGATCCGGCGACCACCGCTCTGGCCAATCTTTGCGATCCGCAAGGATGTAAGCGGTCTGTAAATAGCCATCCTCCATTTGCGCCGCAAGAATGATCGGAATCCAGCGCTCGAGGGTTGTGCGCATCTGATCCTGAGCCCGGATAATCTCCTCATCTCCTTGTGGATCGACCATCAACGCGATGCACATCGATTCAACTGTCTGGTGAACCCATGCATTCGAAAAGACGTATCCCTTGTGCAGGCCATGCGGCTCGCCGCGGTTCGCCTTGCCCGCTTCTATGAAGTTGTCGATTCCACCATCACCCCGCATCGGAGCAATGTCCGTTCGCTCACACATCGCGACGCAATGAGGAATCCAGTTCACAATTAACATCTTTGCCCGTTGCTTCCACAGTTGGCCGTCAATGGAGTATCTGCGGGTATAAACGACGTCCAGTCTGTCGGCAGGCGGCGCCGGCTCGACATGCACTTTGATCGCAGGGGGCTCTTCCTTGCTACCGGATGCCTGAAGCGACAAGATGTAGTCGCCGGGTTGGGAAAATGTCGCTGTAGTGACCGGCGCATCTGCGCTCGAAAATGCCACAGTACCCGAACCGAAGGTCTTCATCCAGCGGACCTTGTTTAGCGGTGAATCTTCGAGCCAGGTTGCCTTGCCTGATAGATAGGTCTTGCCGTCGCTCACTACAGAACGGTCTACTCCCGCATCGACTACTGGAGAAAGTGCAGGAACCGGACCATAATGGAAGACCTTCCATTCGAGAATTCCGGCTGGTTGCCCCTCCTGTGGCGCGACCTCAAGGCGCAGCCTGGTAGTTTTTACCGGCTCAAACGTCGTAACGCTGAACGAATCTGCGGCCACACCGAGCCCATGGGGCCGGTTTACGGGTAAAAAATCGTTCCCATTCCAGTAAAGAATTCGGTAAGTCTGGGGCAGATGAACCCCCCGCAAACTGCTGGTGCCGGGCATCGCGTCAGGGCGCGGACGATCTACCCCCCAATAAACTTCAACCTTGCTGGCATTGACCGGCTCCTTCCAGTCGTACTGAACCCATGGTGTATCGCCCTCTGAAGAGGCCCCTGAGCGCAGGGTATATATTCCATGGGAGCGATCGAAAGAGTCCTCAGGCGTGCATCCGTCGTTTAGGGCGGAAATCTTGTTCTCGCTCGTCATCGCGAAACTTGACGGCAAAGCGACACGCGCAATATTCAGCGCAAGGTTGGGCTTTTGCGCGACTCCGTCAGTGGGATTGACCGTGGGGAGCAAGGCTGCACTCATGAGTCCGGCTAGAAATTCCCGGCGGTTGGGTGCAAGTGACAGTTGGCTCACGTTTGGTTGACCTGCTGAAACTGGCTTTTTAAAGCGTTGCTCCGTTTTCATAAGAAATGCTCCGGTTCTGGCGATTTCAATGACAGTCGCTCGATGACCACTTGCTAGGAAGATGGCTGACTACCCGAGTCGGTGCCCGCATTCAGTCGAGAAAACGGAATCGGGGAGCCAAACCTACTAAGGCTCGCAAAAAGAGCGCCGCGGGCTAGAGGTGGGCCAGGCGCACCGTCTCATGATTCAGCTTGATGATAGAGGTGATCTATTTTGTCCTGAATCGCTGCAAAGGCTCTTAAAATTAAAGCCCCCGATTCCGCTCCTGCTCGCTATGCGCTTGACCCGGTCCCTATCGGGTCTGCGTTCAGAATCGGTTTGCTCTGGATTTTCTTTGCATTTGCCTTCGCTTTGCGCGCCTGGGTGGGAGAGGCGAGCGCTGCCGCCGTGCCGGCTTTCAGAAATGCTCTGCGGGTGTGAGGTAACATGACAGTTCTCCGGAAGTCTGTAGGCATTTGGTGGCTTTGCAATTCGCAGGCTCACTACATTGAACCGATAAGGGTGAACGGCTTTGCGCTACTCGAGTTGAATCTAGTACATTCAGCCTCTGGAGGCGAATAGGGCAGATGTACCATGGTTGCTGCCTTGCCCAGAGGCTTTAATCAAGCATCCAGTTTCCGGCTGATCGGGGCGAGTTGTTCACGGAGGCCCTGCGGCATGAAGATCAGGTGCGCGCGCCGGCCCAGCAACGCCCGGAATTGGCGACGTTTACCCGTTCTGGTTCTGCTCCTTCTCGCCGAGCTTTCAATTTCTGGCTGCAAACGGTCGCGTCCGTTGATTGCCTTGATCCCGCGCACTTGCGGCACAGCATTGTTGGAGCCTGAACATGCAGGGGCGGCAGAAGTCGCCCATTCCAGGGGTCTCGATATCTATTGGAATGCTCTGATGCGGGACGACGATTCACAGACGCAGATTTCCCTCCTGGCGAAAGCACAAAAGCGCGGGAGGGGACAGATGCTTTTGCTGCTGACCAGATCGGGTTCATAGATTGCCCATGCCTTCAAAAACTCACCGAGAGACGCGGCGAAGCCGCCTCCCTATGGTTTTTCGGCATTCGCCAAACACTTTCTATAGACGCGCTCGGGAGCCGGAAGCGGTGCTCTCCCGCCCGAGCACCAGCCTTCCCCTTCAGACCACCACGCCAAGCTGACACAATCGCTTCAGCAGAGTGCGAGCCGGCTCAGCCGCGACCGTCGCGCTTCAGCAGAGCATCATCTTCACCGCGAGTTGACTTTCTATCTGTAGATTCGAAGATATCCACTTTGTCAAATCACCTCGCTTGCGGGTGGAATGGGCTGGCTCGCTGCAGGGACGGATGAAGTGCGATTTTTCCAATAGAACACGCTGCAGGCCGGCAAAGTGGATCCCATGGTACACCTGACCCATTGCGGATCGCTCCTTGCTGCGGCTAGGGTTGGTCTGCTCCAAATTAATGCTCAAATCGCGTGCTCAGAGGTAGGGCTAATAAAACTAAGGGGAAGGAGCACTTCCCTTGGAATGGGCCGGATAACGTTTTCTGGGTTCTGCACATTACGGCGTTAACCTGCTCTTCACGAAAAAGAAAGCGCTCTGGCGGCCCCCAAAAGCCTTTCACCAATTTCAGGAGACGAACAATGATCAGCAGTGGCGGATTCTATGTGCCATATCCGGAACCAAATTCCTGCATCCTGCAACTTTCTGCCTCTCATTTAATGCGGAGGATCAAATTTGCAACGTCGAAGGTTCGCAGTTTCCTCAGTCTGTTTTTGCTGCTATCTGGCGCCCTTACCTGCTCGGCGCAGTACAGCGGCAATGTTCAAGGCATCGTTACCGATCAAACACAAGCTGCTGTTGTGAATGCAACGGTCCACCTGCGCAGCGTGGCTACCGGCATCGTGCAGACTGTCACCACCGACAATTCCGGCTTCTACAGGTTCAGCAGTCTGGCGCCCGGCGATTACGTCGTGTCTGCAGCGGCGGCCAATTTTACAAAAGAAGAATCCCAATTCACGCTCAGTACCTCGGAAACCAAGAGCATCAATCTGGGAATGCGTCTGGCCACAGCTGAACAAAGCGTCGTCGTCTCGGTGACCCCTCCCTTGATTGACGCCGACGATAACCGTTTAGAAACGACGCTTGATTCGGAGACGGTCCGCGATCTCCCCGAGGCAAATCGCAATCTTTGGGACACACTTGCCGTTGCACCCGGCGTTGTTGGAACCGGTACCCGTGGCGCGGGAGAATCACCAGGCGGATTTGCCGATAACTTCGGGACCCAGACACCGCAGATCAGCGCCAATGGGCGCAGCTACACCGGCAACCTGGTAATGGTCGATGGGTTAAATGTCACAAGCCCCGTTCAGAACGGCAATCTCATCCTGTCCCCAATCCCGGAAGCTGTGCAAGAGATGACCATGCAAACCAACTCTTGGGACGGCGAGGATAATCTTGGCAGCTCAATCCTCGTTCAGGTTACAACGAAGTCAGGGACCAATCAGTTCCACGGCGTCGGCAGCCTGTTCTTCACAAACCAGGATCTCCAGGCCAACACGGACTTCTCGAATGCGACCGCGGATTTGCCGTTTGGCCGCAAGGATCTGGTCGGCACATTGGGCGGACCGATATGGAAAAATAAGACCTTCTTCTTTGCGGACTTTGAAAAGCTTTGGGCAACCACTTCGGCGACCGCCAGTTCCGGCGCACAAACGTTTGAGGACCCCGCATTTGTTTCCTGGGCCAAGACCAATTACCCCAATACTGTCGGAACATCGGTCCTGACGGGGTGGCCGGCAGCGTTCATGGTTCCCAACGGCACGGTAGAAAATGCGCTGGCAGCATTCGGCGCAAGCAACTGCAGCGGCCCTGGCGGTACCGGGCCAAGCACCGACATCCCTTGCGCCACAAATGTGATTGACACCGGAAACTTCGCGGCCAGCCCCTATTACAACGCGTTGCAGTATAATTTCCGCCTCGACCATTACTTCACTCAAAACGATCGCTTCTATCTGAGCTATTACAACGACAGCTTCACGCAGCAGCAGCTTTCTCCAAGAGCCGGGTTGCAGGCTCAGGACCTGATGTCGAATCGGTATGGGCAAGCTGACTTCACCCACACATTCAGTTCGAAACTATTGTGGGAGTCCGCGTTTGCCTTTGCGAGTGTGGGTGGCGCCGACGGGGAGGACGCCGACCTCAAGGTGCCTGCGATCACGGTCGCCGATATCTCGGAAGGATTCCAAGTCGGCGGTGGATTTGGGCCCGGAGAGTATCGCGGTCCGATGTATAACTGGCGTTCGGTCATGAGTCTGGTCCACGGCAGGCACATCGTGAAGTTCGGCTACGACGGGGCCAAAGGAATCGAGCACGGAGACTACTCACCGGACTACGTGCGGCCCAGTTTCAGTTTCAATAGCCTGTTGACTCTGGTGCAGGATTCTCCGGTTTCAGAATCGGCGACCTACAATCCACTCACCGGCGATCCAGCCAAGGTCGCATTCGGCGGGCAGGAGAGTCCGTTTGGATTCTATGTTCAGGATGACTGGAAGGCAAAGTCGAATCTGTCTCTCACGCTCTCCTTGCGCTGGGACGACTTCACAAACCACACGCCATGGGGAAACAGCGGCTTTCAGTTCAGCGCTCTGAACCTGGGAACTGCGGGCACGTTTAGTCAGCAGGTGGCAAATGCCACGGTCGGCGTAGTTCCGCAGGTGTTTGCCAAGAATATGACGAATATCTTCAGCCCCCGCGTTGGCTTTTCATGGGATCCAACCAAGCACGGGGACTGGGTTATACGCGGAGGAATCGGTGTTTACCACGACTGGGTCGCAATGGGTCAGACAGTCGACCAAACCCGTCTCAACCCGCCCGGCATCATCAGTGCAACCTTCTTCGAAGGGGGTACGGGCATCCAACCAATCTTCGGGTTGGCGCCTTCCGGCACCTACCCGTTCAACTATTCGTTACCCACCATCCCAGTCAATGCCCTGAACGCGGCTGGAGGCATCGTTGGCACCCAGGCCGCGGTAGATTCTCTTGACCGCAACTTGACGCCGCCAATGGCAGTGAACTATGTGATCGGCTTTGAGCGTCAATTGCCGTGGAAGTTGGTCGCTGGCGCCAGCTACTCCGGTTCAAGAAGTTACGACGGTTTGAATGGTTCCGACGTCAATCGATACGCAGGTGGCGCGGTGGTCACTGGTTCAAGCGAAACTGTAAACCGCCTCAATCCGAATTTCGGAGCCATCACTTATGTGACCGGCGCGAACTATGCCAACTACAACGCGATGATCCTGACTCTTCGCGGCAGGCCCAGTTCCAAAGCCAACTTTCAGGCATCTTACACCCTATCACAGGCCAAGGACTTTCCCGAGGCCGGCACAAGGTTTGATCAGGACGATGGACTCAGCATTCCTGATCAGAACGCCTACTTCAGTTATTATGGAGCGGCTGACTATGACGTTCGCCAGCGATTCTCGGCTTCTGGAGCCTATACCATCCCGGGCATAAATCACGGCGTCGGGGAAGTTGTGACTTCGGGCTGGGAAATGACGAGCATCGCGGCTGTGCAGACGGGCACTCCCTTCTGGGTTTACAACACCAACGCACCTACAGCTGCGAACTTCCCAGGCGACTACAACCTGGACGGAAACAACTGGGATGTGCCAAACGCGGCTATCGGAAACTTTACCGGTTCGCACAGCCGCCAGGCATTCGAAAAAGGGTTGTTCACGGCTGCTGATTTTCCCGTTCCGTCACCCGGCACCGAAGGCAACGAGCCACGCAATATCTACCGCGATCCTGGCATGATTCAGATCGATGCCAGCCTGCTGAAGAACACGCACCTGCCGCACCTCGGCGAACAGGGCAATCTGCAGTTGCGCTTCGATTTCATCAACCTGTTCAACCACGTGAATCTCGGCCCGGTCGATCCTAATATCGCTGACTACGGTTCTACCTTCGGACAATCGACAACTGCGCTTAGCGGCAGAGCGCTGCAGATGGGGGTCCGCGTCGCATTCTGAGGTTTGATTTATTTCCAAACAGCAAGCTGGGTTTTTATCCCAGCTTGCTGTTTTTTTTGACGCTTCCATGTTCCGATATGCAACCGGGCGAGAGAGAGAATAGCGAAGATGAGATGGGTGCGGCTCTTTTAGATTTCGCTTTAAAGCATGATTTTACAACCAGATAGCTTATTGTGTGCGTGCTAGCGAGGCTTTCATTGCCTGGGATAACGATCCGGTTGGGAGTTAGCCGGTGTTAGCGTTGTTGATTCCT
>DATDLS010000562.1:0-4889 GCA_036519195.1 Occallatibacter sp. | reverse complement strand
ACTGTTCCTGCGCTCGCCCGGAGCTCCGCTGGACAACAATGTATGCGAGCGGGCGCTGAAGAAAGCCATCCTGAACCGCAAAAACTCGCTGTTTTATAAAACGCTGCACGGAGCGCAGGTAGGCGATCTGTACATGAGCTTAATCCATACCTGCGAGTTGAACGGTGCGAATCCTTTCGACTATCTGACCGAACTGCAGCGGCACGCGGGGGAGTTACAGCAAAATCCTGCGACTTGGATGCCATGGAATTACCAGGACTCATCACCCCAGAACGCCAACACCGACTCGTAATTGCAACAGTCACGGGCTACCATGGCTCAACGACATGGCCGGAAAGGATAGTCTGCGGCCAGGCCTAGGGAGCTTCGTAAAATGCCCGTAAAGCAAGGGTCCGAAGTCAAGAAATCCGGGAGGGTTTTTGGCCAGGGGAAAAAGACCGCCAAAACAGTCCGCGCCGGCCTCTATGCCCGCGTCTCCACGCAGGATCAGCAGACGCTGCCCATGCAAAGCCGCGCCATGCGCGAATATGCCGCCCGGCGTGGCTGGACCATCGCCATGCAGGTGAAATAGGTCGGCTCCGGTGCAGCACAACGGCAACGCCGCGAGGAACTGATGGCAGCGGCACGGCGCAGGGAGATCGACGTGGTGTAGTGTGACGCCTGGACCGCTGGGGAAGGTCGGTCACCGATTTGCTCGCCACGCTGCAGGAACTCGCGCATCTCGGTGTCGGCTTCGTATCACTGACCGAGGCGCTGGACCTGACCACACCGGCGGGTCGCGCAATGGCCGCACTGCTGGCCGTGTTCGCCGCCTTCGAGCGCGAAATCCTTGGGGAGCGCGTTCGAGCCGGTCTCGCTCATGCCCGCCAGAACGGCAAGCGGTTGGGCCGACCCTTAACTGCTGGACTCCATGCCGGCCAGATCCGTAAACTACACCGCTCCGGCCTCAGCAAGTCTGAAATATCCCGCCGCCTCAGCATCGGTCGCACTTCCGTGCGCCGTATCCTGGACAGGAGAACCCAAGCATGAACAGCGCCCCCATAGAGTTCCACAAAATCTGGATCGACCAATGCTTGGCAACCGAAGGTATCCGCGAGAGGTTCGGCCTGGATGACGCACTGAACTATCTGATCGGCGAGAAACTGTTTTCCTTCCTGCACGCGGCCGAGCGCGATCCCCTGTTCGCGGCGGAAGTGCCGGACTTTATCAGGGAGATCCGGCGGCTTTTTACATCCGAAGAGATCCGCGACTATCTTGATCGCCTGGAAAATACAAAATATCTAGCACCTCCGGACCCGGATCTCGAAATGGACGAACTCGACGATCCAGACGACGAACCCCGGCTAGAAAACCCAGTGATGGGAGCGGAAGAGTTGCTGCGCTTCTCCCGTGTCCGTCAACTCCTCGAAGCATAGACAGCCATGGCAAAGCCCAAACGCGATCCAGTTCGGGAGGAACGCATCCACGAGGAAGTCATCGTGGATGCCTATGGCCCCGCGGAACAGGCCATTGGCTGGTACTACTATCTGGAAGATAAGATCCGCTTCCCGTTCCAGGCAAAATGCATCGCTTCGAAAATGATCTCGCCGCTGCAGAGAGGCGAATCTGTCGAAGTCCGGGGAATGGCACCCGAAGATAAATGTTCCGGCGATATGCTGGTGCTGATCCGGTGGCAGAGGCGCTCCATGGCTGTCCCGCTCTCTCAACTAAGCGCCATCGATCCGGACGAAGTAACGCGCGAAGCAATCAAGGACTGGCATTACTGGGTGGCCCAGGGGTACTGCTTCTGATCTATGTATCCCCAGGAACTTGACTCGTTAGCCAATAAAGAAGAATCGGAGTTCCCGTGACGAAGCGACACCCACGATCACAGCCCACATGGACAGATGTTAAGGCAAAACTCGCAGGCCTTGACCGGACAAACTTAATGGGCCTGCTTCAGGATCTTTATGCTGCCAACAAGGAGAATCAGACCTTCCTTCACACCCGTTTTGGCTTGGGAGAGGATGTCCTGAAACCCTACAAGGAAACACTGGACCGCTGGCTCTGGCCGGACGTGTTGCGCAACCAGGATATCTCTGTCGCAAAGGCCAAACATGCCATTTCCAGTTATCGAAAAGCGGTCGGAGAACCTGCCGGGCTCGCAGAACTGATGGTGTCTTATTGCGAAAGTGCAGCTGGCTTCTCTAACGATCTCGGCTACCAGGATGAAGGCTACTTCAATGCTCTGGTCAATATGTTCGAACAGGCCCTCAAAACCACTCGTCAGCTATCTGCAGGAGAACGCAACGCCCTCATCGCAAGGCTGGAACGCGTACGCACAATCAGCCACAACCTGGGATACGGGGTTGGAGATGACATGGACTCCCTGCTTGCCGATCACACCGGTAACTGACGACCCTCGGCCGCGGGTCGTCTATCGAACAGACATGCTTCGCACCCTTGCCGAAAACTCACGGTGGTTTGCTGCGTGTTGTTCGTTTGCGAACAGAACATGTTCGATAACGGGCAGGCAGGGGGCCGAGAACAGATCGGCTCAGCCAGCAACTCATTGCAAATCAGTACGCTAAACTGATCGAAGTTCGGCTCGGGAATTGCTTGAAATCCGGCGGAAGCATACGCAACGTTCGGGAGGGTTCTGGTGACCGGGTTTTTTCATGAGCTTCGCCATGCGCTGCGGCAGATGAAGAGGTCGCCCGGATTTACTGCCGCCGTGGTCGTCACGCTCGCGCTTGGCATCGGGGCCAACACCGCGATCTTTTCCATCGTGAACGCACTGCTGCTGGAGAGTCTTCCCTACGCGCATCCCGAGCGCATGGCCATCGTCTATGCGCGGACGACGGGGACGGAATCCTCGGCTGAGCGAAGGAATGTAGACGGCGAGCAGTGGGAGCTGCTGCGTGACAATGTGCCCTCCCTGATCTCCGCTGTTTCTTTCTCGCGCACTTCCGGAGTGAACCTCGAAACCGGTTCCCATGCGCAATACGTTCAGGAAGGACGAGTTTCAGCACACTACCTCGACGTGCTGGCGATCCATCCTATGGCCGGGCGCAATTTCACTGAGGACGAGGACCGTCCGCACGGTCCCCGGGCGGCGGTCCTTAGTTATGGCTTGTGGCGCACGGCTTTCGACGGGAAGCGGGATGTTTTGGGTCAGGCCGTTCTGCTAAAGGGCGAGCCGTATACCATCGTCGGCGTGCTGCCCGACAATGCAGTCACTCCCTTAAGCGCCGACCTCTATACAGCGCTGCAACCGAGCCGGGAGGGCGAAGGGCGAGCAACCAACTTTGCGCCGATCATGCGGCTGCGCGGCGCCGCGAACTGGCAACAGGCAAATTCGGAGATCAATCGCGCGTGGGCGAGGAGCGCTCGTTTCCAGCGCTTCCAGGCTTCGAATCCCGGCGCGCAGATGACCTACTATTGCGTGCCCTTGCAAAAAGGGGAAACAGACCCGCTCCGGCCGCAGGCGCTGGCCCTGATGATGGCCGCAGGATTCATTCTGCTGATTGCTTGCGCGAACCTTGCCGGGCTGACCATGGCGCTGGGCGCCTCCCGTTGGCAGGTTCTGCGGCAACTGTGGATTGAGAACCTAATGCTGGCGCTTACCTCGGGAGTGATCGGTGCCGGAGTGGGTTACGTTGCATTACGCGGACTGTTGCTGCTTCTGCCGGAGCGGTTCCTGCCGATGGCGACGGTCCCACTCGACAGCCGCGTCCTGGCGTTTACGCTCGCCCTTTCTTTGCTGACCAGCATCCTGTTCGGCATGTTGCCAGCGCTCGTCACGCGGAGGGTAGACCTGCAGTCTTCGATTGCGCACCGTGCCGTACTTGGGGCGGGCGGCGTTCGCCTGCGTCAGGGATTGATTGGCCTCGAGGTTGCCCTGACGGTTGTGTTGCTGGCCGCGTCCGGGTTGCTCATCCGGACGCTCATTCACTTGGAAACGATGCCTCCAGGATTCAACCCAAGCGGGGTGATGACTGCCAAGGCGTCCCTGGACGATGTCAGGTACCAGGACCCAGCGGCTTCCGGAAGTTGCTCAATGAGAGCCTCGCCGCCATGCGCCAGATTCCCGGCGTGCAGAATGCCGCCGTTGGATTGACCCTGCCGTACGAGCGCGCGCTGCTCAACGCTGTCACCCTGAGCGACGGCAAAGACGCGGGAAGGGAGATCACAACCAACCAAGTCTATGTCACCCCCGGCTATTTCGAGACGTTGCAGATCCCCATACTTGGCGGCCGGGCATTCACCGATGCAGACGGTCCGGATACGCAGCCTGTCGTGATCGTCAACCAGACTTTTGTGCGGAAATTCTTCGCGGGGGTGAATCCAGTGGGACGCTCTCTGGACAAGAAGATGCTGGTCGTGGGAGTGGTGGTGGACGCAGTGCTGTCCTCGGCGGCAAAACTGAACGAGGGCTCAGCGCCTTTGACGAGCGAGGAGACCATTTACGTCCCCGCGGCACAAATTGATGATGCCAACGGGCTGTCGATGATGCTTACCTGTTTCAGCCAAGCTGGATTGTTCGCACCGGCGGTCCGGTGGAGGGGTTGACGGCGCAGATGCAGCGCGCGCTGGCAAGCGCGGCTCCCGATCTTCCATTTTCCGGCTTCTACAGCATGAACGATTTGCAAGCAAAGACCCTGGCGATGCAGAGAGTCGAGGTGGCATTGCTGACGACCATGGCCATGCTGGCGCTTCTGCTGAGCGCGGTGGGAATCTTCGCGCTGGTGGCGAACATGGTGGCACAGAGGACGCGGGAGATCGGCCTGCGCATTGCCTTGGGCTCGACCATCGTCCAGGCGATGACGCAGATTGGCCGCTCCGGCGCGTTCGCTTCGGCAGCGGGGCTGGTTCTGGGCCTAGGTTTGTGCGTAGCAGCGCTGAGAATG
>DATDLS010000561.1:0-4501 GCA_036519195.1 Occallatibacter sp. | reverse complement strand
CCCAAACTGGTGGCCCGCTCCGCATACGCTTCCGGGCGTTCTTCAAAAACCGCTACGATTCCCGGTTCCCCTTGGCGTATGCCTTCGGCAATGAATTGGGTCGCGAGGACTGATTTCCCCGTTCCCGAGGATCCTGCCACGAGGACGCTATCGCCCTCGCGCACGCCACCATCGAGCATCTTGTCTAACTCCGGAATGCCGAAGGAAAGGCGCCGATCTCCGGGCGGATTCCTCTTCCGGGCGGTCAATCCAAACGTGCGCGAGAAGGCTTGCACTCCGGCATCGGTTATGCGGAACGTGTGCAACCCGGGGACGGAATCCTGTCCACGCAGTTTTATGACCTGCAGCTTCCGGACAATCGAATTCCGTTCCGCCGTTTGGCGCAGCCAGAACAGACCGTCGGCGACGGTAAAGATCGGATTATCGCGTATCTCTTCCTCCGCATATTCACCGATCAGGAACGTTGTAGCCTGCCAACTGGCCAGAAACAAGGCTAATCGTTGAATGAAAGATTGCAGGTCCATCTCACTTTGCGGTTTGCGGACCATGGTGCGGAACGAGTCCACAACGACGACGGCGGGGTTGGACCTCTCAACTTCCTTGGTGATCACATCCAGGACCGCACCCAGGTCTCCTTCCAAAACAACTTGGCTCAGGTTGAGAAAGCGGATGGAATCGGACAACTTGTCAGGATCGAAGAACGTGTACTGTTGCTGATAGCGCAACATTTTTATGGCGGATTCGCCGAGGACCGTGAAATAGAGAGCAGGATGCTCTGGAGAGGCATTGGCGAATACGAACTGATGGGCGAGCGTTGTCTTGCCGCTGCCCGGAGCTCCCGCGATGATATTGAACGAGAACTCGGGGAGCCCGCCGCCCACAATTTCGTCGAGGCCCGGAACTCCGGTGGGTAGCTTGTTTATCTTCACTTTGTCTTGGGTATTCACGCTTTTCTCCGGTTCTCGGAACTGAATTCGTCGAAGGTCCCACCTGGCCAGGTAATCCGGAGCAGGCTCAACGTTAAGGGTTCGCCAACGAAGAGAAGAAGCAGGCCGAGCAAGCAGGAGATGAGGATGATTTCCCCTTCGCTCGCCGGAAACTCGCCAGCCTGAATCTTGTCGATGTCGAATTGGTGTTCGATCTGGCCCAGACCCACTAATGCACCTTCCTCGGAGATCCGCACCGCGCTAAGACTGGGGGCTTCTGATCTGGCCAACGCTAAGGCGCGAGAGGCGAGCGACTGAAAGCCGATCGCTCCGGCAAACTGACCAAGACCGTGGCGCAGCTTTTCATAAACACGAAAGGTTGCCGAGCCGCCAGGCATGGAGGTCTCGCCCGCAAAGGCTTCGTAACCCAAAAGATCCTGGGCCAATTCGCGCATTTTTGAGGGATTCGGCGAGTTCAAACGTACGTTTCTCCGGGAAATAGGTCTCTACAGCCGTTGCTCGCTTTGTTGGGCCAGCGCGACGCGTCCGTCTTCGCGGAAATACTTTCGCAGCTACGGGCGTCGACATCGAGACCGGCTCTCGAAGTAGCGCAGGCGGAACTCAATTCATGTAGCGATTCGTTTCTGGGTTTGGTTCGTCTTCTCTTGACCCGCCAGCCTTGCTTCGGATGAGTGTGAAAACATCCAAAACCGTGGCAATACTGAGAATGTTTCCCGCAACACTCACGAGTCCATCTTCCATGCCGGGATGTTTGTCCGCCAGGGTTTCAATTCGTGCGCTTACCTTCCTCAACTGGTCAATCTCCAGCAGAAGGTCCTCGAATGCTGCAGCGATGGCCGGTCCATCGGCCGGCGAGTCTGTTGTGCCGGCTGGGGGTGTCACCGGCTCTGTTCCGACGGCGGACTGAAGCCGCAAATCCTCGATCAAACGCAAGGTTGTTGTCTCGCCAAGAAAGGTGAGAAAAAGCCCGAGAAGCTGAGCAATCAGAGCAACTCCGACTTCGCCATCCTCATCGGTGTCCTTCCGAGATTCAACCTCGCTGAGACCGCGCAAATCTCCATTCGCCGCTACCAGCACGGAACTCAGCCGGGGAGATTCACGCTTGGCCAGAGCCAAGGCGCGGGAAGCAAGAGCTTGAAAACTGTCAGTTCCCACGGCCGCGCCGAGTTGCCGGCGCAGCCTCTCATAGGCACGCACCGTTCGAGATCCAATCCGAAGGGAGGCGGTACTCGCATCAGCCTCGCAAGCAACCAGATTGCGGGCCAAATCACGCGGCTTTTGTGGAGGAAGCCCCAGTGCATTCTCTCCTTACACTCTGCTTTTCGCCTTGAAGGGGAAGCATCTGCCACGATGGGACCCCGGTCGCGACTGCCATGTTCCCGGGTTTCCTACGCGACTCATTAGACATTGGACGTCTTGCGATCCAAAACTACCCGAAAAATCTTCCGGAAAGTGAGCAATTTTGAACAGATTGTCCCACCGAAGGAGTAATCCTGTGGGAAAGCTGGATTGAAAGGTTCAACTGCCCAGGCTGCGACGGGTTCTCGGTCGAAGGAAAGATCCAGCCTCCCCGAATCCGGGAGCAGTTGGTACTCTATTCATCATCCGCCCGGTTTGATAAACTGGCGGCAATTTCTCACTGCACACTCCAGCGGTCACCTCGCAGTTGCCGCAACGTAAGAATGCACTTCAATGGTTGAACTCGAAGAACCTCAATTCGATGCTGCCGCTTTCCTTGCGAACGCCGGCCTGGGGCGAAGAATCATCAAGTTAACCGCGAAGGAGGCCTTCTTCTTGCAGGGAGATCCCGCGGATTCGGTTTTTTATCTTCAGAAAGGCCGTGCAAAGGTCGCGGTAGTTTCTCCAGCGGGGAAGGAAGCTACCATTACGCTTCTCTCGGCAGGCGATTTTGTGGGAGAAGAGGCGCTGGTAGCAATCGGCGGGTTGCGTTTGGCCACGGCAACTGCAATCACCGCCTGTACTGCTCTCAGAATTAGCCGGGACGAGATGATCCATGTGATGCATCTGGAGAATAGCTTTTCAGACCTTTTCTTGAAGATCATCCTGGAACGAAGCATGCGCATTCAGGCCGATTTGGTCGATCAGCTTTTCAACTCCAGCGAAAAGCGTCTTGCGCGGATACTCCTGTTAATGGCGGAATTTGGAAAGCCGGGCGAACCGGAACAATACATTCCCAAGATCTCACAGGAGACCCTGGCGGAAATGATCGGCACTACCCGCTCCCGCGTGAGCTTATTTATGAATCGATTTCGCAAACTCGGGTTCATCGAATACAAGGGTCGTATCAGGGTTCACAAATCCCTCTTGAATGCAGTCCTGCTTGATCGTCTACCCGGGCTTCACGCCGACAGACCTCCTTCTGCGGCCGCTGAGCGAATTCGATCGAAATCCGCTCAACGCGCCTAGACTTGATGCCCACGTTAGCTCTTCCGTTAACACCACGCGGGCGCCGACCCCGAAAAACCTGGAAATTCCCCGCACTTCATTTTGTTCGTATGCCGCGTAAGGCGCAAAGCGGTTAATGAGCAGGAGTTCAACCGTAATCGCCGGTTCCCTGACTACTGTTTCCTATTGACTAGCCGCTGATGAACAATGCGCATATGCTTTCCATAGAGCGGGAAATATCGCTCTTGAAACGAGGCGCGTCGATTTGGAAAACGAAAAGACAGGCCAGACAAGGATCCTCTTGGTGGACGATGACCAGTTAGTTTGCTAGACGTTACAAGCGATATTGGAAATGAATCAGTTTCAAGTTAGCGCGGCCGGAAACGTTGCCGAAGCCCTTCACCTCATCGACACGCAATCATTTGACGCGTTGCTTTCTGACTTGCACATGCCAGGTGCAGGGGACGGGTTGACAGTGATTAGCGCGATGCGTCACAAGCACCCTGATGCTATCACTCTGCTTTTCACCGGATACCCGGCGTTGAAAGAGGCAATGGACGCCATTCTCTTGCAAGCGGATGAAATCCTCGTGAAGCCGATGCCGATCCCCGAAATGATTGCGCTGATCCGTGACAGACTATTGAAGCGCAAGGGGGCACGACGTGTGTCGAATATCGAGCGAGTCGCTTCCATATTGGAGCGTGACTCCCTGCTCACCATCGCCAATTGGCTATCCGCAGTCAAAACCGATGACGAACTGGCCTGCATACCGCTTAGCGATGAGCAGCGCACTGGACATCTTCCACAGTTGCTTCGTGAACTTGTTGATCGGTTGCGTGTGCCGCGTCCGCTGGGGACGAAACAGGCATCGAAGGCTGCGGTTAAGCACGGAATCATTCGCCAGACGCAAGGCTACTCCATCCCCATGGTCATCGAAGAATCGCGCATCTTGCAGGTCAGCATCATCAATACGATGCAGACCAATCTGAACACTGTTGATTTTAGTCTGCTTCTGGTCGATGTCATGACCATTGCAGATGAAGTTGATTCGCAATTGAAGCAGACAATTATTAGCTTCTCAGAGGCGGCAGTGGGCGTTGCGGCCTAATCCTATGTGCTGTTGCATTGTCCGCGCATGCAATCACGAT
>DATDLS010000560.1:0-2041 GCA_036519195.1 Occallatibacter sp. | reverse complement strand
ACGGATCTTTACGCGAGAAGAATGAACAAGGTAATCGACACGATCCCTCCGGAAACCATGGATGCGCTTTTGCGATATCGCTGGCCGGGAAATGTTCGTGAACTGCAAAACTTCGTCGAGCGGGCCGTCATTCTTTCGCCTCACACTGTCTTGCGAGCGCCTACTTCTGAATTGGAGCCTTTCAGCTCTCACAAGAGCCCAAATATGTCCATGACGGGTCTTGAAGAAGTTGAACGCGATCACATCGTCCGTGCACTCGAATTGAGTAATTGGGTCGTAGGCGGACGAAACGGCGCCGCGGAGCGGCTGGGAATGAAACGGACATCCCTGGTTTACAAAATGCAAAGGCTTGAGATAAGCCGTCCCATCTCCATCCAGGATAAGAGTGTTGTCATGAGTCGGGCAAAGGAAGCTTGACTTTCTCAGCCTGCACAACAGGCATGACAGTTGCGCGACAAGAACTTGTCAGTGACGGATATCAGTCGCCGATCCGTCGGCTACGGAGCAAAGTACGCCCGACTCCGACGAAGTACATCTTTCTACAAAACAACCACTTCCCTGCTGTTTCCCGTCCCACTGGCCCCCCCTTTGTTCTGGCAAGCTGATTGCTTCCAGTGTCGTGACTTACGCCGGAGGGTACTTTCGCGCTTTGGTGGCGCTCTGTCGTTCGTCTCCTGCTGGGCTTGGAATTCCGGCTGATGACTCAACACCATGTCTCTTTTAAATTCGAAATATAAAGCTGTGCGGTCGATGACGAATTCTCTCGTAGCAGGCTTGTCTGCGGAGGATCAGATGGTCCAATCCTGTCCCGAGCCTCGGGGGTCACCTCAAAAGCGGCCATACGTGGTCAGCTCAAAACCGGCCATAGCGATTGGCCGAAGACGTGATTGTTTTACCTTGTCTCGGTGTATCTGGGCAAGGCGCGATTGTTGCTGTTTGGGCCGGCACTTGTGTTCAGAGCCTGATGCCGGGTGATACGGTGGTAGACGCTCCGCCGGGGTCGCGCCTTGCGGAGCGATCCAAGGCCGATGACACGGGGCTGGCTCCGAAGGAATCGGTAATCGAGACCCTCTGCGGTTTGGCTCAAGAGCTGGCCGTCGGAGGGTTTCGTGTTTTTGCCAGTATTCCTAAGGTGAGGCTCCGTCGTGGGAGGCCTCTGGATCCGAGATTGCGATGCCGCCGGGCGTTCTTTGCCCGGCATCCTTTTCGCCTTTGCTTTTGTCTTTGCTCTTGCTGTTGTCATTGGCTGTCTCCCGGGCTGCTGGTCTTGGTTCGCCAGCTGCGCGGCCCGCACTTGAGCACGTGCCCATGATGCAACAGCCGGTCCAGCATGGCGGAGACGGCGGCGCTGTCGCCGAGCAGCTTTCCCCAGTCTTCCACGGGTCTATTCGACGTAATCAGAGTGCTTGCTCTCTCGTAGCGCCGCATGATGATTTCCAGCAGTTCCTCGGCGGCGGTCAGTGGAAGCTTGCGCATTCCGAGATCGTCGATGGCGAGGAGCGGTACGGTAGTGAGCAGTTCCACATGCTGCTTGCGGTTGCCGTCCAGGGTGGCGTCGGCTAGTTCTTCCAGCAGGATGTGCGCCTCGCGGTAGAGCACGCGGTAACCCTGCTGGATGACCGCGTGGCCGATGGCCTGGGCGATGTGGCTCTTGCCGCTGCCGGCCGGACCGAGGAACAACGCGTCTTCGCGCCGGCCGATCCAGGCGGAAGTGGCCAGGTCGAAGACCAGACCGCGATTCATCTTTGGGTTGAACTGGAAGTCGAAGTTGTCGAGTCGCTTGTTTGCGTCGCGGAACTGCGCCTGCTTATGGCGCCTTTCCAGCAGCCGCTTGCTGCGACAGGCGAGTTCATCGGAGACCAGGATGGAGATCAGGTCGATGGGGGCCATGGCTTCAGTCTGTGCCTGAAGCATGCGCGTCTCCAGCACTGCGGCCATACCACTCAGCCGTAGCTGGACCAGGGAGCGATTCAGTTCGATCAGGTTCATGGGTTGGGTTCCTCGAATTGGATTCGTTGTTGGATCAGGTCGCGATACTCGG
>DATDLS010000559.1:0-19429 GCA_036519195.1 Occallatibacter sp. | reverse complement strand
GGTGTTGGACGTGGATTCGGACGACGGCTGCTCCAGCTCCGTCGCAGGCTCAAGGGTTGGGAGTTCCAATTCGGTGTTCAGGGTTATGCTCTCGGGTTCGGGATTGAGGACGTTTGCCATCACTGCTGCTCCGGAATTCCTAGCTCCCGCGACGGAAAATGCCTGCCGCTGGGAGTGGCTCCCGTTGTGCGATTGCCGCCAACGGGATGGCCTTTCGACCGTGTCCCTGCCATTGACCTTTATTACGACACCGAAATGCTCAGCAAGGGACAGTCCTCCCAGCCTGTTGCGCTGGTGTGCGAGGCGTCTGATCTCCTTGGGATGCACCCGGCAGGCAACGGCTTGCTGGAGGGCGGTCGCAGCAAACTGCGGGAATACGCACAGTAAGCTACGCTTACGAGTGTAGCAACGCTCGCTTTCCTGCGTCAATGCAACAGCTTGGGGATAGAACCCGGAAATCGACGTTGTTATCGGATTTTCACACGCGCACGCCCCATTCAATAGACTTGCGTCCGGCCGGGTCGCTTCGGCATTTCTGGCTGATTCTACTTTCCCGCAGCCTGGGAGCAACGGCCTGGGCCCCGCGGCAACCACCTCTGTCCAGCTGCAGCACAATGGAAATCCCCGCAGTGCACGCCGCTCCGCGCCCGCCACTATACTGATTGCAACTGCGCGACCGCTCGCTCCCGGTCGAGTGCAGCGGGAAGCCCCAAAGTCTATGGACCATCTCTGGACCCCCTGGCGTTATGCCTACGTCACCTCGACGGACGGCGCGGTGCGCCCCGGCGTGCCCGGCAGCCTGGCCGCTTGGCCCGGCGATCTGGGCTGCGTCTTCTGCAACCTGATCGCTTCGGTCGATCACGCCGTCGCCAAGGGCATGAGCGTGGAAGAAGCGGAAGCCGCCGGCGGGCTCGTCTACCGCGGCAAGCACTGCTTCATCTGCCTCAACGCCTATCCCTACACCTCCGGCCACGTGATGGTGATGCCCTACGCGCACCTGGACCGGCTGGGAGCATTGCCGACCGAAGCGGGGCATGAGCTGATCGACCTGGCGCAGCGGACCGAGGGCGTGCTGCAACGTGTCTATAACCCGCACGGATTCAATTTCGGCTTGAACGTGGGCAAGGCCGGCGGCGCAGGCGTGGCCGGGCATTTGCACCTGCACGCCCTTCCGCGCTGGGTGGGGGATACCAACTTCATGACCACGGTTGGGGAGGCTCGGATCCTGCCCGAGGATCTGACAGTGACCTGGAAGCGGATTCGAGAGGCGTTCCGGGAGGAGCAGGGTTAAACGACGGGAACCCGGGGCGAAGCCAGGCTGTCCCGGTCACCCCGGCTGTCCCGGTTATACTCGGGGCCCGACAGCCGAAGCTCCTGCACGAGCTCACCGGCTCGGCCCGCCTCCATTGCGCAGAACAAGTGCCTCTCCGCGCGAATCAAGGCATCCTGCCAAACAGAGGGCCGGGCTTCTCAGCTCTCCTCATTCGCGGCGAACTCCGCCTGCGCCGTTAAAGCCAGCCCCGGCTCTTCGACTCCGGCCACGTCCAGCAGGTTCCGCGGCAGCGACTTCCCAGTCCTCACGCCAAGCTCTTTGAGCATTTCAACTTGACGAACCAGATTGCCCCGCCCTTCGCTCAGCTTCTTCATCGCCGCAGTGTAGCTCAGGTCGGCCCCGCGCAGGCTTTTGCCGACCGATTCCAGATCGCTCACGAAATTCACAAACTTGTCATATAACTCCGCGCCGCGATTCATAACCTCCTGCACGTTGCGCGCCTGGACCTCCTGCTGCCACAGGTTATCCACGATGCGGATGACAAACAGCAGCGTGGTCGGGCCCACCAGCAACACTTCTTTTTCATATGCGTAGCGCCACAGGCCTTCGTCCTCATGGAGCGCGGTCAAAAATGCGGGTTCGATAGGCACAAACATCACTACGAAGTCCGGCGTGTCGAGTGCATTCAGCTTGTGATAGCGCCGGCCGGCGAGTTCGTCCACATGGCCGCGCACGCTCGCCAGATGACGCTTGATGGCGGCCTTGCGTTCGTCTTCCGAGGCGGCATTCACTGAATCGGTGTAGGCGTTGAGCGAAACCTTGGAATCGATGACCAGGTGGCGCGCACCGGGCAGGTTCACGATCACGTCGGGGCGCGACTTGCGCGAGGGCTCATCGCCATCGCCAGCAACATCAAATGTTTCCTGCACGCGAAACTGCTCGCCCTCGCGCAATCCCGCCTTTTCAAGCAGGTTGCGAACGATCAGTTCGCCCCAGTCCCCTTGCGCCTTTGCCGAGCCGCGCAGCGCCGTCGTCAGATTGCGCGCCTCCTCAGCCAGTTGCTTATTCAAGCCGTCCAAATTGCCGATCAGCCCCTCGAGCTTTGCGACCCCGGTCTTGGAGTCGGTCTGCGCCTGCTCCACTTTGTCGCGGAACTCCTTGATCTGCAGCTTGAGCGGGTCGAGCAGCGTTCCCAGTTCCTTCTGGCTGCCTTCGGAGAAGCTCTTCGATTTTTTCTCCAGAACTTCTCCGGCCAATGCTTCAAATTGATGAGCGAGGGTCTGCTTGGCGCACTCAAGCAGGGCCAACTTCTCCGTCAGATTCTGCCGCTCATTGCGAAGTTCGGTCTCTAACTCCCTGATCCGGGCCGAAGACTCACTCTCCAGAGTGCCTTTGTGCTGAAGGTCCACCAGCAGAAGGTCGCGCTCGGTGGCCAGTTGACGGATCGTTCTCTCCCGCTCAACAGCCAACGATTCAAATCCCGCGCGGGCCGCTGACTCGGCCTGCAATTTCGCCAACTCCGCCCGCGCCGCTCCCAGTTCTGCCCCCAGTTCCTGCGCGCGCCGCTCCAGGTGCGCCTTCTCCGGCTGGCCAAGCATTCCCCTCATCCAGTAGCCAAGCAAAACGCCGGCAATAACCGCAACCGCACCGATGATCAAGGGCTGCATAATGAAATCAATTATCCTCTTCGCCTAATGTACGCCTCCAGTGTGCCCATTTCCCATCGGTGGATGCATTTGATGGAACCATGCATCCCGGGAAAAGACCCGCCCTCGAGAAAGCGCCAGGGCCTTTGAACCGCGAGGCCCCCGGCAAGGGGAGTCTGGCGCGCACCGCCGGCGCCAGTCTTTACACTGCCCCACCCGCCCGTTAGACTTGAAACTTCGGGACTGCGCGTCTTTTTTGAGCGCCTTAGTTGTGTACTCTTCCCCTTTGCCGGTATCGTAAGCAGGCGGAACGGATTTGTTCGAACTTTACCCGACAGAGTTTCAGGTATCAAAAAACAATGAGGAGATTCACGCATGGCCGTTGAAGAGAAAGTAAAGCAGATCATTGTCGAGCAGTTGCAGGTGGACGAAGCCGAGGTTACACCCGGGGCCAGCTTCCAGGAAGACTTGGGTGCGGATTCGCTCGACGTGGTCGAGCTTGTGATGCAGTTTGAAGAGGCCTTCGACCTTGAGATTCCCGACGAGGACGCGGAGAAGATCAAGACCGTCAAGGACGCAATCGACTACATCGAGAAGAACGCGAAAGGCAGCAAGTAACCCTTGTCCAATGTGTCCCGAAGAGTCGTCGTTACCGGACTTGGCCTGGTATGCGGTGTGGGCAACACCGCTCCCGAAGTCTGGAGACAATTGCTGGCCGGCGCCAGTGGCATGGCCCCCATTCAGGGCTTCGATACCACTGGCTTCTCCGTCACCTTTGCTGCCGAGGTCAAGCACTTTGACCCACTGAACTTCGTGGACAAGAAAGAATCCCGCAAGATGGGTCGCTTCACGCACTACGCGTTTGCCGCGACCCAAGAAGCCATGGCCCAGTCAGGGTTGGAAATCACCTCTGAAAATGGCGACCGCGTCGGAGTCTTCATCGGCTCCGGCATCGGCGGTTTTGAGATCATCGAGCGCGAGCACGCCAGCCTTCTGTCCGGCGGCCCGCGCAAAATTTCTCCTTTTTTTATTCCCGCGGCCATTGTCAACATGGCGGCCGGAAACATCAGCATTCGCTACGGCGCCAGGGGGCCCATTTCGGCCACCGCCACCGCCTGCGCGACCTCTGCCAACTCCATCGGCGATGCGGCACGCATGATCATGCATGGCGACGCCGACGTGATGATTGCCGGCGGGGCTGAGGCCGCGGTCACGCCGCTCTCGGTGGGCGGATTCGCCGCCATGCGGGCGCTCTCCACCCGCAATGATGATCCCCGGCGCGCCAGCCGTCCCTTCGACCAGGATCGCGACGGCTTCGTCATCGGAGAAGGCGCAGGCATCTTGATTTTGGAAGAGCTTGAGTTCGCCCAAGCGCGCGGCGCAAAGATCCTTGCCGAAATCATCGGCTACGGCATGAGCGCCGACGCCTTTCACATGACCGGCATCGCCCCTGAGGGCCAGGGCGCGCAGCGCAGCATGCGCGCGGCTCTGAACGACGCGGGCGTTGCCCCGGAAGAAGTTGGCTACCTCAACGCGCACGCGACCTCCACTCCGGCCGGCGACGGCAACGAATCACAGGCCATTGAGCAGGTCTTCGGAGAGCACGCGCTGAGCGGGGCGCTCAAGGTTTCCGGCACCAAGTCGATGACCGGCCATCTGCTGGGCGGGGCCGGCGGTCTGGAAGCCGGAATCTCGATTCTGGCGCTTGTGAATCAGAAGCTTCCTCCAACCATCAATCTCGACCATGCCGATCCGGAATGCCGCCTGGACTACGTTGCCAACGTAGCCATCGAACACAGCTTCGATGTGGCGCTGTCTAATTCCTTTGGCTTCGGCGGCATCAACGCCACCTTGATCATGCGCCGCTGGGCAGAGTAGCGCCCTCACGGTTCGGGCACACAAAAAAGAGCGCGAATCCCTGCGGGTTCGCGCTGTTTTCTTTTTGGATTGAGGCCCTCCTCAGCCGGTAATCGCCGCAATGCCCGCACCGATGAGAATAAAAATCGCCCACCACCCAAACACCGCAATATAGCCCGAGCTGCGTTTGACGCCGGCCACAGTCGCGGCGCCGATGCCCAGCAGGATGAGCGTCCAGATGGTAATAATGTCCAACGAACTGGCCAGAGAGTAAAGGGCGGCATTCGTCTCCGCAGGGTTCAGAAACGCCGCCACATTTGTGGGGGCATAGTTCTTGATGTTGAAGGTCTCGGGCGTGGCTCCGGCAAAAATGACAATCGTGCCCAGGAGTGGTTTGATCATTCCTGGCAAGCTGGCATAAAACCACATGGAAAAAATACTGCCGTAGGTAGCCTTCCCGCCGAAGGCGAAATTCATCGTGCCCCACAACCCGAGCGACAGCAAGGCAACGCCCCCCAGAACAAACAGAGGATTCGCGATGAAGATTCCTTCGGTGACGGCAAGCGTTATTTTGGCAGTCGTCGCCCGCTGGTCCGGCGGCATCTGCGCCATCCTCTCTTCCTGCTTGGGATTCAAGTGAGTCTGGTTGTCCACCACCTGCTGCATCCCGATCTTGGTAGAAACAGCCGCAAACAGGATGTAGCCGGCAATGGCAAAAATCAAAAACGGCAGCCACCAGCTCCGGTTGCCACGCTTGATGTCCTGAAACGTCTTCGATGGAGCGGAAAAAGCGCACGTAACGCGCTCCAACTCGGAAAGACCTGGCGCAACAGGGACTGGCTCAGCCACAGGTTGAAACTCAAGATTACTCATGATTCCGCCTCTCGGATAATTTCCTGGCTGTTTGACTGCTCCCGATGAGGGAGTCGGTCCGCTTTCACCGGCGGGTGCAATTTTAGCAATTCCTCGATCGCCGCCGGCCCCCCGCATTTCCAGACAAGAAATGATATTGAAATGGTATTGCCCGCGATTGTACCTTTGATTTGCCGGAAAAATGTAATGAATTTTTGGGCCCTCGACGCGCGCCGATGAAACGCCGGATTCAACCAGCCGCAACCAGCCTCATGCCACATCGAGGCCGCCGGGATTGCTCGCCGCTCAAGCTCGGCGGCCAAAGTCTCGAGGGCTCGATACCGCTCTGCTCAGGGCTGGACCGCAATAACCTGAGCGGTTCCAGTTTGCGCCGTGCCAGATTGCCCTGCCCGGTTGCGCGCAATCGAGACCGGCGGCAGTTCCGCGGCATAGTTCTTGTACACCGTAATGTGGAAGCAAGCCTGCTGAAACTCCTCCTCCACATCGATCATGCCGGCCGATTGCAGAGGTAGCAGCCAACTGCGCATCCAGCCAATCTCCTGGCGGCTCAGGCCGTTCTTGGCGATGTCGATTGTGGCCCCGGTCAGGTGCGGGCTCACGACGTCGCCCTCCGCCCGAGCTGCGTTGCCGTTCACCATCATCAAGTGCTTCTGGTATTCGACCGTGCGCACCGCCGAGCTCACCTCAAGCGGCGAATGAAACTCCATGGCATGGGCGCGAGCCAGGTTTGCCAGGAAAATCGCAGTCCACGGACGACAATAGCGGTGGTGCTCGGGCAAGTTGCCGTTGACAGTTAGCCCAGCCGAGACGGGGATCGGTACCAGCTCCTTGTGGAGAATGCGATCCGCGAGATCGCCTTCGTTCTCGATTCGTTCCAGCCCTTCGGCCGTGGACATGTCGTTCTGCCGTTCGAGCGAAATGAGCGACCCTCGCAAAGGGGGCGGCATGACCGTGGATCTGGGGCTAAGTACGGCTGGTTCGGCAAGGACGGCAGGCGCCGGAGCCGCGGGCCGTGAAGTCACTGCGCTTGCCGTCCGAATTGCGCGTCGGTCAAGCCTGCTCCGGGCAATCGACGAGCGTGCAGTCAAGCCGGCCGTGCGCCGCGAGCGGGCTGTCTTGCTGGAAAAAGCCCTGTCTGCCGGGCGTCTTTGGGAACCCGCATGAAGGTTTGCACGCGCCCCCGTTCGCTGTGCGCCGCGCTTTGCCGGCCGCCCAGCACTGCCACCAGCAGCACGAGCCGATGTGCGACGGGTATGGCGTGAGACCAGGTGCGAGGGCGCCCTTCGATGGACAGATAAGGTGGTCGAGGCAGGTGCATCCGCCCACACGGTCGGAATCCCGGCAGTCACCGCCAACAAAACGACGCTGAGCACGAGAACCATGAGGGAGGTTCGGCGCATAAAAAGGGGTGCGAAGAATTCCAGAGCAACTTCAGTGTACGACGCGGCGGGATGGATTTCGAGTATCAGCCGTGGTGCGGCTGCGTCCGATAACGGGCCTCGATCTGCCCGATTGAGATTCAATCTATGCCATTGGTATCTATCGTTTGGAAGAGCTCGGCCGCGAGTTGACATCTTAGAACCTAGAGATGGAGTCAGTTTCGACCAAGCCCGAGAGCAGCGGAACGAAGATTCCATGGACGGCGTGCTCGGCGTATGTCATCTCCGCGGAGCATCTGATTCCGAATACGCTGCCATCAGGAAGAAGGCGCGAGGTGGCAGAGCTGGAGGCCATTCGCGAAGCCGACAAAGGGTGAGAATATTGGTGCCCCAGGGTCTCAGAAATGCACCCTGGGCTCGCAGTTTTTCTCTTTCTGGGGTTCCGGTCGCTTGTTGCGGTCGGAATCCTGGGGACTGCCAAATAGTTTCACGGAGGCGCACCCATCCTCAGATTTTAAGTAACCCGCGATGTAAAAGGTCGAATCCGTTCAGCCGAGACAGCTCGTGGGGACCAAAAGGATGTATCTGAAAGAGACTCCCTGGTCCAACGCGGGCCGGCGAAACCGGGTTTGCCTATCGCCGGTCATCCGGCCCCGTTGCGGTTGAGATGGACAATCTTCGGCGCCTAGCAGCTAGAAGCGCCTCCGCTCGCGCTCCCTACTGGATGGTTGAATCAAGGTGGCAGGTACGGCGTGGCAGGTGCGGCGGCCCTCATGATCCCCTGGGCCGCCGCACGGGCAAATGCTACTGGAGCAGCGTTGGTTCGTCTTCCTTCAGCTCTTCCGGTGGAATGATCACCGCGGCGGCGACCTTGTCTTCCGGCTCCAGGTTCAGCAGGCGCACGCCCTGAGTGGCGCGGCCGGCGGCGCGCACCGTTTTGGTGTCGATACGGATGATCTTGCCCCATTGGCTTATGACCATCAGTTCGCTGGTCTCATTGACGAGTAGAATCGATGCCGTCTTGCCGACCTTCGGAGTTGCCTTGAGGTTGTTGACGCCCTGGGCGCCGCGCGCGGTCAGGCGGTATTCGTCCACTTCGGTACGCTTGCCGAAGCCATTCTCGGTTACGGTCAGGATGAGCGACTGGGTAACGCAAAGTTTTTCGTCGAACTGCTTAAGGGCTCTATCGGCGTCGGCGAGAGCCTTCTCCGCGGCCTTGTCGGCCGACTTCAGCGTCTCGTCGTCCGGTACCCCACTGCGGCGGTCCTCGCGCGCCTTTTGAAGATCATCTTTCGCCGCGTTGTACGCCTTGCGCAAGGCGATGAGCTTGTCTGTGACTCCCCTTGCGGCGGCGCACTCGTCCCGTTCCTTGTCGCGCGTCTCGTCGGAATCAGTGACGGCCGCACCGATCACGTAGTCGCCCTTCTTGAGCGAAATGCCCTTGTTGCCGGCCGCATTGCGGCCCATGGGGCGGAGGCCAATGCCGCTGCGCTCCGGGTCATACTCCTCCTGAAAGCGAATGGCCATGCCCTCGCGCGTTGCCAGGAAGACGTTTTGCTTGCCGTTGGTGAGGCCGGCGGTGACCAGATCGTCTTCCTTGTCGAGAACGATGGCGATGATGCCGCGCGCCATTACGTTCGAGAAGTCCTTGAGCGGGGTCTTCTTCACCGTTCCCAGGCGGGTGGCAAAGAAGATGTACTTGCCTTCCTCCTCAAGGTCGCGCAAAGCAAGAATGGTGCGCACGTTCTCGCCGGGCTGGAGGTCGAGCAGGCTCTGCATGCTCTTGCCTTTGCCGGCGGCGCCCACGTCGGGAATCTCGTAAACCTTGAGCCAGTAAACGCGGCCGGTGTTGGTGAAGCACAGCAAGTAGGCATGCGTGGAATCGATGATCAGCTGGGAGACGAAGTCTTCTTCGCGCGTCTTCATGCCGGTGCGCCCGGTGCCGCCGCGACGCTGCTGGCGATAGATGCTGATGGGGGTGCGCTTCAGGTAGCCCTGGTGCGAAACGGTGACTGCGACCTGTTCGTCGGCGATGAGATCTTCAAGCTGCAGCTCGGCCGATTCGTCAATGATCTGCGTGCGGCGCGCATCTCCGTACTTGTCGCGAACTTCTTCGAGTTCCTTCACGATGACCGCGCGGAGCCTCTTCTCGCTGGCCAGGATGGCCTCATACTCGGCAATGCGCGCGCGCACCTCGGTCAGTTCTTTGAGCAACTCGTCGATGGAAAGCTGCGTGAGCCGATAGAGCTGCAGTTCGAGAATGGCATCGATCTGGCGAAGCGTCAGGCCCTTTTCTTCAGAAGGCTGCTTGACGCGGTCGAGCGTGATGACAATCTCGGTGCCCTTGCCCCAGGCAAACAAATTCTCGCGAGCCTCGACGCGGGAACCGGATCCGCGAATGATCTTGATCACGGTATCCAGATTGTCCAGCGCGATCTTCAGCCCTTCGAGGATATGCTCGCGGGCACGATCCTTCTTGAGCAGAAACACTGTTCGCCGCTGCACCACATCCACGCGATGATCGATAAACGCGCGAATGGCCTGGTCAAGCGAGAGTTCGCGCGGCTGCCCATTGAGCACGGCAAGAAAGATCATGGAGAAGCTTTCCTGCATCTGCGTGTGCTTATAGAGCTGGTTGAGAACAATTTCCGGCTGTGCGCCGCGCTTCAGCTCGATCACAATGCGCATGCCGTCGCGGTCGCTCTCGTCGCGCACGTCGCTGATGTCGTCGACAATCTTTTCCGTCACCAGTTCCGCAATGCGCTCAATGAGCTTGGACTTGTTTACCTGGTAGGGAATCTCGGTGACAATGATCGCCTGTTTTTCCTTGGTCAGGTTTTCCGTGGCCACCTTGGCGCGCATCATGAAGCGGCCACGGCCGGTCTTGTACGCGTTGGCAATGCCGCTCTTGCCGTAGAGGAATCCGCCCGTCGGGAAGTCCGGGCCCTGCACGTGCTTCAACACTTCCAGCAGCCCGGCGTGCGGATTGTTCACCAGCTCGATGGCCGCGTTGACCACTTCGGTCAGGTTGTGCGGTGGAATGTTGGTGGCCATGCCCACGGCAATTCCGCTCGACCCGTTGACGATCAGATTCGGGATGCGCGTCGGCAGCACCACCGGCTCAAACGTCGACTCGTCGTAGTTCGGTGTAAAGTCGACCGTCTCCATCTCGATGTCCGAGAGCAGTTCTCCGGCAATGCGCGACATGCGGCACTCGGTATAACGCATGGCCGCCGGCGGATCGCCGTCGACCGATCCGAAGTTTCCCTGCCCGTCCACCAGCGTGTAGCGCAGCGAGAACGGCTGCGCCATGCGCACCAGCGTGTCGTAAATGGCCGAGTCGCCGTGCGGATGGTACACACCCATCGCCTGGCCAACCACTTTGGCGCACTTGGCGTACTTCTTGTTGTACTCCAGGCCCATCTCGCTCAAGGTGTAGAGCACGCGGCGATGCACCGGCTTCAAGCCGTCCAACGCACTGGGCAGCGCGCGGCCGATAATCACCGACATCGAATAGTCCAGATACGACCGGCGCATCTCCTCTTCGATATTGATGGGGATAAGGCTGGTGCCATTCGGCGGCGTACCGCCCGCCAGAGGGAGCAAGGGGTTCTGATCGTTTGCCATAGGGTTTTCACAAGCCCGCCGGAAGGCGGCAGCAAGGGAGCGGAGAAAGCCGGGCCGGGCTCCGTGGGCTATGTACCCATTTTACCCCTGCAAGGGCTGTTTCAGCAAGGCGATTTGCCGCAAATAAGTCCTTATTTTAGTTCAATTTAAACTTATCAGTCAAGCGCCTCTCGCGGGCCCATGAAAGTTCCCGCCAGGGCGAGTCTTTGGGGCCTGGATTTGGCTTCGGTTTCCCCCTTCCTTCTGCCTTCGGCAGCTGGTCATTCCGCTTGGCGACCACGGCTCGGATCGAGCCAAGCTATCTAGAGCAGCCCGGGCAAACTCAGCACACAGAACAGCGCCTGCAGCAGGACCATCGCCCCTGCGGCGGCCACCGCCAGGCGTCCGCGCGGGCTCTCGTAGGCATCGGCAAACACCCCGCCCACAAACGTCAGCAGAAACGGCAGCCCCCAAAGCCAGGGACTGCCCGGAACGCCGGTCATCACCAGCGCCATCAGCGCCACGGCGCACAGCAGCGGAGCTGTGTTGCCGAAGTAGCGGGCCCGGCGGATGCCCAGATACAACACCAGCCCGAAGGCAGCCGCCACCGTGATCCCCGCATTGCCCAGAGTGAGGAAGAATCGCCGCACCGGGTCCAGAGACACCCACAGAAAGCCCGCCCCGGAGCGGAACACATAGCTGAAAGCATCGGGCGAAAATCCGTAACACGCAAACACCACCAGCAGGGCACCAACCACCGCCGCCAGCACCACCGGAAGTACCTGACTCCTGCGCCCCTCCCCAACCCAGGCCATGAGCAGCAGTCCCAGCAAGGCCACCACCGGCAGAGCCGCAATGTGCGCCGCGGCAGCCAGGCCGAAGGCTGCCATCAGCAGCACAATGCGCGGCCGCCACTTGCGTCGCGGCCCCTGCATTGCGTGCGCCACGCCGATGCAGGTATACACGCCCCCATAGACGCCCAGCGCCGCCAGCACCTCGGCATTGGGAGCCACGCAGGCGCCGAGCACCGCCGGCGAAAAGCAGTAGAGTGCAAGCGCCGTATACCCGCCCAGATTGCCGTAAAGCCGCCGCGTCACCCACCACAGTCCGCCGCCCAGCACCACTCCGGCTAACAAGAACGGCAGGCGCACCAGAAGCAGCACGTGCGTCAGCTGATGCCGCAGCTCCCAGGTGCTCAATGTGCCGGCGGCCTGAAACACCCTGTCTTCCGGTTTGCGCAACAGGTCCAGCCCGCGCTCCGCCAGCAGGTTCAGTGTCAGCGGCAGCCCCGCCAGCCGATAGCCCAGGATGCCATCGTGGATATTGCCGCATGTCGTGTAGTAGCCGGCCAGCGCAGACGGCCGCTCCCAGGTCTCGCGCCCGCACCGCGCATATTGGTAGTCACGGTCCGTCAACGTCTGGTGCTCGGTTAACCACAGACCCTGGATAAGAAACAGGGCCAGCAACCCTGCCGCAATGCGTTGGGGAAGATTGAACTGGAAGCGGCGGATCCTGCCAAAGCGAAGTGTCATCACGATCAAACGAGCCGATTCCAGTTTACCCTCTGGCACTTGCGAGCACCTCGTTCCGCTCTTCGGCAAACCGCACTCCCTCCAAAAGGGTTACGTCTCATTCTGAATCAAGACAGGCAATCAGTACGCCATCTGCGGCTTATTGACTTCGAGAGCTGGGGCACCAGGGCTCAGGGCACGTGCCGATGTTTTCTTCCCATGCCTTGAGCCTATTTGGATCGGCGCGTTGCTGCCGCCGCCGTCACCGGCTAAACTTCTTTCAGCATGGCCATTGCTCGCGACAACTCCCCCGAACGACTCGTCAGCGCCTCAAGCGCGGAAGAGGAACAGGGATTCGAACTCAAGCTGCGCCCTCGCTGGCTGGGCGAGTTCATCGGCCAGTCGAAAGCCAAGGAGCAGCTGGCCATCGCCCTCGAGGCAGCCAAATCACGGGGCGAAGCACTCGATCACGTTCTTCTCTTCGGACCGCCTGGGCTGGGCAAAACCACGCTCGCCACCATCATCGCCAACGAACTCGACGTCGGCTTCCAGCAAACTTCCGGGCCGGCGCTGCAAATTCAGGGCGATCTCACCGCCATCCTCACCAATCTGCGCGAGCGTCAGGTGCTGTTCCTCGACGAAATTCACCGCATGCAGCCGGTGCTCGAAGAAAAGCTCTACACTGCGCTCGAAGACTACAAACTCGACATCATCATCGGCCAGGGCCCTGCCGCGCGCACCCATGTGATGGAGATTCGCCCCTTCACGTTCATCGGCGCCACCACGCGCCCCGGACTGCTGTCCTCGCCCCTGCGCTCGCGCTTCGGTATTCTGCTGCGCCTGGAGTTTTACTCAGAAGAGGATCTGCGCTTTATCGTTACCCGCTCGGCCGAGGTGATGGGCGTGCCCATTGACCAGGACGGCGCCGCGGAGATCGCCCTGCGCTCCCGCGGCACACCGCGCATTGCCAATCGCCTGCTGCGCCGCGTGCGCGACTACGCCCAGGTGCGCGGTTCCGGAACCATCGACCGACCCACTGCCAACGCCGCCTTGACCATGCTGGAAGTAGACGCGCATGGCTTCGACGAAATCGATCGCAAACTGCTGCTCGCCATCATTCACAAATACGGAGGCGGTCCGGTCGGGCTCGGCACTCTGGCCGCAACCCTGGCCGAGGAAGAAGACGCGCTCGAAGAAGTCTACGAGCCGTTCCTCATCCAGATCGGCTTTCTTGACCGCACCCCGCGCGGCCGCGTGGCCACGCGCCTGGCCTACGAGCACTTCGGCCTGACCGTGCCCGGCAGACAGGTCCCGCTGTTTTAGCGGCTTTTTCCCGGCGCAAGGATGGAACAGCAGGAACCCAACCCGTCATTGATCCCCGTCATTGATCCCCATCATTCATCTAGGAGAAACTCCCATGGCACTCACCGAATCCACCATGCTCGAGCTTGGCACCATCGCCCCCGACTTCGCCCTCACCAACGTTGTCACAGGCGCAACCGTCCGCCGCGATGACTTCCGCGGCAACAAGGCCCTGCTGATCCTGTTCATCTGCACGCATTGCCCGTACGTCAAGCACATCGAGAAAGGCCTCGCCGCCCTGGGCAACGATTACGCCGGCAAGCCTCTCGGCATCGCGGCCATCAGTTCAAACGACGTCACTACCCACCCCGCCGACAATCCTGTCGGCCTGAAGCAGCAGGCGGAGACTTACGGTTTTGTCTTCCCGTATCTTTATGACCAATCGCAAGCCATCGCCCATGCCTACAAAGCCGCCTGCACGCCCGACATCTATCTTTTCGATGCCGGCTTCCGACTCGTCTATCGCGGCCAGTTCGACCCTAGCCGCCCCGGCAGCGATGTTCCAGTCACCGGCAAAGACCTGCGCGAGGCCATCGAACTGGTTCTCGCAGGCCAGCCAATCCCAACGGATCAGCATCCTTCCGTCGGCTGTAACATCAAGTGGAAGGCGTAGCCCAGCGGTGTTCAGCGCGGCTGGCCAGTGGTGCGGAGTCGGCATAAAACGCCCGCAAACAACTCCGCTCACTCGACGCCAAGCGGCGCAGAACACCGCGATAGGGCCGGCTTCACACTGCCAACCCTTTAAGATACTCGCGGAACTTATCCCGAAATTCCGGCCGCTTCAACGCGAACTCAACCGTCGCCTGCAGCATGCCGAACTTATCACCAGCGTCAAACCGCTTGCCGTCGAAAGTAAAACCAAATACCTTCTGTTCCTTCAGCAATGCCTTGATTCCGTCGGTAAGCTGAATCTCCCCACCCGCCCCCGGCCTCGTCTTTGCCAGTAACTCGAATATCTTCGGCGTGAGCACATAGCGACCAATAATTGCCTGCTTTGATGGTGCATCTTCCAGTTTCGGCTTCTCCACCATTCCAGAACAGTTATAGATCTTCCCATTGCTCGCATCCTGCTCTCCGGCCAGAACGCCGTAGGCGCTGATGCCGGCGCCCTCGATGGTCATCGTCGCCAGCACTGATCCGCCGCGCTCATTGAATACCCCGATCAACTGCTTCAGGCACGGGGTCTCGGCATCGATCACATCGTCGGGAAGCAGCACAGCAAATGGTTCATCTCCGACCAGTTCCCTGGCGCACAGCACCGCATGTCCGAGTCCAAGCGGCTCCTTCTGGCGCACGTAACTGATCTTCGCCATCGATGAAACCGCGCGGGAAAGCTCAAGCAGTTCCGTTTTGCCTTTGCGCTCGAGCGTCGCGTCCAGTTCATAGCTGAGGTCGAAATGGTCTTCCATCGCGCCTTTGCCGCGGCCCGTCACGATGATGATCTGCTCGATGCCCGACGCGACCGCTTCTTCGACACCATATTGCAGAATGGGCTTATCGACCAGCGCCAGCATCTCCTTCGGGATAACCTTGGTTGCCGGCAAAAACCGCGTGCCCAGTCCGCCCGCGGGGATCACTAACTTCCGAACCTGTTTGCTCATTCCCCTCATCCTTTTTTGAGCGCTGACCACCGCGCCAAGTTACCCTTCGAGCCAATTACCTGTCTCCGCCAATCCCTCGTGCCGGCTCGAAGCTTCGTCCCGGCTGCCTGCCAATCGAGAGGCGAGGTGAACCACGCGCTTACAGGGTCGGAGATTGATCGCCCAGCATCGCTTCGCGCACAATCCTGATAGGCGGAAACCCCTGGCGTAGAAAGTCGTTGTGAAATGTCTGCAAAGAGAAAGCCGCGCCCTGCTTGTTCTTCACGTCTTCGCGCAGCTTCATAATCTCCAGCTTGCCCAGCGTGTAATAGAGATAGGTTGGATCGCTGGTTCCCCGCTTGGTCTCCACCATGGCTGTCTCTTTTGATTGATAGCCTTCCTTCTGGAAAAACGCGACTGCCTGGTCGAAGCTCATCTTTCCGGTATGCATTTCGATGCCGACAATAAAGCGCGCGTTGCGCAGCAACGCGTCCTGCAGCTGGCCAAGGCGCAGGAATTTGGATTCGCGCTCGTCTTTCGCGCCTGCCCCTGGCTGTCCGTAGCCCTCGTCCAGCATCATCTGCTCGGTGTAATGCGCCCAGCCCTCAACGTTCGTATTTGCCCCCAGCAGCTTGCGCACTTTGCTCGGCGCCTGCGGCGTCCACAGGAACTGCACATAGTGACCGGGATAGGCCTCATGCACTGCCGTCGAAATCACCGTGCCCACATTGAACGAATGCATGAAGCCTTCCACCTGAGCCGGCGTCATGGATGGATCAGGCAGCGTCACGTTGAAGTAGGCCTCGGTGGCATGGGCCTCGAAAGGTCCCGGCGTATCCATCGACGCGAACGTCGTAGCGCGCATGAAGGGCGGTGTCTCTTCGACAATGGGCCGCACATCGGATGGAATGGTGACGATCTGGTGGGTGCGGATAAAGCTCACCAAGCCGTCAAACGTGGCGCGGAATGCGTCCAGCAAGTGATCCGGAGCAGGGTGATTTTCTCCTAACTGTTCGACCACCGCGGCGGCGTCTTTATTGGGCTCCAGTTCCCTGGCAACCTCGTTGAAGTGCGCCTGGTTCTTGCGCAAATCGGCCCAGCCGATTTCGAGCAGCTTGTCCAGCGGCGTGTCGACCATCTCGTCGTATGCAAGTTTTTTCCGGAATGCTTCCGTACCGATTCTGTAATCGCCATTGGAGCGCGACAACAAGTCTGTCCGCAACCAATCCAGATAACTCTTCAGGCTGGCGATGACTGCCGCGTTGCTTTTTCCGAACTCCGCTTTCACGTCCGCGTCCTGGGCATCGGCAAAGGCCAGGGGCACATCTTTGTCGAAAAAGCTGATGATACCCGGGAGCTGCTCAATGGCAATCTCGGTGAAAATGTGCGGCGGATTTTTCAGGTTCACGCGCGCCGCATTGAGCAGTGCCGGCATCTGCTTCTCTCGCGCCACCACCGACCGCAGCCGCTCATCCGGCGAAGCAAATTTACGCTCCATCAGCGTAAAGGCTCCGTTGGCACACGCACTCGAGTAGTTATCCGGATTCTTTTCCCACGGTCGAATCGTCTCCAGGGTCAGTAACTGAGAGCGAATGTTCGATAACACCATTTCCCGGTCGGTACGGGTGACAAAGTCGGCCTTCTCATTCTCCGGATGGATCGCCTCAATCCGTACGGCGAAGCTCTTGAGGGCCCTGATCTGGGCCTCGATCGTTTTAGCCGAGTAGTCCTCCAGCCGTCCGTCGTACTGATGAAATCCGGCCAGCGTTCCATTCGTCGGCGTATAGCGAAAATACACCTGATCGAAATACTCATCCGAGGCTGCCTGGAAAGTCTGCTTCCAATCCTCAGCCGTTGCCTGCGCAGCAATCACGATACTCATCGAAACTCCAATTCCAACCAAGGCGATCGACTTCTTCATATTCCTCTCGTTTTCGATGCGGGGATCTTCTATGCGTTTACCGGTGCCGGAGCCAGCTTTGCCAGCACCTCGTGAATCTCCAGCAGCACTTCATCGGGCCGTGTAGCCGCTAAAGGATACTTCAACAGGCCCTGCGGCGTGAACTGTGCGCCGCGCTTGGCGTTCTTGGCCACCAGCCGCATCAGTGTCTGCGGATCAACGGCCGAATTCTCCATAAAGCGAATCTGCACTTCATGCCGCTTGCGATCGATCTGCGCAATACCCATCCGTTCGCATTCCAGCCGCACGAGCGCAGCTTCGAGCAGATAGACGGTCGCATCCGGAGGCGTGCCGTACCGGTCTTCCATCTCGGCGCGCACTTCGCCAACCGCGCCCTCGGTGCCTGCCCCGGCAATCTTTTTGTAAAGCCTGAGGCGCTGGTTCTCCTCCGGCACATAACTCTCGTCGATACGCAGGGCAATGCCGAGATTGAGCTGCGTGGCCGGCCGCTCCTCGCTGCTCTCGCCCTTCATCTCCTTCACGGCCGCTTCCAGCATGGACGTGTACAGCTCGAAGCCCACTGCCTCAATGTGTCCGCTCTGCTCGCCGCCCAGCATGTTGCCCGCGCCGCGCAACTCCAGGTCGAGTGCAGCAATCTTGAAACCGGCGCCCAGGTCGGAAAACTCCTTGAGCGCAGCAAGTCTCCTGCGCGCAATCTCCGTCAACTCCTGCTCGGGAGGAATGAGCAGGTAAGCGTAGGCGCGGCGATTGGATCGGCCCACACGCCCCCGCAACTGGTACAACTCGCTCAACCCATGGCGGTCGGCGCGATTGATGAGCATGGTATTGGCCAGAGGAATATCCAGCCCATTTTCAATAATGGTGGTCGCCACAAGCACATCGTACTCATGATTCATGAAGGCCAGCATCACGCGCTCCAACTCTGTCTCCCCCATCTGGCCGTGGCCCACCACCACGCGCGCCGCGGGCACCAGTTCCTGGATCCGCGATGCAATTTCGTAGATCGACTCGACGCGGTTGTGGACAAAATAAACCTGGCCGCCGCGCTCCAGTTCCACCTCAACCGCGGACCGGATAATCTTCTCGTCGTACTTGGCCACCACGGTCTGGATCGCCATGCGGTCTTTCGGCGGCGTTTCAATAACGCTCATGTCGCGCAGGCCTACCAGCGACATATGCAGCGTGCGCGGAATGGGCGTGGCCGACATGGCCAGCACGTCAATCTCCTTGCGCATCTGCTTGAGCCGCTCCTTGTGCTTCACACCGAAGCGCTGCTCTTCATCGACCACCAGCAGGCCCAGATCCTGGAACCTGATATCTTTGGAAAGCAGCCGATGAGTGCCGATCAGAATATCGATGCGGCCCGTCTCCACCTGCTCCACAATCGTCTTCTGCTCTTTCGCAGTGCGGAAGCGCGAAATCATCTCGATATTGATGGGAAACTGCGCGAAGCGCTTCTTGAATGTCTCGAAGTGCTGAAAGCTCAGGATCGTCGTCGGCGTCAGCACGGCAACCTGTTTTCCGTCCTGCACGGCCTTGAAAGCAGCGCGCATGGCCACTTCGGTCTTGCCGTATCCCACATCGCCGCACAGCAGCCGATCCATCGGCGTGGTCGATTCCATGTCGTGCTTGATGGCGCGAATCGCCGACAACTGGTCGTCCGTTTCGCTGTAATCGAACGAGTCTTCAAACTGTTTTTGAAAATCATTGTCCTTGGAGAAGGCCGTTCCCTCGGCCGTAGCCCGGGTCGCGTATAACTTCAGCAGCTCCTCGGTCATGTCCTGCATGGCCTTGCGCACCCGTGCTTTTGTCTTGGCCCACTGCTGCGAACCCAGTTTGTTCAACACCGGCGCCGGTCCGGTGTCGGTGGAGCGGTATTTCTGGATCAAATCCAGGCGCGTAAGCGGTACATACAACTTGGCCTGCTCGGCAAACTCCAGAATCATGAATTCGACCGAGAGTCCGTCCTGCACAATCTCCTTCAGTCCCTGGTATTGCGCGATTCCATGCTCCACGTGGACCACATAGTCACCCACGGTGAGGTCGCGGAAATCGGAAACAAAGGCAGCCGTCTTTGATCGCTTCGGTTCGGGCCGCGTAGCGACATCAGCCTCGTCGGAAAGATCGTTGGCCCCGAACACAACCAGGTTCGCCTCAGCAAAACTTACGCCCGCAGAGAGCGGGGTTCGCACGATGACCGGAACCCGCAAATCGCCCGCCAGATAACTGCCCTCATCCAGCATGGTTTCGCCCGGGTGGGAGTTGCGACTGCCAAGACGATAAGGAATCTGATACTCGCGCAGCACGGTTGCCAGCCGCTCCACATCGCCCTGGTGCGGCGCAGCCAGCACCATGCGCGACTCGGCGGCCATCAGGCTTTTCAGCTGCTCGATCAGGGCCGGAATTGATCCGTGGAAGCGC
>DATDLS010000558.1:0-3842 GCA_036519195.1 Occallatibacter sp. | reverse complement strand
ATTCGCGGCAGGAATCACAAGGGCACCTCGTCCGCTTTCGGAGGAAATCCGACATGGGCGCGCTTGCAACCGATGCAACAGACTGCCGCCGTCACCTTTCGGATGGCTTCCTCAAAACGTCGCGGCAGTTGCATTGGCTCGCCGGCACGCGTGTAGAAGACGGGCACCAGTTGCCCACGCAACGTCCTGTGCTCCTCTCTCCACAGTTCCAGGGGAAGGAAGCCATCATGTCCGCGAAAGACTGGTTTCGATGTAATCTCCGGACGCGTTCTCCCAGGCTGCAGAGACAACGCGTGCAGGGATATGGACAACTCGCAGGTATGGATCATGCGTAGCATCTCAACCCGGACCAGGCTTTCGGCCAGAATGATCGCATGCCTGCCATTGACGGCAAGTGCGTCGATGGATTGGAGCCACGGAAGAGACAGACCATCCGGCGACAGGTACGCGCAGAAGCGCCCCATGTCTGCCACCGCACCGCCGGACTCTACACCACGCAACACATAACGTTTTGCGAGATGCTGATGTTCGACGGTGACTCCCGGCGTGCAGTAAATACCGCGGCGCTGGAGAGCTTGGAGCGTGGCAGCGGGAAGCGAAAGGCCGTGCAATGGCTGAGAGGAAGCGCGGGAGGAAAGAGCGCGGTTTTCGGACGGGTTCGCCATGGTCGCCTCCTAAGCCATTGCCACTTTGCGGATGGGTTGACCGAGGGCCGCGCGGATTTCCTCCTTAGTGCATCCAGCACGGCATACATAAAAGCGCGGATCGGAGATCTTGATCCCGAGATTGTTTCGAGATCGGTCGCGCCCGGCTTCGGCGCAAGACGGGCACTGCGCCTTCCAATTGCGGCTGTCCTGCTTGCCTGTGGTCAGCACGTAGTCGAGTATGCGGAACTCCCGTTGTCCCTCTATAGGTGTCCGTGGAACGAACGGCACGGGCGCTGGCGGTCGGTAGGCCTGCGGCAGTTGCATCCCCTGAGTGAGGGTTTCGAGTTCCGTTGCCGTGAGCTTCTTCAGCCCTTGCAGGTAGGTGAGTTGCGCCTCCGGGGTGATATCGGCGTCGTAAAACCAGTAACGCCGACTCGTCTTGCGATGAACACCCAATGGAGCCCGGATGGCATTTCCGTAGGCACCATCGGCAATCTGATCCTGCCGCGGGAAGACCTCAATTCCCTCCTTAAGGCCTCCACCTTTGACGGGGACTCCGAGGCGAAGCGCGAGGTTGTATATATAGATTCGGCATTGGGAGGCCAGTAAGGGATGCTCACCGAAGATCCAGAGGTGGCCACCGCGGCGGGACTGCTCGAGAGCCGCTTCAATTCCGTCCTGCCTAAGTTCAGACCTCCTGACCTGCATGAAGTCAGGATGATCCGATTTTGAAAACGAGAGCGAGGTTGGTGCCTGGAAAGATGGTCTGGGTCTGGTTGAGTTCCATCAGCAATGATTCGATGGCCTGATCGTGTGCCGCCTGGGTGAGATGATGGAGTCGGACAGTCAAGGTGTTGGTGGTCAGATCGGGGAGTAGATCGGCTTCGGTATCGAAGATCTGACGCAGTAAGGTGCGCGCATCCTCGGGGCGCGCCATATGCTCGCGTAGCAGGGACGCCAAACTCGATTCGGCGCGATAAGCGATCATCTTGATGGTGTCGATGAAATGCTTGCGTTCGGTGCGCAGACGGGTAAAGCGGTCTTTCTCGGGCAACGATTTGACGGGTATGTGATGCGCGGTGTTCTTGCGTACTTGTTTCGCCTTCTCGATCTCCCAATCCAAGTTCTCGATCTGTTCCCGCAGCTGGCCCTTGCGCTGCTGAAATCCCTCGAATTCGGAGGGGCTTGGATCTTCCGATAAGGCCAGGGCGCCAAACTGAGCAGCGAGGCGGAGGCGCTGGCCGGCCTGGGAGCGAATCTGGCTATCGAGCTTGCGCCATTCCGGATTTACCACCGAAATGGCATCAGGAATCGGCTCCGTTCCATACTCAATCAGCCGGTCCAAACCATAGTGCTCGCGCATATAACGAAAGAAATTTTCCTGACACCATCGGGCGAACAATGCCGCCGCCAGGGTGGTCCGCAGTGCCTGAAAGTTGGTGGTCAGGATCGCTGTCTGGTGGCCGCCGTCATTCAGCTTGCGGATCTCACGAACCCAGAACCGATTCGACAACTGGGTGCCGCGCTCTGCCAGTTGCATGGTCACGGTTTCCCCTCCGGCCAGAGGGACGCGGTAAGGTTGAAACTCTTCCACTGGCCAGGGGGCCTGGGGGAACTTGTGATAGGTCAGCACCGCGATCCGTTGCTGGAACAGTTGCTGGAACAGCTCAGGGCTGTAGCCTTCCCGATCGAACACCAGGGTGAACCGGTGCGCCCGGGGATCTTCGGCCAGACACTGCTGTTGTTCCGGGGTCTGGGCCAGGTTGGCTTCCAGCCACGGAATCACATCCTGTTTCAGGGTGACGATCATACCCGGGTCCACTTCCTTGTTCACGTACAGGAAGGGCTGGCCATCCATGGCGTTGATCCAGTAATCGGTGGTGGCGCGCAGACACAAGCGCTGGCGGGCCACATAATGGCGGGGCAGCGGCGTCTGCTCCCCGTGATACACGCGCACGTGACCGTCGCAGTAGAAGAACAGTTCCGTCGCAGTTTGCTGGGCGATCCATTCCTTGGCCAAGGCCGCGTTCCAACGCAGGGCTTGTCCCAAGTCCCGGCATAATACTTTCAGCTTCGCCCGCAGGGTGCGCACTTCGGGGATGCGGTCCAGACCCAGGAGTTTGCCCCATTCTCCCGGAGCTTGATAGCGCAGCTGCTCCAGAGACTGGATGCGGGCCAGCGCCATCAACCCCAGCAAGAGGAAGATGCTGTCGATCCCATAAAACCCCTGGGGTAACTGGTACATCTCCGGGGTGTAGCGCAGCAGCCCCACCGCCAACAGCGCGGGTAAGGCCAGCAGCACTCCGCCCCGGGTTACGTCGCAGGTGGGTTGAAACTGAATCGGGGCCGACTCCAGCGCTCCCATCGCAGCTGCCACCCGTTCCAACGAACGGGTGGTGGCGTTGCCCATGGGCGCTTGACTGTCGACTTGACTGCGTTCACTCTTGCTGCTTAGCGCGCTGCTTGCAGGGTCGTTTTTTTTTGCTGGGGCAAACGCCCGGCGCGAATCGCCTTGTGCAACGTGTTGGCCAATATCTTCACTTCCCGGGCGACTTCTGGAACACTTCGTCCCGCCTCCAGTAACTGCTGCGCGCGCTCCAGAGCTTCTCCCTTCAGCACCGATGCCGAACTGTGGCGCGGCTTGGCCACGTAGAACCCTTGCGCTCCTCGTTCCCGGAATACCTTCACGTACCGCTTCACCGTAATCATCGGCACCCCGAAGGCCTCGACGATCTCCTTCGGCTTCACCGTGCCGTTGATGATCATTTGGCTGGTGAACATGCGGAAGCCATCCACATCGTCCTCAGCGTGTTGAAACACCGGCAGATGACCGTAGATGTAACAGACACGGCCTGCCTCCTTTTGCACCGCAATCTGGCTATTGATCTCCGTTACTCCGGCAGGAAATATGGGAAGTTGCAGCTGTGCCATCCTTCTCTCTTACCCCAAACACAGCCGCTCGGCAACCCTTTTTCAGGATCATTCCAGTTTCACTGATCACCACAATTTACTGGGCGACATCAGGAGTTCTGATATTGAGCGCGGCAATCTCACTTTCCGGACAGCCAGTGGAGAATCGCTGCTGAACGAAGGCAACAGCATACCGCGTGTTAGCGATCATCTAAGAACGTATTTTTTGAACATTCGCCGAGACGGCTTTTGCGGCTTGTTGCAGTTTGAGTCGTAGGCAGTCGA
>DATDLS010000557.1:0-7686 GCA_036519195.1 Occallatibacter sp. | reverse complement strand
GAAGTGGTTTGCCCACTTGGATGGGAGCCACCGTCGGCGGTATGCCATGTGATCTGGTTGGCATACTGCGTGGGGTCCGACCCGGTCAGCGGGATGCCTTTTACTGTTGCTGATATCTGTTGGCTATCAACAATCGCCGGGCTCGAGTCCGCGTCGTTTTGTGGGGACATATATAGGCCTGGAATACGCGGCATCCACAAGAATTCACACTCACTCTGATCCGGAGGAGGTAGGCAGAATCGTTGGTAAGTCCTGCTCTGGCTATTCATCACGATGACAAAATCTTCAGTCAGAGCGCCGCCTCGCTGCGGGTAGGACACTAATGGAATTGTGAGGTTCAATCCCCCGTTGTCGAGATCAATGTGGTCTATGTCTCCGCCGTGATAATCGTGATACGCCTGGAGACCAATATCGGCGGGGCTGCTCGAAGTGGTCTGAGAAGGAGCGCTGAACGTAAAGAGAACCAGTGACAATACAGTAAGGCCAGTACGTATCCGCATTTAGGACTCACCTTGCATCGAAGAGGGTGGATGCCGGATGGCTGTTGAATTCGAGTTTGCTCAGAGTGCAGGTTCGCAGCAAGATGGTGGATTCCAACAGGGTGGACTGCTGGTGAGGCACAAGAAGCCGACCCGATTCCGCAGACCAAGAACTGTAGATTAAGGTGGTCGGCATATAGGCTTCTATCTGCTGTCCCGGCGTCAGATAGGTGACTTTTATGGGTAGATTGGTCGAGGAATCAAGCCACCAGTCCTGCGTCGAACCCTTCTCGACATATTGCGCCAGATATCGAACAACACGCAGGTGGATGGCGTTCACCCCTTGGACGGACTCCCTGCCAACGACTTTCACATAGTAATCCCGATCATTCAGGTCGTTGAGCAACACTTGCCCCGGCAAATGATATGGCTTCAGAAGTTCGGCAGTTTCATTGGTGAGCGCTATCGAGGTGCCGGAGCCGGCTCTCGATGGTCTTCCGTGTCCACTCAACATAACAGCGCTATGGTGTTCAGGGTCGCTCTCGTAACAAAACTGGTCGCGCGCTGTAATCCATCGGAACGTGACCTGCATATCATCCGCTCGACCGCTTCCCGCACAACTGCCCGTCGCTGTGGTATCTGAAACACTACCCCAGGCATCCTGTCCGCCCATTGCGGCGATTGCAGCGGCAAGAATAGCGCTTGCCTCCTGCCCGGTTTCAGGGTGTGCGATTGCATGATTAGCAGTTTGTTGCGATTCGGCCGCCGACTTAAACATTATGGCCAGTGACAGCGCCGCAGTTGCGAAAAACCTAAGTTCTCGGGTTGTCAGAGTGCTCCTCGAAATCGGGCGGTGCAGACTGCCCTGTATTCTTACCGTTGAGAAAGTGAGCATAGGACGGCTTCAAAAGACCAGCCCAAATATGCTCCTGTGCCTCGACAGAATTCCATCCGCACCCAGGGCGCAGAAGGAAATGCTGAATCGACAAATTGACCGCGTATGAAAGCGTTGCCGGAATTGTCCAGGAGCCCGAGGCGTTTGTCAATGAAAACTTTGCTCTTGTTACGGATCGATTCGAAGTAACTACCGATAGTATCGATTAGGTTAATAACTGTGCTTTAATTAGTTCCTGGCTTCTGCATCTTCCTGGATCGCGTGCCAGGGTTGAATTCAGGTGAAGCGCTTTCACAAAGTTGATGGATACGAGATCGGGTAGGTGCTCCATTGGGCGCGTCTACGTTGTCCGGCAACGTGCGATAGGTGGCCAGGAAAGCTTTGCTAAACGCATCGTGCAGTTTCCAAGGCTGCATTTTACGAAAACTTGGAGGGCACCCCATCAACCGCATCAATTACGACAGTGTCAGCGTCATCTACAGTGCCGCCACCCACCTCGGACATCACCCCAACGAAGACAAATGGATCGCTGCTGTCTTCGATCCGGAATACTGGCCCACCGCTCACGCCCCCGGTATTGCCCCGCAAATCTTCCAGCGGTAATGCCTCTGGGGCAAAACTAGTGATATCAGAGCTTTCATATCGGCACTTGAAAGTGCCGTCCCCGGTTGACCTAGTGACTTTAAGCATTGCGGAAAGTGGGCGCGGCGTAATCGTGTCGTTCTCAACTTCTTTTATCCGATTTAGATACCCAGCCAGTAGAACTAACTCGTCCTCTTTCGGAGCGCTCGGTGGCCACGCGTTGGCCGCCGAGATTATGTGCGCTTGGTCCCCACACGCCTCTCTTGCCTCCTGCTCCGACAGCCTTAGGAAGACAATATCCTTTCGCGTACGTTTGCGGCTTCCCCTCCAAGCAACGCATGGGAGCGGATCGAACGGAACCTCGCCAACCTGCCACACCAGCGATTCACCGTTGTCCCGCCGTTCTTGGTATTTGTCCAAGACATGCTCTGCCGTAACAAGAAAATACTCGTTGCGGAGCTGCAACAGACAACCGGTTGCACTTTCGATTTGGTCGGGGGTTGGTGGCGGAACGGTGATTCTTTCAACGCTTCCGTCATGACGTTGAACGAAGGCCTGCCCAAATCGCGGAGCAAAGATAATCGGGACGGCGTGATCAAGGGCAAGTTTTGTCAATTGGCGACCTTTGGTGAGATACAGTTTGTCTTCTTCATCCGATTCGCCGCTGAGAGATGCGAATGTTGGGCACAATCGTCCTTATCGGGTATAGGCAACCCAAGAGAAGCTGCCCATGCCCCCGCAAATAAATGCGCCTCCATGCTGAGGGCTTTGGCGATTGCGTTGAACTTATCTTCCGTCAAGAAGCTTTTCCGGCGATGCAGCGCGCCAGGCAGCGCTGGGTGACATCGCCTAACCGGGTGCTCAACTCTTCGTGCGAGAATTGGCGGCCGTCACCGCATCGACCACCATCTGCTTCAGCCTGAGCAGGCGAGGGTCGACCGGAACCGGAGCGTCGGCGATGGGCTGGATCGCAACCCGGGTTGTCGAACTCGCAAGTTTTCCAATTCCCTTCCCTCAAAGCGCAGACGGGCTGCGCCAATGGCATCTTTGAGCTTACGTTCCAGGACATCGCGGGGCGGAAGAACCGCCAGGTACTCGGCTACATGGATGCCGGCCGAGCCAAGCTCCAGAAGCTCGATCTGCCTGGTACTGGCTCCGGCGCAAAGGATAATTCCGAGAGGCGGGCCTTCAGCGTCCTCGCTCTCGTACTTCGCCAGCCAACGGAGGTAGAGTGCCATCTGCCTCTGCCCGGAAGCTTCCTTGTTTCAGTTTCACGGCGACCAACCGCTTGAGCTTTCGGTTGTAGAAGAGCAGATCTATATAGAAATCCTCCCCGTGGATCTGAATCCGCTTCTGCCGGGCGATGAAAGAGAAGCCGGCGCCCAGTTCGAGCAGAAACATCTCGAGCTCCCGCAGGATGGCGTCTTCGAAATCCCGTTCAATGTACTGACCCTTCGGGCCCAGGAAGTTCACTGTGTCGTTGGTAAATATAGATCGCGCGATCTGAGGAGTAGCTGCGCGCATCCGCAGCTATTCCCTTCTCTCGCGAATTGTCCTAAACTTCTGATATCTAAGTCAATTCCCGGCCGCTCTTGCCATAGAGCGGGAGGAACTATGAACCTGCTGGCTTCAATTCGGTCTTTTGTACGGACAGTATTTCACCGGGCAGATGTCAACATCGAAAAGGATGAGGAGCTTCGCTCGCACATCCAATGCCGTGCCGATGATCTGGAGTGCTCCGGTCTTCGCCGTGCGGAGGCCGAGCGGCAAGCACGCGTGGAGTTGGGCGGATATGAGCGGTATAAGGAGGAGTGTCACGAGGCTGCCGGCGGGAATCTGTTGGGCATGTTCACCCAAGATGTGAAATTTGCTATCCGATCCTTTGCGCGCGATCGGGTTACCACCGCAGCAGCGTTGGTCGTGCTGGCCGCAGGAATTGGAGTGAATGTCGCCCTCTTCAGCGTTATCACTGCAGTCTTACTGCGCTCTTTACCTTTTCGAGATCCTCAATCCCTGTTATTTCTGCACGAAACGAATCTTCATGTCCCGAGGTTCGGTTTGTCTTACCCAGACTTTAAGGACTGGCAGGAACAGAACAAAAGCTTTGAGGCGATGGCGGGATACTCTTCGAGCGGTCACGAGAATTCCGTGCTGGCCTATAAAGGCGAGCTGAGTCAGATCTCCGGCGTCGCGGTATCGTCAAATTTTTTCTCGATGCTGGGGGTACATCCGGAATACGGTCGTGATTTTACTTCCCTTGATGAACATGCGGGCACGGACCAAGTTGTAATGCTCAGCCACCGCTTATGGCAGGAGCATTTCGCATCCAATCCCGGGGTCGTGGGCCAGTCCGTCGAGATTAACGGAGTGGCATTCACCATTGCCGGGGTGATCAGTCAACAGACTCAGTTCCCAAAGGACGCTGATCTCTGGATTCCGATATCGCAGATGAGCAAGGCGGACCAGGCTCGCCGACAGGCTCGTAGGGTATGGGTCATCGGCCGACTTAAAAAAGGGATCAGCGCCGGGCAGGCCCAGAAGGATCTTGAGTTCATCGCGAACCGACTGGCGGCAACATATCCGGCTGACGATAAGGATGTGGGTGTCGGCATGACGACTCTGCTGGACTACTTTACTGGCGGTGTAAAGGTTCTGCTGATGGTCTTGCTCGGTGCTTCAACTCTTGTGATGGTGATCGCCTGTTCGGATTTTGCCCATCTGCTTCTTGGGCGTGCTGCAAGGCGCAAGAAAGAAATTGCGCTTCGAGTGGCGCTGGGGGCCACGCGCCAACGTATTTTCAGGCAACTGTTAACGGAAAGTTTGGTGCTCGCAACCATCGGCACCATCGGCGGCCTGATTATTGGCTTTATCGGTACGATCCTGCTCCGGAGGTGGGCCGCCGACTTTTCGACCATCGCAAGACTGGACGAGACGAGGATCGATCTGACGGTCCTTCTCTACAGCATCGGGGTCTCTCTGGTCACCGGTACGCTCTTCGGAACTCTGCCGGCGACGCAGACCTTGAGGAACGACTTGGCCACCTCGCTCAAAAAACCGACAACATCACAGAATCCGAGGAGACCGTGGTCCATGCGGAACCTTCTCATCATTGGGGAAATCGCGATCACGGTGACGGTAGTGATTTCAACCGGCCTCCTGGTTAAGAGCCTGAACCGTTTGACTAAAGTCGATCCTGGCTTCCGCGTTGATCGTATCCTGACCGTTCAACTGGCGCTGCCCTATCAAAAGTACTCTTCCTACGGGATGACAAAAGCCTTCTACCAGGACCTATTGCAGCGAGTGAAGGCCGTACCCGCAGTCAGAGAAGCCTCAACTATCAATATTCTTCCGATCATGCCCTCAATGGGGCTCATGTTTTTCGGAGTCGAGGGCCAGGCACCTCGCAGCCTTACCGAATACCCCGTGGCTCAGATTCGCAGCGTCAGCCCTGGTTATTTCGAGTCCATGAATATACCTCTTCTTGAGGGCCGCAGCTTTCAGCCCTCGGACCTGATGCAGGGCGCACAGGAGGGGTACGTCATCAATGATCGCTTAGCCAAGCTCTATTTCGGAAATCAGTATCCGATCGGAAAGAAGATCCTTGTCGCCGAAGCTCCCACGCCCTATACGGTGTCGGTGATCGGGGTTGTCGCCGACGTCAAGGATATCGGGCTAGACAAGAGTGCCGATCCGGAGATTTATGCTGTCGGGTTCCAGGCCAAGAGCGCGCTCATGATACGAACGGAACTCGATGACCCGTTTTCGCTTGTGCCGACAATTCGGAATATCGTTCGGTCAATTGATTCGGGTCAGCCGATCGGAGATGCTCGAACGATGTCGAGCATTATCGACACTTCGTTGTCCCAGCAGAAACTCCTGGCTAGTTTGATGGGACTGTTTTCAACGCTGGCAATCATCCTTTCCGCTGTCGGTCTGTTCGGGGTAGTATCGTACTCCGTAGGGCAGCAGGTAGCGGCCCTTGCTGTGAGAATGGCCCTGGGCGCAGCACGGGCAGATATCGTTCGTCTGGTCCTGATCCAGGAAATGAAGCAGGTGATCCTCGGCCTCACCTTGGGGATCGCGGGAGCCTGGTCGCTGCGCAAGACCATTTCGGGCTTGGTGTATGGCATCTCAATCACGGATGGATGGACCTATGCACTGAGCTGTCTTTTCGTCGTCCTAACTGCCTTCGTTGCGATGGCCGTGCCGCTGCGGCGGGCCGTCAGCATTGAACCTCAACAGGCCCTGCGAGAAGGTTGAGCTCAGGAATACTTGCGGGTTTCTATCTCAGCCCGAGCTAGCTGCGTCCCTGATTCGGCCGCGTCACTGGGCCGTGAGCGACGCGCTGAGGTTGCGCCCGGAGTTTGCGCTTCTGTGTTCGCACGATCAGGCCTTCTTCCGTATACGGCCGATAGATGATTCCGTCAGCGTTCGGTTGCCACTTATCGCTCCAAGGAAACGTACAAAAGCGAATCCTCCGCCCCGCTGCGCGGGGAAATGCCTTACGTGCATCGGGATTGCCAGCGTCCCGGCTTTGGGTTTCTCTTTGTGGTTCGGATCGTCGCAGGTCAGAGCTCTTTTAGCCTTGAAATTGCGGTCACCAGCATCTTTGATCGTCTTGCGAATGCCAGCCAGGGGTACTGCTAATCCACACTTTGCTCATTCGGCTCTTGACGTGAAACTGGAAACCCCGTATTCCCTTGAATCCTGCGGTCCTACCCGATAGCTCCTGCCTAAGGAACCAAATTTGAGAGTTGCGACGTCTATTCAACAGGTACGGCCTGCATTGCCCAACACCAAACAGCTAAAGGCGGCGCCATCATGGTTGACTTCCGGCAAGACCTCCGCTACTGCCTCCGCACGCTTGTCGCGAACCCAGCCTTCACCATCACCGCCATGGCCGCCATCGCCCTCGGCATCGGCGTCAACACTGCCATCTTCACCGTCGTGAATGCCGTCCTGCTCAAGCCGCTCACATATTCCGAGCCGGACCGTATGGTGCAGTTCTTGAACACCTTTCCGCAGGGCAACAGCCCCGCCGGCTCGCCGGTTGACTTCAACACCTGGAAAGCCCAGACCAGCGTCTTTCAGGATGTCGCTGCCTACGATTTCGCTGGTCCCGGCTTCAACCTCACCGGCGCAGTCCCCGAGCAGGTCGTCGGCATCCACGTTTCTGAAGCCTACTTTCGCCTCTTCGGCGCGCCCGTCATGCTCGGACGCACCTTCACTCCGCAGGAAGACGCTCCCAACGGAGGCCACGAGGTGGTCATCAGCTACGGCTTCTGGCAGCGCAAGTTCGGCGGCAACCCCAACATCGTCGGCACCAGCGTCTCGCTCAGCAACGACTCCTACACCATCATTGGTGTCCTCGGAAGATCCTTCGTCACCGAACAGAAAGCCGACATCTGGGTCCCCTTCCAGATCGATCCCAACAGCACCAGCCATGGCAACACTTTCTTTGTCGCCGGCCGCCTCAAGCCAGGCGTTACCCTCGCCCAGGCCAACGCCCAGCTCAAACTCGCTGCCGTTCGGTATCGCCGCCTGCGTGCCGACCCTACGGACACCAAAAGCGGCTTCGGTGTCCAGCCTCTGCGCGACTCGATCGTCGCCGGCACTCGCAACTCGCTGCTCACGCTCCTCGGCGCCGTCGGCTTCGTTCTGCTCATCGCCTGCGCCAACGTCGCCAACCTTCTGCTGGTCCGGGCCACCGGCCGCAAGCGTGAATTCGCC